>JAJXWF010000010.1 GCA_021781735.1 Actinomycetes bacterium
TCGTGGCCGGTGTCCTCATCGCCGGACGCCGCAAGCCTCACGCCGCAAGCCCCACCATCACCATGGCCCTGCACCGGTGGATCGCCCTCGGCATGGTCGTGTTCCTGCTCGTGCACATCACCACGGCCATCGCCGAGACCTTCGTCAACATCAACTGGATCTCCTTCATCGTGCCGTTCACCAGCGGATACTCGCCCTTCTGGGTGGGCCTCGGCACCCTGGCCTTCGACCTGCTGGCCGTGGTGGTGGCCACCTCGTACCTGCGCCACCGGATCCCGGAGCGGAACTGGAAGCTCGTGCACTGGCTGGCTTACGCGTTCTGGCCGATGGCGATCGTCCACGGCTTCGCGCTCGGCACGAGTCAGGAATGGGTGCTGCGTGTCATCACCCTGGCCTGCGGCGTCGTGGGCCTGCTGGCCATCGCGTGGCGGGTCAACGCCCGCCACCACGACCGTGAGCGCCGCGACGTCATCCTCGAACAGGAGTGGTCATGACCCCCGCAACGCTGAACTCGACCGGCGTCCAGTTGCTCGACTCTCTCGAGGCCGCCGGGCTCACCGGACGCGGCGGGGCGGCCTTCCCGTCCGCCGTGAAGCTCCGGGCGCTGACGAGGCGCCGCACGGGGGTGATCGTCAACGCCTGCGACGGTGAGCTCGGTGCGGTCAAGGACGGCTGGGTCGTCGCCAACCACCGCGACGACCTGCTGCGCGGCGCCACCATCGTCGGACGGCTGGCGCGCGGTCAGGTGAGCTTCGCGGCCCACCGCGGCTCCGCCACCGAGGAGCGGCTGCGGCGGGCCGGCGTCGACACGCTCGACGTGCCCGGCCGCTACGTGTCCTCGGAGGAGAGTTCGCTGATCAACTTCGCCGAGGGCGGTCTGGCGCGCCCGATGACCAAGCGGCCGCTGTACATCCAGGGTGGCCGCGATTCGACCGGACGGCGTATCCCGCCGACGGTCGTGCTCAACGCGGAAACGGTCTGGCGGATCGCCCAGATCGCCGAGCATGGGCCGGAGTGGTTCCGCCGCTACGGCACCGCGGCCGAGCCCGGGCCGCGGCTCGCCTCGGTCGGCGGCTACGTCGGTCGCCCCGTGGTCATCGAGACCCAGGCCGGCGTCCCGATCGGCGACCTGCTCGCGGCCGCGCACACCCGCTCCGACGCCGAGTATGTGCTGATCAACGGCCTGGGCGGCGCGTTCGCGCCGATTGTCGCCATCACCTCGTCGCCCTGGTCTCGCGAGGGTCTGGCCCGCTTCGACGCCCGCCTCGGCCCCGGAATCATCGAGGTGCTCGATCCCCGGCGCTGTCCCCTCGACATCGTCGGCGACCTGCTGTCCTACGCGTCCGGGGAGTCGGCCGGCCAGTGCGGGCCGTGCATGTTCGGCGTCCCCGAACTGTCGGCGCTGTGGCAGCAGTTCGTGCGCAGCCCGTCGGCGAGGCACCGCCGGGCTCTCGAGGTCAACCTCGGGCTGCTGCCGGGACGCGGCGGCTGCAAGTTCCCTGACGGCGTCGCCGGGGTCGCCCGCAGCGCTCTCGCCGTGTTCTCCGACCACATCGCCGAGCACGCCGCCGGGCGTTGCCGCTACGCCGCGAGGAGATCGTCATGAGTTCCGGGATGAGGGCCGAGGAGATCGTCCCCCTTCAGATCGATCGGATGGCCTGCACCGGACACGGCGTCTGCGCCCAGATCCTGCCGCGCAACCTCACGCTCGATGCGCACGGCTACCCGATCCTGCTTGACGCCCTCGTCGACCCCGACGACGGGGACACGGCGATCCGCATGTGCCCCGCGCGTGCGCTCTACTGGAAGGGCAGCTGAGAGCTCGGTTAGTATGGGATGCCTTGAGGGGAGTACTTCGCGAAGTTCGCCCGGTCAGTACGGACGGTTCCGCAACCGCCCCGGGTGACGCCCCACACGCGATGTGGTGGTGAAGGAGACCTCGGACCGTTCACCGATCTGAGGATTTCCCATGACCCGCCTCCTCGCGCCCCTCGCCGGCGCTGTTCCCCTCACTCCGGGGGCGGCGCTCCCACCTCTGCAGACCATCGCCACCCCGGCTCTGTGGGGCTGGACCATCGGTGGGATCCTCCTGCTGTTCGCCCTCGACTTCGTCATCACCCGGCGTCCCCACGAGGTGGGCATCCGGGAGTCGGTGGGCTGGTCGGTGTTCTACGTCGCGCTGCCCCTCGGGTTCGGCGCCTGGGTGTGGATCCGCTTCGGCGGTGACGCCGGCCTGAAGTTCCTGTCGGGGTACGTCGTCGAGAAGTCGCTGAGCGTCGACAACCTGTTCGTGTTCATGCTGCTGCTCGGCGGCTTCGCGGTGCCACGGGCGTTGCAGCAGCGGGTGCTGTTGATCGGGGTGGCCGGGGCGCTCGCCCTGCGCGCGGTGTTCATCGCCGTCGGCGCGGTGATGCTGGCGCGTTTCGGGATCACGTTCCTGGTGTTCGGCCTGGTGCTGCTGGTGAGCGCGGTCAAGGTGTGGCGGGACGCCGTCCGAGGCCACGATGACGAGCCCGACGTCAACGATCTGGCCGTGGTGCGCGGGATCCGTCGGGTGGTCCCAGTCACCGACGGCTACCGGGGCTCCGCGATGGTCGTCACCGAGGGCGGACGCCGCGTCGTGACCCCGCTGTCCGTGGCCGTGCTCGCGATCCTCGCGGTCGACGTGCTCTTCGCCGTCGACTCGGTGCCGGCGGTGTTCGGCATCACCGACGACGCGTATCTCGTGTTCGCGACCAACGCCTTCGCGCTGATGGGCCTGCGGGCGCTCTACTTCCTCATCTCCGGTGTCCTCAGCAGGCTCGTGCATCTCGGCCACGGCATGGCACTGATCCTCGCGCTCATCTCGGTCAAGCTGATCCTGCACTGGGCGCACACCGTATGGCCGCGGGTGCCCACGATCTCGACGCTATGGTCCCTGGCGCTCATCGTGCTGATCCTCGCGGCCACCACATTCACGAGCCTCGCGGCGTCCCGGCGGGCCCGGGCGGGTGCACCTGGCTGACGCCCGGGGTCGGGCCGAGGCGCCGGGGGTCGGGCCGAAGCCCCGGAACTCGTCCCCGGGTCCGCAGGCGGCCTGCCCACTGTCGTCGGTGCTCGCGTTCGCGGGGCCCGGTCGCCTGCCGATTCCGAGGTGTCCCGGTCGTCCACAGGCCGCTCCGGCGCCCCTGATCATCCACAGATGCCGCATCTCGGCCACTCGGCACCGGTGTCTGTGCCCACAATCCGGTCGTGACTACCCGACGGAGCGAGCTCGATCGGCGTCTTGCCCGTGCGGGCGGCGCTCTGCGCATCCGCGACCACCCGGACCTCGACTGGACCATCCGCGCCGGGCTGCGTGCGGGGACGCTGGCGCGCCCGCTTCCCGGCGTGGTCGTTGCGTCCGCCCTCGTCGACGACCCCGACGTCCGGATCGTGGCAGCCGTCCGGTGGCGTCCCGGCGGAGTCCTGCCGGGCCGAGCCGCCGCCAGAGTGGGCTTTCGACCCCGGCATCCGCGTCGATGACGTGACGGTCACCGGACGCCGAACGGCTGCGCATCCGGGGTTCCGCGTGGTCGAGGACTCCCCCGATCCCCGGTACATCCGCATCCGAGGGCCGTTGAGGTTCTCGGCCCCCAGCCTCACGGTGATCGATCTGCTGCGTGACGGTGACGACGACCCGCTCTACGATGCGCTGCGCCGACGCGTCGTCGGCCTGCACTCGGTGCGACGCGCCCTCTCCGCCCACCCCCAGCGCGCGGGCAACGCCGAGGTTCGGCGGCTGTTGTGGCGTGCGCGGGAGAATGCCTGGTCACGCGGCGAAGCGGAACTGCACGACTTCCTCCGCAGGCTCGCCATCGCGGGCTGGAACGGCAACGTGCGGCGTGAGATGCGGGGCAGCGTCCACTACATCGACGCGCTGTTCGGTCGCGAGCGCCTCGCACTTGAACTCGACGGCGTCGAACACCACAGCAGCACCATCGACCGCGAGTACGACTACCGACGGCGCGCCCTGCTCATGGCCCACGGCTACCGCGTTCTCGGCCTCACGCTGGGGATGCTCCGCACCGACCCCGAACGCGTCGCGTGGGAGATCGGCGCAGCCCGGGCGATCACCCGGCCACCGGATCCGGGGCGACCGGAGTCCCGTGGGGCAATGGCCGCTGAAAGCTCCGCGGTTACCGGCAGATTCGCAGCCCGCGTCACACCGCGGCGGACGCGGCCTCCCGCACGGCCCACGCCGGGGGCACGTAGGCGCAGGTGGGGTCCGATGCCAGGTAGTTGCCCGTCAGCGCGTAGGCGGTGGATCGCGATCCGCCGCACAGCAAGTTGAACTCGCACACGCCGCACTTGCCCTCGAACTCCTGGGGACGCCGCAACGCCTGGAACACGGGGGAGTCGCGATAGATCTCGCTGAACCGCTGCTGCGTGACGTTGCCGCAGTGCACCGGCAGGAAGCCATTGGGGTAGACGTCGCCGATGTGATCAATGAACGCGAATCCCGATCCGGAGTTCACGGCCATCGGGGGGCGGGGCGGACGCGGTCGCTCGGCGTGGGCGCCGAGCAGGCGGGTGGTCTCCTCGGTGAGGTAGTGGTAGAGCTCGCCGCGCGGCTGAAGGGGTTCGCCGGCCTCCCGGGCCCGGTCGCGCTCGATCGCGATCCGCCGGTACTGGGGCGCCTCGGTGGTCTTGATCGCGATCCGGTCGCTCACGTCGTGCAGCCAGTGCATGACGTCCTCGCGCTCGTCGGGGCTGAGGGCCTGCAGGTCGGCGCCGCGTCCGGTCGGGACGAGGAGGAATGTGTAGAACATGAACGCGCCCATCTCGAGCACGGTCTTCAACAGGGCCGGCGCCTCGTGGATGTTGCCCTTGGTGAACGTCGAGTTCACCTGCAGCCGGAAGCCGGCGTCGGTGATCCACTTCGCGGCCCGCAGCGTGGCCTCGAACGTGCCCGCGAAACCGCGGAACGCGTCGTGGGTCTCGGCTGTCGCGCCATCGAGGCTCACCGACATGGCCCTGCCGCCGGCGTCGCGCAGTTCGGCGAGCAGCGCCGGCGTCATGAGGGGAGTCACCGACGGGGAGAGTGAGACGTTGAGTCCGAGGCCGGTGCCGTAGCGGACCAGTTCGGCGAGGTCACGACGCTCGAACGCGTCGCCGCCCGTGAACACGACGAGCGGACGCGGCGCCTCGTACGAGGCGAGTTCGTCGAGCAGCGCCTTGCCCTGGTCGGTGGTCAGCTGGCGGGGGTCCGGGGTGTGCTGCGCGTCCGCGCGGCAGTGCTTGCACACGAGCTGGCAGGCCCGGGTGACCTCCCAGATCACGATGAACGGCTTCACGTTGATGTCGTGCTTGATGGTGCGCACGAGCGGGTGGTGCGACGGCCCCCGCGTCGCGAGAGCGTCCGCTGCTGGTTGCGTCTCCGGCTCGGTGACTGTGCTCATGGCCTCTCCACCCTCGCTGATCGTTTGCCCGTCAACTACTTCGTGTAGGAGAGAGCATAACTCGGATGCGGGAGAGTGCGGACGGCGCCCTCCCCTCGGGCGGACGCCGCTCAGCCCACCAGCGTCCGCGCCACCTGAACGCCGGAGGCGATCGTCGACGTGAGGCCCAGGCCGTCGGCGGCCGAGCCGGCCAGGTGCAATCCGGGGATGCCCGCGAGCTCGGCGCGCGCGGCGGCCATCCGCCCGGGATGACCCACGGTGAGCTGGGGCATCGCGTCGGGCCAGCGCACGACCGTGGCGAACACCGGCGTCGCGTTGAGCCCGATGAGCGTGGCCAGTTCGCCCGAAGCGGCCGCGATCATCTGCGCGTCGGACAGGTCGACCGCCACCCGGGATCCCGCCCGGCCGACCGACACGCGCACGATGTGCCACGACGGATGGCCGAGGGGCCACTTGCGGGACATGTTCGTCATCGCCTTGAGCACGCCGGACTGGCTGGAGTTGAGCAGCAGCCCGTTGGCGTCGCGCAGCACCGGGTTCTGCTCGGCCGCCTCGCGTTCGTAGGCGAGCACGACGGTGGCGACCGAGGCGGTGTCGACCGCCTCCAGCGCCCGCGCAGTGGCCGGCGAGTGGGGGCCCAGCAGGACAGCCGCCGGCCGCGGTCCCACCGCGACCACGACGGCGTCGGCTTCGACCGGCCCCTCGCCGGTGTCGACCCGCCACGTGTCTCCGGTGCGCCCGATTGCCTCGACGCGAACCGCGGTGCGCACGGTGGCATGTCCCTCGAGCGAGGAGGCCAGCGCGTCCACCAGGGCGCCGAGGCCGCCGGGCCAACTGGCGAACATCGGCAGGGGCGCCGGTTCGTCGGGGCGCCGCGGCGGTGGGGTCGGCTTCCTCAGCGCACGGAGCAACAGGGAGGTGCCCGATTCGGCGACCGGGACGAGTTGCTTGGCCGTGGCCTGCAGGCTCAGCCGGTGGATGTCGCCCGAGTGCAGGTTGCCGAGCAGGGGGTCGACGAAGGTGTCGGTGACCTCGCGGCCGAACCGTCCCTGGACGAAGTCGCCGACCGCGACGTCGGCGGCCTGGCGGCGGCGGGTGAGCGGCTCGAGGCCCGCGCGCACGATGGCGTGCCAGGAGAGGATCCCCGAGCGCAGCACCGGGCCCACCCGGGTGGGTCCCGTGGGACCGACACCCGCCGGGAGTGGACGCAGACCCCTGCGGGTGAGCAGCACCGACTGTCCCCGGCGGGCGGCGATCACCGTCGCGTCGAGGCCGAGGGCCCGCGCGAGGTCGGCCGCCGCGGGAGCGCCCAGATGGATGGCCTCGGCCCCGACATCGACCGCGACACCGTCCACGTCGATCGCCAGCACCTGGCCACCCAGCCGTTCGGACGCCTCGAGTACGGTGACGGTGGTCTCGGGGCGGTCGCGAAGGATCTGTCGGGCCGCGACGAGGCCGGTGACCCCGCCCCCCACGATCACGACACGGTGGGGCGCGGGCCGGGCTGCGGGTCCGGTCGGGCCGCCGGCTGTCTCAGTGGTCATCGCTGGAACTCTACCCAGCGTCGGCCTCGAGCCCTCCTTGGGGCAGGACAGCCTCGGGCCGCAGGAGGACCCGTCCGACCTGGGGTGTCATGTTGTGGCGCAACCCCCACGCGACCGCCTGCGAACGGCGGGTCACACCGATCTTGCGGTAGGCCGCGCGGATGTACGACTTCACGGTGTTGCCGCTGATGAACGCGCGGCGGGCGATCTCGACGTTGGTGAGTCCCTGGGTGATGAGCGCGATCATCTCCGCCTCACGCATCGTGAGCCCGTACTCCCGTCCCGGCCAGTCGGCGTAGCTGGCGGCGCTCGTGGGCGCGGTGGGGTCGGACTCGCGCAGTGACCACCCGTTGGCGGCGACGACCGTGCGTCCGGCGGCGACGTCGAGCAGTGCGCTCGCGAGCCGGGCTGCCGGGAGGCGCTTGGAGATGACCGCCGAGACGCCGACACCGAGCATCGCCTGGGCGGCCTCGCGGGTGAACTGCCACGAGTAGACGACGACTCGTTGGACTCCGGCGTCGCGCAGGTGGAGTCGGACCTTCTGGATCGCTGATCGATCCTGACCGAAGGTGTCGTACAGGGCGATGTCCACGGAGCGGCGCACGCTCGCGTTGAGGTCGAGTTCGACCACCTGGATCCGATCCGCCCAGGGGGCGAGCATCATCCGAACGCCCTGAACGACGAGTTCGTAGTCGTTGACGATGGCGATGCGCACGGGCGTGGATACGGCTGCGAGGGCGGTCGGGTCCGGGGTCACGTTCGGAGTATGTCATCGGCGGACCCCCGGCCACCATGAAAAACCCTGAGGAATCACCCCTAGGGGGGGTCCGTCTAATCCTCCAAAATCTGGCGATCTGGAGTACACCCTAATGAAGGCACTATCGGAGCGGCGTTCTGGCTGATCGAAAGATGAGTGAAAGATGAACAAATCTCAGGATCCGTCTCTCCCGCAGGCCTTTCGGGACGCCGGGAGCCCCCTGGCGGCACTGGTTACGGTGTAGTAACCTTCGGTTCCGTAGGTTCGAGGAACCCGCCCCGTCACCCGTGGTCGTGCAACTAGGCTCGGTCCATCGTGCCGCTGACCGATGGGGGAGGGGTCATCGCCGCGCCTACGATGCCGCCGGAAAGGATCTCGATGAGTCAACCCGTCCAGCCCTGGAGTGGTCCGCCCGTAACCGCCGGCCTCGCCGACGCCGTGACCGCGTCCGACGAGATGGTGCAGTTGCTCACTCCCGAGGGTCGCCGTGTGCAGCATCCCGAGTTCGCCTTCACCGGTGACGACGCCGAGATCGCCGGCTACCTGCGCGAGATGGTGCTAGCCCGGCGCTACGACCAGGAGGGCACGAGCCTCCAGCGGCAGGGGGAGTTGGGACTGTGGCCTCCGCTGCTCGGCCAGGAGGCCGCCCAGATCGGCTCCGGTCGGGCGGTCCGGGATACCGACATGATCTTCCCCACCTACCGCGAGCACGGGGTGGCGATGTTGCGCGATGTCCCCGTCGCCAACATGCTCGGCCTGTTCCGGGGGACCTCGATGGGCGACTGGGACATCGAGGCCACCCGCTTCGCCCAGTACCAGATCATCATCGGCGCCCAGACGCTGCACGCCACCGGCTACGCGATGGGCATCCAGCACGACGGGGCCGTCGGCAATCCCGATCCGGAGCGCAACGCGGCCGTGCTGGCGTTCCACGGCGACGGAGCGTCCAGCCAGGGTGACGTCAACGAGTCCTACGTCTTCGCCGCGAGCTTCCGGGCCCCGGTCGTGTTCTTCTGCACCAACAACCAGTGGGCGATCAGCGAGCCCACCATCCGGCAGAGCCGGATCCCCCTCTACCAGAGGGCGTGGGGATACGGGTTCCCGGGGATCCGGGTCGACGGCAACGACGTGCTCGCCGTGAAGGTGGTCACCGACTGGGCGATGGAGCGGGCCCGTGAGGGTCAGGGGCCGGCGTTCATCGAGGCGTTCACCTACCGGATGGGCGCTCACACGACCTCCGACGACCCGTCGAAGTACCGCCTGTCCGAGGAGACGGAGGCATGGCGGCGCAAGGACCCCATCGAGCGGGTCAAGACCTACCTGCTCGGCGTGGGAGCCATCGATGAGGCCTGGCTGGCCGACCTGGACGCCGAGGCCGACGAGTTCGGCGAACACGTCCGCGCCGCCTGCAAGTCCCTGCGCAGCGAGCCGCTCGCGCACCGTTTCGACAAGGTGTTCCGCGTGCCGACGGCCGAGGTCGAGGACCAGCGCGACGCCCACATCTCGTACCTTGCCGGCTTCGAGGCCGCCGAAGGGAGTTCCCGATGAGCACGATGACCCTGGCCAAGGCCCTCAACGCGGGCCTGCGCCGCGCCCTCGACGCCAACCCCAAGGTGCTTCTCTACGGCGAGGACATCGGCAAGCTCGGCGGGGTGTTCCGCATCACCGAGGGACTCCAGAAGGACTTCGGCGAGGACCGCGTCATCGACGCCCCGCTGGCCGAGTCCGGGATCGTCGGCACGTCGTTCGGCCTGGCCCTGCGCGGCTACCGACCCGTGGTCGAGATCCAGTTCGATGGTTTCGTCTACCCGGCGTTCAACCAGATCGTCAGCCAGGTGGCCAAGTTCCACAACCGCACCGAGGGACGCCACGCGGTACCGATGGTCATCCGGATCCCCTACGGCGGCGGCATCGGCGCGATCGAACACCACTCCGAGTCTCCCGAGGCCTACTTCGCGCACACCGCCGGACTCAAGGTCGTCACGTGTTCCACACCCAACGACGCGTACTGGATGATTCAGCAGGCGGTGGCATCCGAGGATCCGGTGATCTTCCTCGAGCCCAAGCGGCGCTACCACGACAAGGGCGAGGTGGTGCACGACACGAAACCGCTGCCACTGCACCAGGCACGGGTCGTGCGCGGGGGAACCGACGCGACCCTCATCACCTACGGGCCGATGGTGAAGATGTGCGCCGAGGCCGCCGCTATCGCCGAGGACGAGGGGCGTTCCCTCGAGGTGGTCGACCTGCGCAGCCTCTCGCCGATCGACATGGTGACGCTCACCAACTCGGTGCGGCGCACCCGGCGGGCGATCGTCGTGCACGAGGATGTCCAGACGCTCGGCCTCGGGGCGGAGATCGCCGCCCGGCTGTCCGAGGACCTGTTCTATCTCATGGAATCACCCGTGCTCCGGGTCACCGGACACGACATGCCCTACCCGAACTCACGCGTCGAGAACGACTTCCTGCCCGACGTCGACCGGATCCTCGACGCCGTCGACCGGTCGCTGGCCTACTGAGCACCAAAGGGAGAAGCGATGTTCCAGTTCCGACTTCCCGACCCGGGGGAGGGCCTCGTCGAGGCCGAAATCATCCGGTGGATGGTCGCCGAGGGCGACTCCGTCAAGGTCAACGACATCATCGTGGAGATCGAGACGAGCAAGTCGCTCGTCGAGTTGCCTGCGCCCGTGTCGGGCACCGTCACAGCGTTGCTGGTGCCCGAAGGCACCACGGTCGAGGTCGGGACGCCGATCATCACCATCGACGACGGCTCCGCGGATGAGCCGCCCTCGGACGCCCCGCAGCAGCAGGCGTCCGACAACGGCGGCGACGTTCCGGGCCCCAACCTCGTCGGTTACGGGCCGAGCGGGTCATCGTCGCGTCGCCGCCGCCGGCACGCCGGGGCCGACACCGATGGCCGACAGGTGCACGAGGCGTACAACGCGGGTTACGAGCAGAGCGAGCATGGGCGCCGCGCCGACGAGGTGATCCCCGGGGGGCCGGTCACCGCCGAGGCTCATGGGGATCCGTTGCCCGACCCGGGCAAGGCCCCTCGCGGCACCGATATCGTGCCGGCCCGCGGATCGGGCCCCAAACTCGCCAAGCCACCCGTGCGCCATCTCGCGAAGCTGCTCGGCGTCGACCTCGAGACGGTCACCGGGACCGGACCCGACGGGCGCATCACCCGCGGCGACGTCGAGGCCGCCGCCGCGATGCAGACACTCGCCTCCGGCCGGGTCATGAGCGACGACGAGGCTGCCGCCAACGGCCAGTTCGGTCAGGGCAGCCGGGCCGAATACGCGGGTGGGCGGTTCGGTGAGCAGAGCATCGGTGCCGACTCCTACGTGCACGACGCCGGGTTCGGCGGTTCGGCCTTCGACGACGGCTCCGATCACAGCTACGGCGGCTCGTTCCGGTCCGGGAGCGTCGGGGGCGAGCGACGCGAGCCGATCCGCGGCGTCCGCAAGGTCACCGCGCAGGCGATGGTCGACTCGATCACCACCCACGTCCACGTCACCGAGTGGGTGACCATCGACGTCACCGCCATGATGGAGATGGTCGAGCGGATCAAGTCACGCCGCGAGTTCGCCGGGCTGCGGATCTCGCCGTTGCTGCTGCACGCGAAAGCGGTGTGCCTGGCGATGGAGGCCACTCCGGTGATCAACGCGTCGTGGGACGAGGAGAACCAGGAGATCGTCTACCACGACGACGTCAACCTCGGCGTCGCCGCGGCCACGCCACGCGGGCTGATGGTGCCCAACATCAAGGGCGCCCAGCGGATGTCGCTGCTCGAACTCGCCCGGGCCACCAACCAGCTCGTGCAGGTGAGCCGCGAGGGCAAGCTACAGCCCGCCGACTACGCCAACGGCACGTTCACCATCACCAACGTCGGAGTCTTCGGCATCGACGCGGGCACGCCGATCATCAACCGCAACGAGTCGGCGATCCTGTGCATGGGGGCGATCCAGCGGCGTCCGTGGGTGATCGGGGAGGGAGCCGCCGAGCGGGTGGAACCCCGCTGGGTCACCACCGTCGGTCTGTCGTTCGACCACCGACTCATCGACGGCGAGCAGGGCTCGAAGTTCCTGTACGACGTCGCGGCGATCCTCAACGATCCGACCCTCGCCCTGTTGTACTGATTGGGGCCCGCGGACGCCGGAGCCTCGGCGTCCGCTCCCAGGCCCGGGGGCGTCCCGGCGTCCATGCGCTCGGGCAGCGTTCGACCCCGGCGTTCCCCGAGATCGACACGTCCTGCATGGCAGCCCCTCCTGGGTGCCTGATCCCTGCAGGACGTGCGAATCCTGGGGGATCGGGCGGTCACCTCACAGCGTCGCGGCCGTCTCGTCGGCCCGACCGGTGGCCTCGCCGGCCCCGAGGTGGGCGTGGATGTCGCGGGCGTACTCGCTGGTGCGGATCATCGCGGTCATGAACTCGTACTGCATGCGGATCAGCGCGATCACCGCGAGCGCGAAGATCCAGCCGAACAGCAGGTCGAGCACCGCGAGGAACACCACGCCACCGTTGGTCGTCTGGGTCCCGGTGAACACCGAGGTGCTGTGCGCCGAGGCGAACAGCACGAACACCGAGCCGATCCAGTAGAGGCCGACCGCGACGATCGACAGGATGTAGAGGATCCTGACGATTTGCGGCGTGACGTAGCTGCGGAAGTCGAGGTCGAAAAGTGCCCGGAAGAACCGGCCGAACGCGCCCTCGCCGCGGGGCGCTCGGGCAGGCGCCGGCGCCCACTGGCCGCCGGCGAACTCCTGGCCCGCGGGGGGTTGCTGCTGCCAGCCCTGGGGCGGCTGTTGCTGTTGTTCGGGGTACTGGGTGCTGGAGTTCCAGCCGGTCTGCCACTGGCCCTGCGGCGGGGCACCCCACCCGGAGTTCTCCCAGCCGGCGGGGGTGGGTTGCGACGCGCTGGGCTGCGACGAGGGGGTGCCCTGTGACGCCGGGGGTCCGGGCTGAGGCCCGGGAGCGCCCTGCGGGGCACCGGGCGCGCCCGGCGGCTGCTCGGGCTGCGATCCTCCCGGCTGTCCGACGGCATCCCACGAGGACCCCCAGGGACGCTGGGCGTTGGGATCGTTCGGGTTCTGGTTCCAGTTCTCGTTGGACATGCAGCAATTCTGCCCCGAGTCCGCGTTCGGTCGCCGGTGTATCGCACCGCCGCGCCGTGTGCGGGACAATGGCCGGGTGCTCTACCCGACCCACGCCGTCATCGACCTCGGCGCGATCGCGCACAATCTCCGCGGCGTCCGCGACCGGGTCGGCGACCGCGCCGTCCTCGTGGCGGTGAAGGCGAACGGCTACGGCCATGGGGCGGTCGAAGTGTCGCGGTTCATCGAGTCCGCGGCACTCGCCGATTGGCTCGGGGTCGCGACGGTCCCCGAGGGGATCGAGTTGCGTCGAGCAGGGGTCCGGTTGCCGATCCTCAAGCTCTCGCACGCCGCCCCGGCGGAGGTCGACGCCGCGCTCGATGCCGGCATCACGCTCACGGTCGTCGACGCCGACTCGATCGACCAGGTGGCCCGGAGGGCCCCGGCCGGCACGCCCGTCCACCTCGTGCTCGACACCGGCATGCGCCGGATCGGCGCCGAACCGGACGCCGCCGTCGACCTCGCCCGCCGGATCGACGCCTCCGGGCTCGGCCTGCAGGGCCTGATGACCCACCTGCCGATCAGTGACGTCCCCGAGGGCGCCGAGTTCACTCGCAACCAACTGGCGAGGTTCCGTCGCGCCGTCGCCGAGGTCGAGGACGCCCGCGGCCCGGTGCCGCTCGTTCACGCGTCGAACTCGGGTGCCGTGCTCGGTCACGACCTCGCGGGCATGACGCTGGTGCGTCCCGGCGTGATGGTCTATGGCTACTACCCCGACCCCCAGGCCGAGCGCAGCGTCGTGCTGCGTCCCGCCATGGAACTGCGCACCCGGGTGACGTTCATCAAGCCGATCCGAGCCGGCGAAACCGTCGGCTATGGCCGCACGTGGACCGCGCCCCGCGACACCTGGATCGCCACGGTTCCCGTCGGGTACGGCGACGGCTACTCCCGCAAGCTGTCGAACCGGGGGCTGATGAGCATCCGGGGTCGCTGCTACCCGGTCGTCGGGCGCGTGTGCATGGACCAGACGATGCTCGACCTCGGCCCCGATACGCCCGAGGTGCACGTCGGCGACGACGTGATCGCGATGGGGGAGGCGTCGCTGGGAATCGAACCGACCGCCGCCGCGATGGGAACCATCCCCTACGAGGTCACCTGCCTGATCACCGCGCGGGTGACCAGGCACTACACCGGCGGGGCCTGAGCGTCGCGGCGTCCGCCGGGCTCAGCGGTGGCGGCTCACGAACTGGCGTTTGGCGAACTGGGCGATCGTGTAGGTCGACCACCCGTCGGCCACCGCCCCGACCCCACCGCCCACCACCGGAACCCGCTTGGTGACGGCCACCGCCATCCGGCGTCCGGTCGCGTTGGCCACGAGGGCCGACATGACCTTCTCGGCGATCGTCGCGTGCAGGGAGTCGTCGAGCACCGGCGCGGTGGCCACCACCATCGGGCTCGGCAGGTCGCCCTTGTCAACGAGTTCCTGCACCCCCCTGTCGCCGAGCAGGCACATCATCACCGCACCCCGGACGCGGGGATCGTCGATGTCGTAGCCGCGCAGGTGGGCGACGCAGGCGACCATCCGCGCCTGGACGATGGCGATGCCCGTGACGTTGGCCGGCATCGTGAGCGCCATCACCTCGAACCCGCCGAGGTTGGTGACGAATCCCTGGGCGCCCGCCATCGCGAGGTGCTGCTTGACCAGCGCATCGATCGCCGGCTCGCTCGAACTGTGTTTCTGCAGCGCCGCGCCCGCGGCCTGTTTGGCGCCGGGAAGACGTGAGTACCCGTCGATCCCGAGGTCGACGATGCGGCGCAGGGCGCTGACCGCGACAGCCGGCGCCATGGCCGGAGCGGCGGCCATCAGCGCCTTGCCCAGGCCGCTCATCGTCTGCCTGTTCACCGGCATTTTCGCCATCGGGATCCCTTCCGTGGGAGTGCTCGGACACGTCGACCGTCACCTCGCGGCGTCCGCCGGTCGTGCCCGGGTGTCTCTCCAGGGTATTCGGCACCGGAGCACCGCCCACCCCCGCTCGTCCCTGATTCGTGATCGCCCCCGGCCGGTTGGACAGCGTGCCCAGATCGCGGACCGCGTCGGTCTTCGGTCCCTCGGGCGGTCAGGATGAGGGTGGATCGGAACCGGTTCACGATGCTCAGGAAGGCCGACAGACATGGCAGCTCCCACCCCAGTAGGTACCGCGAAGCTCGAGATCGACGGCGTCGTCCATGAACTGCCGGTCGTGATCGGAAGTCAGGGGGAACGAGCCATCGACATCTCGCGGTTGCGCGCGGAAACCGGCTACATCACCCTCGACGACGGTTACGGCAACACCGGCTCGTGCGTGTCCGACATCACCTACATCGACGGCGAGAACGGTATCCTGCGCTATCGGGGAATCGCCATCGAGGATCTGGCCGAGAAGCGCTCCTCGTTCGTCGAGACCGCGTGGCTGCTGATGTTCGGCAAGCTGCCCAACGAGGAGGAACGCACCCGGTTCGCGGCGCTGCTCTCCGACAATGCGGCGCTGCACCACGACATGAACAAGCACTTCGATGCGTTCCCCGCCAACGGTCACCCGATGGCGATCATGTCGAGCATGATCAACGCGATGGGCACGTTCCACCGGCCCCGCATCGTCGACGACGAGACGTTCCTGCTGGCGGCGGCCCGGCTGCTGAGCCGCGTGCGGTCGATCGCGGCGGCGTCCTACAAGGCGTCGATCGGCGAGCCGCTGATCTACCCGCGTCCGGACCTCAGCTACGTGCGCAACCTGCTGCACATGATGTTCTCGGTGCCCTACAACGAGTTCGAACCGAGCCACGAGGCGTCCCGGGCGCTGAACCTGTTCTTCGTGCTGCACGCCGACCACGAACAGAACTGCTCCACCTCGACCGTGCGCATGGTCGCCTCGTCGAAGGCCAACCTGTACGCCGCCTGCTCTGCAGGCGTGTCGGCGTTGTGGGGACCGCTTCACGGTGGAGCGAACATGGAGGTCATCCAGATGCTGCAGCGCATCCAGGCCGACGGCACGTCGATCCCCGACATCATCAACCAGGTCAAGGACAAGAAGTCCGGGGTCAAGCTGATGGGCTTCGGCCACCGCGTCTACCGCAACTTCGACCCGCGGGCGAAGATCCTCAAGAAGGCCGCCGACGACCTGCTCGAGTCGATGCACGTCAACGACCCGTTGCTGCCGCTCGCCAAGGAACTCGAGGAGGCGGCGCTGGCCGACGACTACTTCGTCGAGCGCAAGCTCTACCCGAACGTCGACTTCTACTCGGGCATCATCCTGCGGGCCCTGGGCATTCCGCTCGACATGTTCACGGTGATGTTCGCGATCGGACGCACGCCCGGTTGGATCGCCAACTGGAAGGAAGTCAACGACAACCCCGAGCAGCGCATCTACCGGCCGCGGCAGATCTACACCGGCGCGCCCGACCAGCTCTGGGTGCCGCGGTCGCAGCGCTGACGACTGGGGGTCGAGCCGGGCGGGGGACCCTCGGGGAGGGCGGCGTCGGCGACTACTTGAGTAGGCGCGACAGCCGCCGGTCGGCCAGCGTGCGACCGCCGGTCTGGCAGGTGGGGCAGTACTGCAGGGACGAGTCGGCGAAGCTCACCTCGGCGATCGGGGTGCCGCACACCGGGCACGGCCAGCCAGTTCGTCCGTGCACGGCCAGGTTGCCGCGCTTGTCGTCCCTGAGATCCTTGGCCGCGAGGCCATCGGCCCGCGCGATCGCGTCGGTGAGGCAGGACCGGATCGCGTCGAACAGCACCCGCCGGTGCGCCGGGTCGAGCGCGGACGCCGGCTGGAAGGGGCTGAGCCGGGCGGCGTGGAGAATCTCGTCGCTGTAGGCGTTGCCGATCCCGGCGATCACCCGCTGGTCGCGCAGCACTCCCTTGAGCTGCGCGCGCCCGGCCGCGTCGAGGATGCGGTCGAGCACGTCGGGGGTGAAGCCCGGAGACAACGGGTCGGGCCCGAGGGTGCGCACCCGCTCGATCTGCTGCGGGTCGGTGACCACGTGCACCGCAAGCTTGCGTTGGGTTCCGGCCTCGGTGAGGTCGAACCCCGAGTCGTCGTCGAGAACCAGCCGCAGGCTCAGCGGGCCCTTCCCGGGCCGGGGAGTGGGTGCCGGCATCGTGTCGCGCCACACCAGCCACCCGGCGCGGGCCAGGTGCATCACGAGGTGCAGGCCCTGGGCCCCCACGTCGAGGTACTTGCCGTGACGCTCGACACTGTCGATCTCGAGCCCGGTCAGCGCCTCCAGCGGGGGTTCGACGGTCTTCAAGGCGGTGAACGCGGTGAGGTGGACGCGTGCGATCGCGCGTCCGACCAGGCGCGGCACGAGGAACCGGCGCAGCGCCTCGACCTCGGGAAGTTCAGGCATGGCGGCCCTCCCGGGCGGTGGGGTCGGGAGGGGGCCAGTCGACGGAGGGTTGCCCGAGGGCGGCATCGAGACGCGCCAGGTAGGTGTCGCGGGGGATCTCGATGGCGCCGAGACTGCCGAGGTGGTCGGTGCGCCACTGCACGTCGAGCAGCCGGTCGTGCCCGTCGGACAGGATCCCGACCAGCCGCAGCAGCGCCACCTTGCTCGCGTCGCGGCCCAGGGCGGCGTCGTGGAACATCGACTCGCCCGCGAAGAGCCCGTTGAGCGAGACGCCGTAGAGTCCCCCGACCAGCCGGCCCTCGGCGTCCCAGGTTTCGACCGAGTGCACGAGTCCGGACCGGTACATGTCGGTGTAGGCCCCGATGATCGCGTCGTCGATCCACCCGCCCGGACGCCGCGGGTCGCCGCAGTGGCGGATGACTTCGTCGAACGCGGTGTCGACGCTCGTGCGGTACTTCTTCGCCGATTGGCGCAGGCTGTGGCTGACGCGGACTCCGGCGAGCGGCAGAACTCCCCGGTGGACGGGCGACCACCAGCCCATCTGCTGGTCGAAGCCCCGGACGTGCAGCGGCATCGGGAATACGCCGGATCGGTAGCCGGCCAGGGCCAACCCGGCGTCGAACTCGTCACTGAACGCGATGAGGTCAGCCGAGGGCCAGTCGTCGGGCGGCCCGAACAGGTGCGCCAGCATGGATTCAGGCTACTGGCCGGGTCCGACATCGGGGGGCGGGGGCACGGAGCGATCCCGGTGGCGGGTCAGGGCATAGACATAAACATAATAAACATATATATTATATTGATGTGATGACGCCCGACGAACTGGCCGACGCCGTGCTGCGTACCGTGGCCCGGCTGAACCGCTGGGCCAACATGCATGCCGTCTCGGAACTGCCGGCTGCCCAGATGAGGCTGCTCGCCCTCATTGAGCAGCTCGAACCGGTCCGCATCGGCGACCTCGCGCAGGCCGACCACACGAGCCAGCCGGGCATCACCGCCCAGATGAACCGTCTCGACGCCGCCGGGCTCGTCGTCCGGGCCCCCGGTGCCCACGACGCCCGCGTCCACCGGGTCACGCTCACGCCCACCGGGCGCGCGGTGCTGCATCGGGCCCGGCTGGAGCGTGCCACGATCCTCGCCCCCGCGCTGGGCCGGCTGGACGCCGATGATCTCGCGGCGCTGCAGCGGGCGCATGAGGTGCTCTCGTCGCTCATCGACGAGCCTCCCGCTGATCCGGGCCCACCTCGGGCCGACCGGTAGATCCCCGCTCGGCCCGCTGCGGTCGCGCGCGTCCGAGCTTGTCAATCCGATCCCGATGGGAGTTTCCCCGTGCGTACCCGTCAACCTGCCATTGTCTGGTCGGTCGCCTTCGCCTGCGTCATCGCGTTCATGGGCATCGGCCTGGTCGACCCGATCCTCAAGCCGATCGCCGACGAACTCGGGGCGAGCCCGTCCCAGGTGTCGCTGCTGTTCACCTCGTACAACGCGGTGATGGCGGTGGCCATGCTGGTCACCGGCTGGGTGTCGAGCCGGATCGGGGCCAAGCGGACCCTGCTGTTCGGGCTCGCCGTCATCATCATCGGCGCCGGATTGGCCGGGGCCCAGAACTCGGTGCCGGCGATTGTCGCGTTCCGCGCGGTGTGGGGGCTCGGCAACGCCCTGTTCATCGCCACCGCCCTGGCCACGATCGTGTCGTCGGCGGTCGGCTCGGTGAGTCAGGCGATCATCCTCTACGAGGCCTCCCTCGGCCTGGGCATCGCCGCCGGACCCCTGCTCGGCGGTGTCCTCGGGGCGCTGTCGTGGCGGTTCCCGTTCTTCGGAGTCAGCGCGTTGATGACCCTCGCCCTGGTCGCCACCGCGTTGACGCTGCCCGCCACCCCGCCGAGTGGGCGCCCCACGCCGATCTCCGCACCGCTGCGCGCCCTGCGCCACCGGGGGCTGCTCACCGTCGGGCTCACCGCGTTCCTCTACAACTTCGGCTTCTTCACCCTGCTCGCCTTCACTCCGTTCCCGCTGAACATGGACGCCCACGGCGTCGGCCTGGTCTTCTTCGGCTGGGGGCTGCTGCTGGCGATCTCCTCGGTACTGGTCGCGCCCTGGGTGCAGCGCCGGGTGGGCACGGCGGTCGGGCTGGTCGGGGCGCTCGCGGTGTTCGCGCTGCTGCTCGCAATCATGGGGCGCTACACCGGTGAGCGCCCGGTGCTCGTCGCCTGCACGGTTCTGGCCGGCGCGGCCCTCGGCATCAACAACACCCTGATCACCGAGACGGTGATGAAGATCTCCCCCGTGGAGCGGAGCGTCGCCTCGTCGGCGTACAGCTTCGTCCGGTTCATCGGCGGGGCGATCGCCCCCTGGCTGGCGGGGCGCCTCGGCGAGACCTCGGTGCACCTCCCGTTCTATGTCGGCGCGGTGGCGGTGGTCGCGGCGATGGCCGTGCTCTGGACCGCCCGGGCCGCGATCCACGTGATCGATGCCGGCCCCGGTCACGGTGCCGAGCCTGTCGATTCGGAGGTCGAGGCCCAGGCGGTCACGCTGGGAGACTCGTGACGGGGAATACCCCGTGCCGATCAATGGTTGAATAGTCAATTACAGATTGGGGATCACCATGCAGATCGGCATCTTCACCGTGGGCGACGTCACGACCGACGCCGCCACCGGTCGCACCCCCACCGAACACGAGCGGATCAAGGCCACCATCGAGATGGCCAGGTTGGCCGACGAGGTGGGACTGGACGTCTTCGCCACCGGCGAGCACCACAACCCGCCGTTCGCCGCGCCGGCCAGCCCGCCTGTCCTCCTGGCGCATCTGGCGGCGGTGACCCAGCTCATCGTGCTCACCACCGCGACCACCCTGATCACCACCAACGATCCGGTTCGCCTGGCCGAGGACTACGCCTACCTGCAGCACCTCGCGGATGGTCGCGTCGATCTCATGCTCGGGCGGGGCAACACCGGGCCGGTCTACCCCTGGTTCGGTCGTGACATCCGCGACGGCATCGGCTTGGCCGTCGAGAACTACGCGCTGCTGCACCGGCTGTGGCGCGAGGAGAACGTGAGCTGGTCGGGCAGACACCGCACCCCGCTGGAGTCGTTCACCTCGACCCCCCGCCCGCTCGACGGCGTCCCCCCGTTCGTGTGGCACGGATCCATCCGCAGCCCCGAGATCGCCGAGCAGGCCGCCTTCTACGGTGACGGGTTCTTCTCGAACCACATCTTCTGGCCCCCGGAACACACCAAGCAGATGGTGGGTCTGTATCGGCGTCGCTTCGAGCACTACGGGCACGGGCGCGCCGACCAGGCGATCGTCGGGCTCGGTGGCCAGGTGTTCATGGCCGCCACCAGCCAGGACGCCGTGCGCCGGTTCCGCCCCTACTTCGACCGTGCGCCGGTCTACGGCGGCGGTCCCAGCCTCGAGGAGTTCGCCCGCGCTACGCCCCTTACCGTCGGCACCCCCGAACAGGTCATCGAGCGCACGCTCGGCTTCCGCGACTACGTCGGCGACTACCAGCGCCAGTTGTTCCTGGTCGACCATGCCGGCCTGCCGCTGGCGGAGGTACTGCACCAGATCGAACTGCTGGGCACCGAAGTCGCCCCCGTGCTGCGCCGCGAGTTCGACGCGCTGCGTCCGAGCGACGTACCCGACGCTCCGACCCACGCGTCCCGGCGTCCCGCGGTCGTGGACGCCGCGCCCGCCATTCCCAGCGCCGACCACTTCACGGGCACCCGCGCCGAGGACGGCAACGTCCTCGCCGGGGCCTGACCGCCCCACCCACAGCCACCGTCAGGAGGCCGCCATGTCCGCCACCATCACCGTCCTGAACGCCGGGTTGCGCGTGCCCTCGTCGTCCCGGCTGCTCGCCGAGCGCATCGCCGAGGCCGTCGGCGCGCGCCTGGCCGGCGCCGACCTGCGGATCGTCGACCTGCGATCGTTCGCGCATCCGATCATGGACGCCCTCCTCACCGGGTTCCCCGCCGGCGACCTCGCCGAGGTGGTGCAGCGGGTCGGCCGCTCCGACGCGCTCGTCGTGGTCACCCCGACCTTCCAGGCGGGCTATTCGGGGCTGTTCAAGTCGTTCATCGACCTCCTGGACGCCGACATGGTGCGGGGCACGCCCGTGCTGCTGGCGGCCACCGGCGGCAGCGAACGCCACTCGCTGATGATCGACCACGCACTGCGCCCCCTCTTCGCCTACCTCGGGGCCGAGCCCGTGCGGACCGGCATCTTCGCGGCCACGTCGGACTTCGGCGGGGGAGAGGGCCTGCAGGCCCGCATCGAGCGGGCCGCGGGCGAACTCGTGGGTCGACTCGGCGTCGTCAGCGCGACGTCCGACCCGACGACATCCGGGGGCGAGGTCGTGGCGTTCGAGCAGCTGTTGCGCCGCTACAGCGCGTGATTGGCGCCCCTCCGGGACGGAAAGGGTCGTCGACGGCGCTCACTGGCGGCCGGCGTCGTCACCCCGCACGCGGGCGATCGTGGCGTCCATGCGCTTCAGGGATGCCTGCCATTCCTGCTGCATCCGCTGGTGGGCTGCCCGCGTCGGCTCGTCCCACAGGTCTCGAGACGCCTGAAGCTGACCGCTGAGCGAAGCGAGCGCGGCGACGATCCGCTGCTGGGCGTCGGCCAGGTCGTCGGCGCCGACCGTGATCCGGTCGTCGGATGCGGCACCGACCGCGGGCGCGGAGCCATCGGCGGCCTGGTCGGCTCGACGAAACCATCGCGTGAGGTTCACCGGTCGGCCTTCGCCGGGTGGTGGGAGCGGTGCGCCGCGACGAGATGGCCGTGCATGAGGTCGAGGGACTCCTTGATGCGTTCGATGGCGCCGTCGAAGAGTTCGTAGTCGCGGTAGAACCCCGCCGCATCGGCGGTGCTCCATCCCGCGCGCAACTGTTCGATCCGGTCGCCGAGTTCGAGCTGGATCCGGTAGATCTCCTGGTGGCCGGCCTCGACCCGGCGGGCGTCCTGCAGGAGATCAGGCGCCCCACCGCCGGCCTCATGCCGCCGGGTATCGCCCGTCTCGCCCATGTGATCTCCCCTTGCGCCACGGCACCGGTGGGCCGATGTCGACGTCTCCGGTGGGGTTGGCTTCAGTCTGCTGGAGCGAGCCTAACCCCGGGCGGGCTCAGCTCATCCCGCGTCGGGATGACGCTGGGACAGCCCCGCAGGGGTGGCCGCCCGCTCTGCGCGTCTCACCCCTCGCGGGCGATCGGGCAGCTCATGCAGCGTGGGCCGCCGCGCCCGGAACCCAGTTCGGAGCCGCTGATCGCAAGCACGGTGATGCCGGCCTCGGCCAGGCGTCGGTTGGTCTGCACGTTCCGCTCGTAGGCGACGCACACGGTGGGGGCGATCGCCAGCGTGTTGTTGCCGTCGTCCCACTGCTCGCGTTCGGCGGTCACCGGGTCGAGCCCCGTGTCGATGTTGCGCAGCCGGGCGATGCCCATGGCGCGCGCGGCGGCGGTGAGGAACGGTTCGGGGTCGCTGATCCGCAACTCTCCGGCGTCCCCGGCCGTGACCGTGAACGCCGTCAGATGGTCGGCGACGTTCGGGTACATCACCACCGCGTCGACATCGACCATGGTGCAGATCGTGTCGAGGTGCATGGTGGCCCGCTGCTGGTGGATCGGCACGGCGAGCACCGTGTGCACGAGGTCCTCGGCCAGCAGTGTGGTGGCGAGCCGCTCGACACCCGCCGGCGAGGTGCGCTCGCCCACGCCGATCGCGACCACGCCCTCGGCGAGGAGCATGACGTCGCCCCCCTCGACGAACTCGAAGGCCGGGCCGTGGATCGGCCGGCAGCCGGCGAAGCGGGGGTGATGGGTGTAGACGAGTTCGGTGAGCTGCGACTCGCGCCGCCTTGCCGGCATCGCGAGCGAGGTGATCACCGGGCGGTCGCCGATCCACACCGACGAGTCTCGGGTGAACAACAGGTTCGGCAACGGGTCGATGACGAAGTCGTCAGCCGCCTTCATGGCGGTGACCAGCGATCTCACCCCGCCGATCTCGTCGTTGCGCAGACCCGCAATCAGTGTGGTGGCGAGTTCTTCGGGCGCGAGGGTGAGCAGCTCCCGGCTGAGGTGCCGCCGCAGAGTGTCGCCGAGCCGCAGATCGGCCAACGTTCGGGCGACGGCGTCCGCACGGGCCTCTGGGACGCCGAGCGTCTCACCGAGCAGGTCGGCCAGCAGCAGCACCTCGACGCTATGGCCGCGCAGCACCTCGGCGAATGCGTCGTGCTCCTGTTGGGCACGCTCGAGCCACGGGATCGCGTCGAACAGCAGCGCGTCGTTGTTGCGGGGGGTGAGCCGGCTCAGTTCGGCCCCCGGACGGTGGAGCAGCACGGTGCGCAGGCGTCCGGTCTCGTTGCGCACTCCCGGCTTGATCATCGCGTCCTTCCGACCTGCCCCGCCCGCCCGGTGCGCGCCGGGCGGCGCGTCCGGTCACCGCTCAGCCCCGCGGCGCCTCCCCGCGCAGTCCCGCCAGCCACGCGGCCGCCCGATCGTAATCGGTGTCCCGTCCGCCGTGCGGCACCTTGGGTTCGACCCGATCGGCCCGCGGGTAGGACCCGAGGAACACGACGTCCTGGCAGATGCGGTGCAGGCCCATCAGTGCCTCGCCCATCCGGGCGTCGAGCACGTGGCCCTCGGCGTCGATCGAGAAGCAGTAGTCGCCGAGGCGGTGCTTGGTGGGGCGGGACTCGATCCGGCTGAGGTTGACGCCGCGTCCGGCGAACTGTTCGAGGATCTCGAGCAGCGCGCCGGGGTGGTCCTTGCGCATGTAGGCGACCAGCGTGGTCTTGTCGGCTCCCGTCCGAGGGGGCACTGCACCGGTGCGTCCGACCAGCACGAACCGGGTGATCGCCGTGTCGTTGTCGGCGATGTCGGACGCCGCCGCGGTGAGGCCGTACATCTGACCGGCCACCGCGGCGCAGATCGCGGCGTCGAATCGCGAGTCGGGACGCGACACTTCCTGGGCTGCGCCCGCCGTCGAGCCGCCCTCGGTCACCTGGGCCAGCGGCAGATGCTCAGCCACCCAGCCGCGGGTCTGCGCGTAGGCGTGAGGGTGGGTGATGACGTGGCGCACGTCGTCCAGCTGTGTACCCGGCCGCACGTAGAGGCCGAACTGCACCGCCAGCAGCACCTCGCGTTCGATCGTCAGCACCTCGCCCGTGGCGAGCGCGTCGAGGGTGGCCGAGACGCCCCCCTCGACGGAGTTCTCGATGGGCACCAGCGCGGCCTCGACCTCACCCCGGCGGGCCGCGTCGATCGCCGCCACCACGGTGGGGTAGGGGCGGGTCGGCGAGTCGACCCCGAGGCTCAGCAACGCCTGGTGGGTGAACGTGCCTTCAGGTCCGAAGTATCCGAGCACGGCTCCGATGCTATTGGACGCCGGCGGGCCCCACCCCGTGCGAGCCGCATCTGATCTCGGCGGCGGTCATCCCCGTGGCGGGACGGGCCGGGCGTTCGCGGTCCGCCGGACGCCGACGGGTGCGGGCAGTCGCCTCGGCAGCCGGATGGTCAGCGCCCCCCGTTCGATCGTGGCGTCGAAGCGGGTGGCGACCCCGCCCGTGTCGCCGTCGAGTTCGAAGGGGACGGGCTCAGGCACTTCGAAGCTCACGTGGCGTCCCGTGAGTTCGGTGACGCGCGGGTCGCTTCGCCGAAGTCGGAGCAACACCCGGCCGACGAGCTGCGCCCAGTCCCGCCGACCCGTGGTTGAGGCGACCATGACGTCGAGGCGTCCGTCGTTGGGCTGGGCCCGGGGGAACATCTGGATGTTGCCCTGCAGCAGGCCGACGTTGCCCACCAGCGCCAGCGACGCCTCCTGCTCCACGGGGGGCTGGTCGTCGACGCGGTACCGCAGGGGGGTCGCCGGGATCGTCGCCTGTTGGGCCGCGGCGATGAAGTAGGCCGCCGAACCCACGGCGCGTTTCAGTTCGAGGTTGGTGGCCGACAGGATGCGCGCGTCGATGCCGAGTCCGGCCATCACCGCGAAGTGGGTGGGCGGCTGGTCGTCGACCCGCACGCGGACGAGGTCGATGCGGTCGGTGACGCCCCCGAAGGCAACGTCGACGGCGGTGGGCTCGTCGAGCGGGATGCCGAGATTGCGCGCCAGAAGGTTGCCCGTCCCGGCTGGGACGATGGCGAGGGGGATGCCGGTGCCGGCGAGGCCCGAACACACCGCTCGCACGGTCCCGTCCCCTCCGGCGACGATCACGAGGTCGACCCCCGCCTCGACCGCCTGCAGGGTCATCGCGACTCCCGGATCGTCCCGCGTGGTCTGCAGCCACAGCGCGTCGTACCAGCCCCGGGACGTGAGCTCCCAATCGATGTGACGCCGGAAGGTCGACATGTCGGTGACCTTGGTCGGGTTGTGGATCACCGCGCACACCGGACGCTCCCCGCTCACCTTCGGCGGCGAGATCAGGTCGGGCAGCATCCGGACCCCGGCGACCACCAGCCCGGTGACGGCCGCGAACAGGCCGAGCAGCCAGCCCCCGATGATGTCCGACACCCAGTGGGCGTTGGTGAGCCAGCGGTCGTAGGCGACGATCATGACACTCAGGACGCCGATGATCCGCCAGGTGAACACGCTGGCGCGGGACTGGCGCGTGGTCGTGGTCGTGGCGATCACGAGAATGGCGGCTGCGGTGGCCATCGACGTGTGGGTGCTGGGGTACGAGAACCCCTGGAAGGTCAGCGACTCGAGCGCCGTCGTCGGCCGCGGACGCCGCGCCAGGAGCTTGATGATGGTGTCGAGCGGCCAGGCGAGCAGGACGCCGATGACGATCGCGACGCTGATGTTGCGCAGCCGGCGCCGCCAGGCCCAGACCGCCAGCCCGGCGAGCAACACCGCCAGCACGACCGGATGGGTGTCCAGCGCGATCGTGGTGGAGATCTCGGCCCATCGGGTGTCGGGCCGCAGGTGCAGGCGCAACTGGCTGCTGTCGACCCACCCGGGTAGCAGGTGGCCGAGGGTGAGCCACGTCCAACCGGCGAAGGCCAGGCCCAGCACGAGCACGAGCAGGCCGCGCAGGTGCCGCCGGCGTCCGAATCTCACTCGACCATTGTCGCTGGTCGGCCCCCGCCCCAGTGACATCGTGCCGTCCCGGCGTCCCCCGCCCCAGTGACATCGTGCCGTCCCGGCGTCCCCCGCCCCGTCCCCTGTCCCAGCCCCGCGTTCGGCCGGCGTAGGAAGTGGTCATCGGCGTAGGAGCTGGCCGGCGGTATGGGCCGGGTCGTACGCCGCGGGTAACAGGTCGTACGCCGCCGACGGCAGTTGGTCCGCCGCGGGTGCTGGCCGGACGACGCGGGTGCTGGCCGGACGACGCGGGTGCGGGATCCCGTGCGCCGCGGAACCGCGGCGGGAACGGCTCAGCCGAGCAGGTCGCTGACGCCGTCGAGCACCTCGTCGGGGCGGAACGGGAAGCGCGCGATGTCGTCGCGGGTCGAGATGCCGCTGAGCACCAGGATCGTGTGCAGGCCGGCCTCCATGCCGGCGACGACGTCGGTGTCCA
Organism: Actinomycetes bacterium; assembly: GCA_021781735.1. Classification (GTDB taxonomy): domain Bacteria; phylum Actinomycetota; class Actinomycetes; order Propionibacteriales; family Propionibacteriaceae; genus JAJYQH01. The sequence continues at coordinate 26,704 of JAJXWF010000010.1, forward strand.
TCCGGTCGCCGATCATGCCGGTGACCTCGCTGTGCGCGTGCAGCCGGTTGAGGGCCGAGCGGAACATCATCGGATTGGGCTTGCCGACGACGTACGGGCTGCGTCCGGTGGCCTTGGTGATCATCGCCGCGACGGCTCCGGTGGCCGGCAGGATGCCGCCGACGCTCGGCCCGGTGGAGTCCGGGTTGGTCGAGATGAACCGCGAGCCGGCTGCGATGAGGCGGATTGCCCGGGTGATCTGCTCGAACGAGTAGGTGTGGGTTTCGCCGAGCACCACGAAGTCGGGCTCGGTGTCGGTGAGCACGAACCCGGCGCTGTGCAGCGCGGTGACCAGCCCCGCCTCGCCGATGACATATGCCGTGCCGCCGGGCTGCTGAGCCCGGACGAAGTCGGCGGTGGCCAGTGCCGACGTCCAGATGCGCTCCTCGGGCACGTCGAGGCCCGAGATCCGCAGCCGGGCCGCCAGGTCGCGTGGCGTGAACATCGAGTTGTTCGTGAGCACGAGGAACTCGGTGCCGGCCTCGAGCCAGTGACGGATGAGCTCCGGTGCCCCCGGCAGGGCCTGGTTGCCGTGCACGAGGACGCCGTCCATGTCGGTGAGCCAACACTGGATGTCGGCGCGGGTTCGCATGCGGCCAGCCTATCGGGGGTCCCGCGGCGTCCCGGACGCCCGCATGGCGTGCGGGTGGCTCGGCCGCTCCTGCCCGCCGGTAGCGTGGGGCCATGCGGATCGTCGTCATCGGAGGCAGTGGTCACGTCGGCACGTTCCTCGTCCCCCGGCTCGTACGGGCCGGTCACGAGGTTGTCACGATCAGCCGAGGGCAGCGCGCGGCCTACCTCGACGACGACGCGTGGCGCGACGTCCGGCAGGTGCGGGCCGACCGCGAGGCCGAGGACGCCGCCGGCACCTTCCCCGGGCGGGTCGCCGCTCTGGCCCCCGACGCCGTCGTCGACATGGTGTGCTTCACGCCCGAGTCGGCGTCCGCCCTCGTCGACGGCCTGCGCGGCCGGGTGGGCCACCTTGTCACCTGCGGCACGATCTGGCGCTACGGTCCGAGCGTCAAGGTGCCGGTCACCGACGCCAACGCCACCCCGCCGGTCGGTGACTACGGCACCGGCAAGCACGCGATCACCGAGTTGCTCCGGCGCGAGACCGCCTCCGGAGGGCTGCTCACCACCACGCTGCATCCCGGCCACATCAGCGGCCCCGGCTGGCATCCGATCGGCCCGCTCGGCAATCTCGACCCGAGGGTGTGGCGCGCGTTGTCCGCCGGCGACGAGCTGCTCGTCCCGGGTCTCGGGGCCGAACTCATGCACCACGTGCACGCCGACGACGTCGCCCAGGCGTTCCAGCTCGCCCTCGAGCGCCGCGCCGCCGCCGCCGGCGGCTCGTTCAACGTGGTGGCGCCCTCGGCGCTCACCGCCCGCGGCTTCGCCCAGATCGCCGCGGGCTGGTTCGGGCAGGAGGCCCGACTCCGGTCGGTCGGGTGGGACGAGTTCCGCGCCCACGTCGGCGACCAGCATGCCGACACCAGCTGGGATCACCTGTGGCGCAGCCATTGCGCGTCGATCGACGACACCCGCGCCGTCCTCGGATATCGGCCCGCCCACGAGCCCGAGGACGCCGTGCACGAGGCGATCGCCTGGCTGATCGAGCACGGTCAGCTCGACGTCGCGCGTCCGATGGTCGGCTGACCCGCACGGGTGGTGGCGAGCCGGGCGCTGGATCCGGAGAATGAGGCCATGCGCTTCGACGAGCACCTTCACGCCCTGATCGCGGCCTGCCGCGCCACCGATGGGGTCACCAGCCTCACCACATTCGGCAGCACCGCGGCGTCCGAGGCGGGTCGTCGCGACGAGTGGTCCGATCTCGACTTCTGCGTGTTCCTGAGCCCCGGCCGCAGCGACGACCTGAGGGCGTCGTGGGCGTTCCTGCCACAGCGCGACCACGTGGTGCTCGAGGCCCGCGAATACGACAACGGGGGAGTCGTCATCTACGACGACGGCATGCTCTACGAGTTCGGCGCGGGGACGCCGTGGCCCTTCAGTGACCCCCACCGGGACGTCGTCATCGACGGCGGCGACCTCACGCTCACCGATCCTCCGGCCCTGCCCGACCCGGCGCAGTCGGTCCGGCTGTTCCTGGCGAAGCTCTATATCGGCATGGGACGTCTCCGTCGCGGCGAGCGGGTGGCGGCGAACGCACACATCCGCTGCCATGCCCTCACCGGGCTGGCCGAGGCACTGCGCCAGCGGCTGGCGCCCGAGGCTCCGCGCAGCCCGTTCGACCCGTTCCGACGCCTCGAGCAGGCTCTGCCCGGTCCGGCGGCACGCATCGCCTCCGCCCTCGACGGCGATCTCGGGGCCTGTGCCCGCGACCTGCTCGCCCTGTCCCGTGAGGAGCTCGAACCCGACTGGGACGCCTTTCCCTCGCGGGCCGCCGACGTCGTCGCGGGCCGGCTCGGCTGGGCGTGAGCTGGGTGGTGCGGCGTCCGGTGGACGGGCCGGCTCACGGCGCCGATCGGACGCCGCTGCGTCGCTAGGATCGTGAGACATGATCGATCCGTACGTTCTCCGCACCGACCCCGACCGAATCCGCCGTTCCCAGCTGGCACGCGGCGAGTCGGACGCGATCGTCGACCAGCTGCTCGCAGCCGATGGCGAGCGTCGCGCGAGCATCCAGGCGTTCGAGACGATGCGCGCCGAGCAGAAGGACCTCGGCAAGCAGGTCGCCCGCGCCACCGGTGACGAGAAGTCGGCCCTGCTCTCCCGGACCAGGCAGCTGTCCGCCGACGTCAAGACCGCGCAGACGGCCTCCGACGAGGCCAAGGTGCGCTTCGACGATCTCATGAAGCAGGTGGGCAACCTCGTCATCGATGGGGTCCCGGCCGGGGGGGAGGACGACTTCACCGTCGTCGAGACCCACGGCACGCCGCGCGACTTCGCCGCCGAGGGCTTCGTACCGCTCGACCACCTCGAGATCGGCGAGGCGCTCGGTGCGATCGACATGGAGCGCGGCACGAAGATCTCGGGCTCCCGGTTCTACGTGCTCACCGGCGCGGGCGCGCAACTCGAACTCGCCCTGCTCAACCTCGCGATGGCCAAGGCCACCGAATGGGGTTTCACGCCGATGATCCCGCCGGCGCTGGTCAAGCCGTCGGCGATGGAGGGCACCGGGTACCTCGGCCAGGCCGCCGACGACGTCTACTTCCTGCCCAAGGACGACCTCTACCTCGTCGGTACCTCCGAGGTGGCGCTCGCGGCCTACCACAGCGACGAGATCCTGGACGCCGGGCGGTTGCCGCTGCGCTACACGGCGTTCAGTCCGTGCTTCCGCCGTGAGGCCGGCAGCTACGGCAAGGACACCAAGGGCATCTTCCGGGTGCACTGGTTCGACAAGGTCGAGATGTTCGTCTACTGCGACCCGGCCGATGCCCAGGCCTGGCACGACCGGCTGCTCGGCTACGAGAAGGCGTTCATCGAGGCGCTCGAACTGCCGTTCCAGGTGCTCGATGTCGCCTCCGGTGACCTCGGGCTCAGCGCCGCCCGCAAGTACGACTGCTACGCCTGGCTGCCGACCCAGAACCGGTATCGCGAGATCACCTCGACGTCCAACTGCACCGAGTTCCAGGCGCGCCGGCTCAACATCCGCGGCCGTTTCGACGACGGCGTCCGGCCCCTGGCAACGCTCAACGGCACCCTGTGCGCGATGACCCGGATGATCATCATGCTGCTCGAGAACCACCAGCAGGCCGACCGATCGGTGCGCGTCCCGGCGGCGCTGCGGCCGTACCTCGGGGGTCAGGAGTTCCTCCGTCCCCTGAGTTGACGGGGTCCGAACCTCCGCGTCCGCCCACGTGAGTGAGCGGATCGGCGGTCCAGACGGCCGGTCCGTGCTCCGATCAACTCGGAACCCCCGGTCTGGACCGCCGTTTCTCTCGCCTCGGCGCGCAGCGTCGGCGAAAACCGGTGGAGCCTGACCCGTCGGGCTCCCTATGGTTCTCAGGTGGCCGTGTTCCCGCCGTCTGTCGGTGCCTTCCGGTCGCGGACCCGCTCGTCCGCGATCCTGACCGGCGACCCCGACACCCGGACGCCGACGCGCTTCCTCCTGTGGTTGCTGCGTGACCAGTCGCGCATCCTCGCGATCAACGCCGGAGTCGGGCTGCTGTGGTTCCTTCCCGGCACGGTCGGGCCGTTCTTCATGGGCAAGGCGATCGATCGCGGAATCCTGCAGCACGACATGGGTGCCACCCTCACGTGGGCGGCGCTACTGTTCGCGGCGATCACCGTCGGCGTGTTCGCGGGCATCGGCATGCACACCGCGGCCGTGTCGGGCTGGCTCGTCGCCCTCTACAAGACGATGCTGCTCGTGGCCCGCAAGGTGGCCCAGATGGGTCACGTGCTGCCACGCCGGACGCCGACCGGTGAGATCCTGTCGGTCGCCTCGAGCGACTCTGACACCTTCGGCGCGCTCACCGAGGTGGTCGCCCGCGCGGTGGCCGCCGCCTGCGCCTTCCTCGTGGTGGCGGCGATCGTCGTCAGCGCGTCACCCCTGCTCGGGCTTGTGACGCTGGTCGCGGCGCCGCTGCTCGTCGGCGCGGCGAGCCCGCTGCTGCGTCCGCTGCAGCGCGCGCAGGCCGTCGAGCGCACCCGGTCGAGCGAGCTCACCGGCAGGGCCACCGATATCGTCGCGGGCCTGCGGATCCTGCGCGGGATCGGTGGTGAGCGCACGTTCGGCGACAACTACGCCGCCCAGTCGCGGCGCACCCGCGAGGCCGGCGTCCGGGCGGGGGTCTGGCAGGCGGGAGTCGACGCCGTCGGCACGCTGTTGTCGGGACTGCTACTCGTCGTGCTCACCTGGCTCGGCACCCGCGAAATGCTCGCCGGGCGCCTGAGTCTCGGCCAACTGGTGAGCTTCTTCGGCTACGCGGTCTTCATGGTGTGGCCGATCCAGACGATCTTCGAACTTGCCCAGAAGTGGATCCAGGCCCTGGTGGCAGCGGGGAAGACCCTCGCGGTGCTCGGTCAGCAGCCGCCCTGGTCGAGCGTCGAGCATCCGGAACCGTTGCCCGCGGACGCCGAGATCGTCGACGAGGCCTCGGGGTTCCGGGCCCGGCCCGGCGAGCTGACCGTGATCGTCAGCGCGGTGCCTGACGAGTCGGCTGCCATCGCCGACCGTCTCGGGCGCTACCTCGCCACCGCCGTGGAACCGATGTCGAGCGACGTCGGCGACGAGCTCAGCGGGCGGGCCGCGCGGCGCGTCCGGCAGGAGCGGGCCCGCCGCCGGGCCGAGCGGGCCCGCGCCGACGAGGCGCTGGCGGCGCGGCCGTGGGGTGTCACGATCGGCGGGATCGACGTGTCCCGGTTCGACCTCAGCGAGTTGCGCTCGCGGGTGCTGGTCAGCGACACGTCGTCGCTGGTGTTCGCCGGGACCCTGCAGCGCCTGCTCGATCCCCATGGACGCCGCACCCGTGCGCAGGCCGAGCAGGCCATCCGGGTGGCGAACGCCGAGGACGTCTACGACGCGCTCCCCGGTGGTTGGCAGGGGGTCCTCGATGAGCGTGGACGCGGGTTGTCCGGCGGCCAGCGCCAGCGGCTGGTGCTGGCCCGGGCGGTGCTGAGCGATCCCGAAGTGCTCGTCCTCGTCGAGCCGACCTCGGCGGTCGACGCGCACACCGAGGTGCGGATCGCCGAGCGGCTCGCCGCTCACCGGCGAGGCCGCACGACGATCGTCACGACCGTCTCTCCGTTGGTACTGCATCACGCGGACACGGTCGTGCTGATCCGGGACGGCGTCGCGGTGGCCCGCGGACGCCACCATGACCTGTTGGCGTCCAACGACGACTACCGCGCCGTCGTCGCACGGGGTATGGACCCCGTCCCGCCGCCGGGCCATCGGCTCGACGCCACGTCCAGGCGCCCCGACGGCGACGACGAGCCGGTGCCGCTCGACGAGCCCCTGCTCGTCGCACCGTACGGGCCCGTGCCGATGGCCGACCGCGTCCGTGACGATCACTGGGAGGTGAGCGAATGAGCATCCAGCTCGACGATCCGATGGCGAGTTCGGCCACCACCTGGCTCGACCGGCCGGACGCCGCCCCGCGTGTTCCTGCGCTGCTCACCGAGCGTCGCGGCGGGGCCGCCGAGCGGTTCGTCGCCTGGCGCGCACGGCACGCGCTGAGAGCGCAGCGGGCCCGGGACTTCTATGCCGGGTCGCGCAATCCCGAGCGCGGACTCCCCGTGGCCGCGAACCGATCCGTGATCGACTTCCTGTCCCGTCTCATGGCCACTCGTCGCCGGGTTTTCGTCGGTCTGGTCGTGGCGAACATCGCCGCGGCCGTCGCGGGCCTGGTCGTGCCGCGGCTGCTCGGCGACCTCGTCAACAGGGCGGCGTCCGGCGTCTCGCGCGGTGACCTCGCCGGGTCGCTCAACGCGATCGCGCTGGCTGTGGGCGGGGTCGTCCTCGTGCAGACCGTGCTCACCTTCGCCGCCCGATGGATGTCGGCGGTCTTCGGGCAGGACCTGCTCGCCGAGGCGCGCGAATACATCGTGCGCACCGTCCTGCGGTTGCCGCTGTCAAGGGTGGAGCAGGCGTCCTCCGGCGATCTGGTCACCCGGGTGACCCGCGACGTCAGCACGATGTCCGGAGCGGTGCGGTGGGCTCTGCCCCAGCTCGTCATCGCCTCCACCCTCACCGTGCTCACGCTGGCGGCGATGATCTTCAACGCGTGGCTGCTCGCGATCCCGTCGCTGCTGTCGTTGGTCGTGCTGTTCTTCTCGGTGCGCCATTACCTGGCCAGTGCGCCGATGGGCTACATCACCGAGGGCGGCACCTACTCGACGATCAACTCGACCCTCACCGAGACCGTCGAGGGTGCGCGGACGCTGGAGTCGCTCGGCCTGCAGGAGCTGCGCCTCGCCCAGACCGAGGGCGACATCGCGGTGTCTGCCCAGGCCGAGCGCTACACGATGTCGCTGCGCAACCTCATGTTCCTGGTGATGGATTTCGCCTACAACGGCCCGCTGGTACTGATCCTGCTGCTCGGCGGATGGGGCTATGCGAAGGGCTGGGTGAGCCTCGGCCAGATCACTGCGGCCACCATCTACACCCAGCAACTCGTCGAGCCGATGGACCGCCTCGTCCAGACCCTCGACCGGCTGCAGGTGGGCATGGCGTCGACCACCCGGCTCCTCGGGATCGCCGACGTGCCCGCCGACCGGACGGAGGGCGACGCGCGTCCGCACGGCACCGACGTCGTCGGACGCGACCTGCGCTTCGCCTACCGCGAAGGTCACGACGTGCTGCACGGTGTCGACCTCGTGCTCAGGCCGGGGGAGCGGCTGGCGATCGTGGGGCCGTCCGGGTCGGGCAAGTCGACCCTGTCGCGACTGATCTCGGGCATCAACCGGCCGCGAACGGGACTGGTCAGCGTCGGTGGGGTCGACGTGATGGACCTGCCGCTCGACCTGCTGCGCACCGAGGTGGCCCTGGTCACCCAGGAGCATCACGTGTTCGTCGGCAGCATCCGCGACAACATCGTCCTGGCCCGCGAGAACACCGCCACCGACGACGAGGTGCGCCAGGCTCTGGCGGCGGTCGATGCCCTCGACTGGGTCCAGCGGCTGCCTGCGGGCCTCGACACCCTGATCGGGTCGGGCAACCAGGCGCTCACCCCGGCGCAGGCTCAGCAGGTCGCGCTGGCGCGGCTCGTCATCGCCGACCCGCACACGCTGGTGCTCGACGAGGCGACCTCGCTCATCGATCCGCGCACGGCCCGGCACCTCGAGGGGGCGATGGCGACCCTGCTCACTGGCCGCACGGTCGTCGCGATCGCGCACAGGCTGCACACCGCCCACGACGCCGACCGGATCGCGGTGGTCGTCGACGGGCGGATCGCCGAACTCGGCAGTCACGACGAGCTGATGGTCCGCGACGGCGAGTACGCCGCGCTGTGGCGGGCCTGGACGAGCTGACCCCGGCACGCCGACCGCGGTACGCCGACCGCGGTACGCCGATCCCGGCACGCCGCTCCCGGTGCGCCCATCCCAGCACGCCCACCGGGAGGGTCGCCGCGTCGGGATCCTGCGAAATCGACCCCACCTGCCCCACCTGGCGGCCTGAGGGTCGGGTGTGGCGGGTGAGGGACGTTTCGGGTCAAGGGCCGACGCTGTGTGCGGCCTCGCTCGGGCGGGTGACGATCGTCTCGGCGGCGTCCCCCTCGGTGCGGAAGGTCTGGCGGTACTCCTCGAGCCAGTCCCGGGCGAAGCCGTCGGCGTCCGCTCGCGGCACGACCGCCCAGACGCTGCCGCCGAACCCCGCCCCGAACGCGGACGCCGCCGGCGCTCCGAGACGCCGGGCCGAAGCCACGAGGTGGTTCGTCTGGGGGATCTGGTTGCCCAGCAGTTCGGACGCCAGCCGGTGCGACTCGGCGGCCACCACCCCGAGGGCCGCGGCGTCGCCGGCCGCAACGGCTTCCGCGCCGGCCGGCACCAGCCGTTCGGACTCGGCCAGGAAGTGCTGGAGTCGTCGGGTGAGCGCGGGCGAATCGGCCACGGCCCCGAGCACGGCTTCGGCCCCCGCGGCCCCGACCAGCCCGGCCAGCGTCCGCTCGCGCGACCCCAGCGCCGCCCCCGCCCGCAGGACGATCTCGCCGACCATCGCGGATGCCGCGTTGTAGGCGTCACGGGCAGCCCCGGTCTTCTCGGCGCGCACTCCGCTGGAGGCGACGACGAAGGCCCAGTCGCCGGGGAAGGCGACGGTGCCCTCGGCGGCCATCGGGTCGAATCGGAACCGGCTCAGTCGGTCCTGCTCGCCGCACAGCATCGCGCAGTGGTCCTCCGATCCGCCGCGGGTGCCGACCCCGGCGTCCCCCACCAGCCCCCCGAACGCGCTGCCGTTCTCGACACAGGCCAGATACCCGGCAAGGTCGAGTCGGGATCGGATTTCCGCCGTCCACGGCGGCTTGTCGGGGAGGCCGGCGGCCTCGGCGAGCGCCAGGGCGCAGCCGACGAGCAGCGCAGATGAACTGCTCATGCCCGAGGCGAGCGGCAGGTCGGACTCGACCCGCAGCCGGGTGGGTGGGAGCGGGCCGAAATTGCGGGTGAGCCGGTCGAGCACCGTCTGCAGGTAGCGGCCCCAGTGCCCTGCCGGCAACCCGGGATCGCGCCCGGCCTCCAGCCGAACGGGGTCGCCGTGCGCGCTGGTGGCTTCGACCCCCCGCGCCCCGGGCAGGGTGCGCACGGTGACGCCGCGGTCGACCGCGCACACGAGCACCCGACCGCCGGCGTAGTCGGTGTGTTTGCCGAGCACCTCGATCCGCCCGGGTACGAACCAGGTGGTCACAGCCGCACCTCATGGCCGGCCAGGGCCCTGGTGACCGAGGACACGTCGTCGCGGCGCGACAGGTCGAGCACGCCGTCGTACACCGGGACGAGCCGGACACCGGCCCCGTCGGTGATCAGCGTCCGCACCGCGTCCGTGATCTCCAGTTCGCCGCGCGGAGAGGGTGAGATGCGCCGGGCGGCCGCGAAGATCTCGGGGGTGAACGCGAAGCAGTTCATGCTCACCCGTGCATCCGGTCCGAGCATGTCGGCCTGCTCGGGGGAGGGTTTCTCGACGATGTCGCGCACCTGCCCGTCGGGTCCGGCCGCGATGAGGGCGAACGCGTGCACGCGCTCGGCCGGCACATTGCTCATCTCGACGAGCCCACTCCGGTCGTAGCCGACCACCGCGTTACCGGGCGTCGCGCGCAGCGTCTGGAGGGTGGCGGCCGTATAGAAGTTGTCGCCGTTGACGACGACGAACCGGTCCCCGCCGACGAAGTCCTCGGCCGCCAGCACGGCGTCGGCGGTCCCGCGGGGTTCGGCCTGCTCGGCGAACGTCACGGTGATCCGGCTCATCGGCTGCGATCCGTAGTAGTCGCGGATCGCCCGATGCTCGGGCCCGATCACCAGGCAGGCCTCGCGGAAACCCGCGTCCGCGTACGTGCTGAGGCAGTGGTCGAGGAACGGGCGTCCGACCGGCATCATCGCCTTCACCCCCGCCGCCGCGGCCCGCCGCTGCTCCTCGGTCAGCGGGACGCCGGTGTCCTCGCGCATGCGGGATCCGAGCCCGCGCGCCAGGACGACGATCTTCACGGTCGGGGCGGTGTCGGGAACCATCGGTGTCCTCACTGCTGGAGTCGGTTGCCGGGCTGATGCGCGCGTGTCAGGAGAGCCCATAGTGGTCGGCGACCAGCGCCGTGATCTCCTCTGCTTCCCGCTCGGTCGGCATCTCGCAGAACACTCGCAGCAACGGCTCGGTGCCCGAGAACCGGATCGTCACCCAGCCGCCGTTGCCGAAGTAGACCTTGCAGCCGTCGTCCCAGCGGACCCGTTCGACGTCGATGCCGAACGCAGGCAGGTCGTGGTGGGTGAAGATCCGCTGCTGGAGTTCTTCTCTGCGGGACGCGCTGAACCCGTAGCCGCGCTCCACCATGTCGAGCCGTCCGTACAGTGCGGTGATGTCGGCCGACAGCTCGCTCAGCCGCTTGCCGCTCGCGGCGACCGCCTCGACGAGGAGCGAGCCCGCGTAAATGCCGTCCTTGCCCGCGATGTGCCCGCGCACGGTCAGGCCGCCCGACGATTCGCCGCCGATCACCGCGTCGGTCTCGGCCATCTTCGCCGAAATGTGCTTGAAGCCCACCGGCACCTCGTAGCACTCCTCGCCGTGGGCGGCGGCCACCCGGTCGAGCAGGTGCGTGGTCGACATGTTCCGCACTGCCGGACCCGTCCAGCCCTTGACCGTGAGCAGGTAGTGGTAGAGCAGCACCAGGATCTCGTTGGCGTGCAGGTAGCGGCCGGTGTCGTCGATGATGCCGAGCCGGTCGGCGTCCCCGTCGGTGGCGATGCCGAGGTCGGCGTGCTGCTCGATCACCGCCCGCCGCAGCCCGTCGAGCGCGGACGCCGTCGGCGACGGCACCCGTCCCCCGAACAGCGCGTCGTGCCGGTCGTTGATCACGTCGACCTGGCAGCGTGCCGTCATCAGCACGGTCTGCAGGCAGGTCTGCGCCACCCCGAACATCGGGTCGAGGACGATGTGCAGATGCCGGTGCCGGATCGTCTCCATGTCGAGCTGGTCGATGATCGAGTCGATGTACCAGTTGAGTGACGGCTGAACCGTGACCAGCGAGGACGCCTTCGCCTCCTCCGGCTCGAGGGACTTCACGTCGGTCCCGGTGAGGGCGTTGACGGCCACCGTGAAGTCGTCGGTCACCTCGATGTCGGCGTCCCGGCCGCCCTCGGTGAACAGTTTGATGCCGTTGTAGAGCGCCGGGTTGTGGCTCGCGGTGACGGCGATGCCGTAGGCGCAGCCGAGGTTGCGCACCGTCCACATGAACATCGGCGTCGGGGCCGGGCGGCCGATGATCGTTACCGGGACGCCGTTGCCGACGAACACCTCGACCGCCCACCACGCGGCCTCCTGGGACAGGAACCGCCGGTCGAAGCCGACCACGATGCCGCGGTCGCTCACTCCCTCGCGGTGCATGCGGTCGGCCAGGGCCTGGGCGATGAGCCGGACGTTACCGCGCGTGAAGCCGTCGCCGATGATCTCGCGCCAGCCGCCGGTGCCGAAATGGATCATGTCACGTTCCTACCGGGATGGGGCCTGGTCAGGTCAACTATCGCGCACTCTCGCTGACGAGATGGGCACTCACCGTGAGCGGACGCCGCCGCGCCGGGGCGGGGTCAACCGGGACCGGACGCCACCGCGCTGGGGGGTCAGCCGTGAGCGAACCAGCGGTCGAGCTCGTCTGCCAGCCCGTCGGCGTCCACCGGTGCGGTCACGGCGTCGGCCGCGGCCCGCACAGGGGCGGGCGCCTGGCCCATCGCCACACCGCGGCCGGCCCAGCGCAGCATCGCGATGTCGTTGTGGCCGTCGCCGATGGCGAGCACCTCCGTGGCGTCCACCCCAAGCTGTTCGCACACGACCATGAGGCCGTCGGCCTTGCTCACATTGCGCGGCGCGATGTCGAGCCACGCGGTCCACCCCACGAAGTACTCGACG
>JAJXWF010000129.1 GCA_021781735.1 Actinomycetes bacterium
GCCACAGTTCGGCTTGGACATCGTGTTCGGATTCGCCACCCTGCTCGCCATCGTGTGGCTGGCCATCAAGCGGTCATGGCCCACCGTGGTCTACGCCGGCCTGACCGTCGCGGCGATGGCAACGAGTACGAGCTGGGTGTCGCTCGCCCGGAACACCCTCACGTTGTTCCCCCTCACGGTCGCCATCGCCGCGACCTGTACGCGTGGACGCTGGCGCCGCCGGACGCTCCTCGTGGTCATGGCGTCCTCGGTTGCCCTGTTGGCGTTCAACACCCACCAGTTCACGCTGTTCCAGTGGGCCGACTGACCGCACCTTCCACCGTGACGTCGCCGTTCGCCGATACGCCCGAGGTCAGCCCACAGGATCGATCCGTGCGACCCCGATCGCCTCGTCGGCCATGCCGTAGAAGCAGTACAGGACGCCGCCGATCTCGCTGATCGCGGTCGGGAACACGACGTTGCCGACGATGCCGACCCGCTCCTCGTCGGTCTCCGGGGCGAGCAGCGGCTCAGCGGTGCGATGCGTGATCACCGTCGGATCCTCGGCCGACAGGATCATCCCTCCGGCGGAGTAGAACACGTTCTTCTGCAGTTCGAAGGGGTTCTCGGTCATGCTTCCGGTGACACCGTGGTGCAGCAGCAGCCACCCCTCCGGCACTCGCACCGGGGGCGGGCCGCCGCCGATCTTGAGCGACTCCCACGCGTACTCGCTGCGCGCGAGTTCCCGGTGGCCCCAGACGCGGGTCAACTCGCGCACGTCCCGTTGGGCCGCAGCCAACGAGACGTAGCCGATCCAGATGCCCGGACGCCGGTCGACGATCCCCGTGGGCAGCTCGGGATCCTGGCCGATGATCTCGAAGGTGGGGCGGTGCAGGAAGGCGAGACACGGCGTACCGTCGGGGCCGGGCACGGCGTCCGGGAACCACAACACGTCCTTGTTGGAGAACAGGTTGAGATCGGTGTGCAGGGCGTCGTCGTAGTCGAACAGCACCGGGCCGAGGCGTTCCCATCCGGCGAGGTCCCGCGACACCGCCAGCGCCGGCCGGGCACCCGTGGGTCCGTAGGCCACGTAGGTCATGACGTACAGACCGAGTGGCTCGATGTAGGTGAGACGAGGATCCTCGACCCCTCCGTGGTCGGAGCCGTGCTCCCAGCCACGGTCCGGCTGGAGCGCGATCCCCGAGAGCGACACCCCGGTGGGGACGCCGTCGGTGATCTCGACCTCGCCGACGCCGATGCGCGACCGGTTCCCCTCAGCGACCAGACGCGGAAAGATCATCAGCCGGCCGTCCGGGGCGAACCCGGCGGCCGGGTTGAGCACCCCCTCCTCCTGGTTCGGGTCGGCGGGATCGGGACGCATCACCACGCCCACACGGGTCATGCGGTAGGGAAAGGGGGCCGTTGATCCGGAGTTGGACGGCGGAGTGACCATGGTCGTTCTTCCTCTGGGGTGAATCGGACGATATGACGTGGCTGACGGAGGGTCAGCCCTTGACGGCGCCGCCAACAACGCTGGCGACCAGATAGCGCTGCAGGAACACGTAGACGACCAGCAGCGGAGCCGCGACGATGAGCGTGGCTGCCGACAGCAGGCTCCACTGGCTGACGTAGGCGCCCTTGAAGGTGAACAGGCCCAGGGACACTGGGAACTTGGAACTGTCGGTGAACAGAATCGTGGCGAGGATGATGTCGTTCCAGACGCCGATGGCCTGCAGGATGAACGTGGTCGACAGGACCGGGCGCAGCAGCGAAGGCAGGAACGTCAGCACGTACCGGAGGTACCCGGCACCGTCGATCGCCGCGGCCTCATCGATTTCGCGCGGGATCGAGCTCAGGTATCCGACGATCAGCAGAGGGCCCACTCCCACCCCGGACGCGAGGATCAGCATGTAGCCGAGCCTGGTGTCGTACAGATGCAGGTGCAGCGCGAGCTGGAACACCGTGACGAGCGTGTTCGGCAGGAACATCATCGCGGCGAACAGCATGCTCCACAGCTTGGAATGCTTGAGGTACCCGCGCGCGACGGGGAACGCGACCAAGAGGCTGGTGATCGTTCCGAGCCCCGCGGAGACGGCGGTGTACAGCACCGAGTTGAGCACGGAGGTGGCGAAACCGCCCTGCCGCCACGCCTCGACGAAGTTGCTCAGCAACGGATGGCGGACCAACCCGTTGGGGTTCGTGACGAACTCGTTGTTGCTCTTGAGCGCCGTGTTCACGAGGTAGGCGATGGGATAGAGGTAGATCAGCACGACGAGCACCATGAGCACGTAGGACAGCACGCGCATTGTGGTCAGCCGGCCGCGGCGCCGCGGGGCATCGACGAGAGGACCGGAGATCCTCGGGTCGGGGACCGTCGGGCCGACGGGTGGAATGGAAAGCGTGCTCATAATGCTGTCTCCCGCCTGCGCAGATAGAACAGGGTGATCAGCGAGACGACCAGCACGATGACGAACTGCACCATCGAGATCGCCGCGGCGTACCCCTGGGATGCGACGGAACCGCCCGCCCCACCGCCGAAGGCGGCGGTGAAGATCGCGAGGCTGAGCACCTGGGTGGCGGGATTGTTCGGTCCGGTGAGCACGTAGATCAACTGATAGCTCTGGAGCGAACCGATCACGCTGAGGAGGGTGTTCGCGGTGACCGACGGGGCCAGCAGCGGGATCGTCACCTGCCGCAACTGCTGCCACTTGCTGGCCCCGTCGAGGGCGGCCACCTCGTAGAGTTCCTGCGGAATCGCCTGCAACCCGGCCAGGTAGATGACCACCGCGACACCGATCCCCGCCCACACCTGAACGGCGATCACCAGGGCCATCGCCAGACCGGGGTCACCGAAGAACGCACTGGACGCCCCGAACACGTTCCAGAGCTTCTCGGCCGGACCGCCGGAGGGATTGAAGACCAGCGAGAAGATCAGGCCGATCACGGTGACGCCGAGAATGGTGGGCAGGAACACCATGGCACGTGCGAAGGTGCGGCCCCTGAGCCTCTGATTGAGCAGCACCGCGATGAACAGGGCGAGGACGTTCTGGAACAGCGTCACCGAGATGGCGAAGATGAAGGTGTTCTCCAACGCCGAGGTGTTGTAGGCCAGTTGAGCCGACGAGAAGAACGTCCGGTAGTTCTCCAGACCCACCCAGTGCGTGGGCAGGAACGGCAGCGACCGGATGTCGGTGAACGAGATCACCACGATTCCCACCGCGGGAATGAGCGAGAAGACGATGATGAGGCTCATCCCCACCAGAAAGGTCCATTGGGCGGTCCATCGGCGTCCGAAGACGATGTAGTTGCTGTGCATAGGAATCCCATCCCAGGTCTACGGGGACGTCGGAGAAGCGGCGGGGAGGCCGGTCGGACGCGGGGGCCGCGTCCGACCGGGCCACATCGGTCAGCGGTGAGGTCGCGGAGCCGCAGCCGTCACGGCTCCGCGTCCGGGGCCTACTTGCCCGCTTCCCAATCCTTCTCTGCGGCGTCCGCGGCACCCTGGGCGGACTGAGTACCCATCGGCTTCAGGCCCTGCCAGTTGAACGGGAACTGCGCGGCCGGGCCGGCCTTGGTGTTCGCGATCCACAGGGTGTCCCATGCCGGTTCGAAGGTCGAGGTGTAACTGCTGATGCCGCTGTAGAACGGATTGCTCGTGACCCCCTGCTCCGAGGGAGCGAACCCGGCCTGGTCGTTGAACAGCTTGTAGTTGTCGGCGAAGGACCCCAGCCAGGCAAGTGCCGCCGACTTGTCCTTGGCGTTCGACGGGATCGCCAGGCTCAGTTCCACCTTGCCGCCTAGGTTCGCGTTGTCGACGGCATTGTTGGACGCCGGGAGCGGGAAGTAGCCGAAGTCGAGCTTGCCCTGGCCGGCGCTCTGCAGTGTCGTGACGTTCCAGGTGCCGTCACTCATCATCGCGTACTTGCCGTTGACGAAGTCCGAGGTCATGGTCGCGTAGTTGACCCCGGCGAAGTTGGGTTCCGCGTAGCCATAGAGCGTCGACAGCTTCTGCAGCACCTGAAGCTGCTGGCCCTGGTTGAGCTTGATGCTGTAGTCGTACAGGCCCTTGGCGAGGTTGTTCTTGTCGGCGCTGGTCGGATACATGCTCTGGACGAGGCCCAGCATGTTGATGCCCGCCGAGTCCTTGCCCGCGATGCCGAGGGGGGTGACGCCCTTCGACGTCAGGGTGTCACACAGCGTGATGAACTCGCTCCACGTGGTGGGGATCTTCAACCCGTACTGACTGAAGATCTTCTTGTTGTACATCATGCCCGTGTAATAGGAGAGCCCGGTCGGCACCGTGTAGTTCTTGCCCTTGTACTGGATCTCCTTGAGCACCGTCGGATTGAACTTGCTCATGAACGGCTGGTTGGTCAGGTCCACGAACCCCCCGGCGTCGGCCAGGCGAGCATCATCGCCCTCGTTGGAAGCCGGGACGTAACTCGGCAGTTGGACCGGGAAGGCGATCACGATGTCGGCCGAGCCGGCCGTCAGGCGGGACGTCTTGGCCTGGGTGTAGTTCTCGTTCGGTACCGACGTGAAGTTCACCTTGACGTTCGGGTACTTCTGCGAGAAGGCGGAGTCAACCGCCTTGAAGCCGGCATCGGAGCCTGCTGCGCTCGATACCAGGATGTTCAGTTGACCTGTCAGTTGGGTGGGATTGGTGGGCACGCTCGACGATGACGACGGGCTCGACCCACCACACCCTGCCAGGGCGATCGAGGCCACGAGGCCGGTCACGGCGAGCGCAGCCACCCGGGGTGTGCGCAGGGAGCGCAACTTCACTGTTGCCATAGTTCCTCCGATGAAACCGAAACGTTTCGGTAAGCGGAACCTAGCATCCCGGACGGAATACGGCAACATCCCGACGGAACCCTTCTGCGGACGTTCTCGCGTCGACCTCAGGCCATGCGCACTCGCGGAGGCGCCACGCTGGCCCGGTCGACGACAACGGCGGGGGCGATCGTCTCATCGACCCGCGGACCACCATCGACGCTTGCCAACAGCACTTCGGCGGCCCTTGTGCCTAGGGCTCCCGGCAGGGTCATGACGGTGGTCAGGGGTGGATGGACATGAGCGCCGAGCAGCACGCCGTCGAACCCCGTGACCGACACGTCGTCGGGAACACCCACCCCGAGGGCCTTCGCCCGGGACAGGAATCCGATGGCCATGAGGTCGTTCGCGCAGACCACGGCGGTGGGCACCCGGGAACCGCCCAGCAGGGCGTCCGCCGCGCGGGCGCCGGCCTCGGTCGTGAAGTCGCCCGTGATGACCGGCCCGAGGGGCAGTCCGTGGGACTCCAGGACGCAGCGCCAGACCGATTCGCGTTCCTCGGAGTGGACCAGGCCGGGCGTCCCGGCCACGTGGGCGATGTCGCGGTGTCCGAGCGCGATGAGATGTTCCATGAGGGCACTCAGTCCGGATCGGTGGTCCTGGGTCACCGAACTCACCCACACCGACCCGGGCGCGTTGACCGCGACGGCCGGCAGCTGCAGGTGATCGAGCAGGGCGTAGCGCGGATCCTCGACACTCACGTCGGTCAGGAACACCCCGTCGACAGCGCCCGACAACGCCAGCCGCCTGAGCCTGTCGGCACCGGCCGCGGCGCTTCTGCCGATCTGCAGCAGCAGCGCGTACCCGGCCGACTCGAGGACGGACTCGACCCCGCCGATGAACCCCGCGAAGAAGGGGTCCGCCTCCAGCACCCCGGGCTGACGCTGAACCACGAGCCCCAGGGCCCGCGTGCGCTTGGAACTGAGACTGCGCCCCCGGACCGAGGGGACCCAGCCCATCCGGTCGGCGGTTTCCCGGACCCTGGCCCGGGTGGCCTCGGACACACCGGGACCGCCATTGAGCGCGGCGGAGACGCTGCTGATCGCGACGCCCGCCTCACGCGCGACGTCGACGATGCTGATCCGCTTCGGCACCGGTGTCACCCCCGGGGCCAGTCTCTCATCTGGGCACGGTGAACAGACTGGTGACCGACCCGTCGGCGAACACCTCGTGGATCGCCTTCGCGATGAGCGGGGCGATCGACAGCACGGTGAGCTTGGGGATGTCGACGCCGTCGGCGATCGGCAGGGTGTTGGTGACGATCACCTCCTCGAAGGGGGCGGCGTTGAGCCGGGCGGCCCCCGGCCCCGACAGCACCGGGTGTGTGGCGGCGGCGATCACCGTGCGGGCGCCGCGCTCCATCAGGGCGTCGGCCGCCTGGCAGATCGTGCCACCGGTGTCGATCATGTCGTCGACGAGCAGGCAGACCCGGCCCTCCACCTCACCGACGACCTCATGCACCTGGACGCTGTTGGCCACCTTGACGTCGCGGCGCTTGTGGATGATCGCCAGGGGCGCGCCGAGCACGTCGGTCCACATGTCGGCGAGCCGGACGCGGCCCGCGTCCGGGCTGACGACCGTCATCTCGGAGGGGTCGTAGTGCCGCTTGACGTAGTCGGCGAGCACCGGGAGTCCCCACAGGTGGTCCACCGGACCGTCGAAGAAGCCCTGGATCTGGGCCGCGTGCAGGTCGACGCTCATGATCCGGTCGGCACCCGCGGTCTTGTAGAGATCGGCGATGAGCCGCGCCGAGATCGGTTCGCGCCCGAGGTGCTTCTTGTCCTGACGGGCGTAGGGGTAGAAGGGCGACACGACCGTGATCCGCTTGGCCGACGCGCGCTTCAGCGCGTCGATCATGATCAGCTGCTCCATCACCCACTCGTTGACCGGGGCGGCGTGGCTCTGGATGACGAACGCGTCGGACCCGCGCACCGACTCCTCGAACTGCACGTAGGTTTCGGAGTTCGCGTAGGTGACCGCGCGGGTGGGGACGATCGGCACGCCCATGATGTCGGCGATCTCCTGGGCCAGGGCCGGGAAGGCCCGCCCCGAGAAGAGCATCAAGTGCTTGTCGTTGGGACGGATGGCACCGGTCACGAGCTGGAGCTCCTTCGGCTGGCGGGCGGGGGCAGGGCAAATCCTAGGGCGTGGCACCACATCACACCGGCGGGGACCCCACGGCCCCGGCCGGCACCTCGGTGTCGGCGAGGTGCGTGAGAGCCGGGACGGTGGCCCCCTCACCGATCCGGGTGGCGAGCGTCTCGACGAAACTGCCCACCCGCGCGCCGGGCCCGACCTCGGTGCCGGGACGCAGCACGGCGTAGGGTCCGACGCTCGCCCGCGCACCGACGACGCTCAGTTGGCAGTGGCTACGCACGATCGTCGCGTCCTCTCCCACCTCGCAGTCGAGCAGGGTTGTGTCGGGGCCGATGGTGGCGCCGACGGCCACCGACGTGGCCCCCTCGACGTGGGTGCCGGGTAGCAGGGTGACGTCGGGCGCCAGGTCGACCCCGTCGTGGATCCAGGTGGTCTGCGGGTCGAGCACCGTGACGCCCTCGCGCATCCAGCGCTCGACGATGCGGCGGTTCATCTCGCGGTTCATCGCGGCCAGCTGCACCCGGTCGTTGATGCCTTCCGTCTGCCACACGTCGTCGCAGACGAAGGCGCCGACGCGCTCGCCGCGCTCCCGCGCGATGCCGATGACGTCGGTGAGGTAGAGCTCGCCCTGGGAATTGTCGGCGCGCAGGTTCGCCAGGCCGTGGCCGAGGGTCGCGGCATCGAAGACGTAGATGCCGGAGTTGATCTCGCGGATCGTGCGCTGCTCGTCGGTGGCGTCGCGCTGCTCGACGATGCCCACCACCTGGTCGCCCTCGCGCAGCACGCGTCCATAGCCGGTGGGGTCGTCGACGAGCGCGGTGAGCACGGTGATCCGGTTGCCGTGGGTACGGTGGTCGGTCACCAGGCCGAGGAGGGTCTCGCCGTCGAGCATCGGCACGTCGCCGTAGGTGACGACGATCTCGCCGGACACGTCCCCGAGTGTCGCCAGCCCGCACTGCACCGCGTGACCGGTCCCCCGCTGCTCCTCCTGCACCGCGGTGACGACGTGCGGCGCGACGTCCCGGAGATGATCGAGCACCTGCTCGCGTTGATGCCCGACGACCACCACGAGGTGCTCCGGGTCGAGCGCGGACGCCGCCTCGAGCGCGTAGCTGAGCATCGATCGCCCGCCGACGTGGTGCAGCAGCTTCGAGGTCGACGACTTCATCCGGGTGCCACCGCCCGCGGCCAGGACGACGACGGCGCTGACGTGAGCGGAGTCGTCGACGGTTCCGGGGCTCGACTGGGCGCTGGCTGACTGAGAGGTCACGGCTCACTCCTCGAGGCTCGACTGGTCGGCCGCCCCGGCGATCCGCGCGGCGGCGAACTGGACCCGCACCCCGGGTAGGAGTCGAACCTACGTCGCTAATCCTGATTCAAAGTCAGGCGGGCCCTGCCGACAGACCAACCGGGGTTCGCCGGGCGTTGCCGCACCCGGGTCGGCGTCCACCCTACCGGTTCGGGGGCACGAGCGCCCGGGCCACGAACAAGGTCCGCGAGGTCCCGTAGGATGCCCCGCCCCGAGGATGCCTGCCCCCGCAGCCGGG
>JAJXWF010000130.1 GCA_021781735.1 Actinomycetes bacterium
GATCTGATCGTCACGTCCGGATTGTGCGGACAGGACGATCACCGGTGGGGTGTGTGCACACCTCGGAGGTGGGTGGCGACTGCGTCGGTGGGCCTGTGGACAACCTAGACGTGGCCACCGCTCGGGTCAGGACGCGGCGCGCTCCGAGTTGCCCGAGGACGCCGTGGAGGAGGTCGTCGACCCCGAGGACGACTCGGTCGAGGACGAGGTCGGGGCGTCCTTCTTCGCGCCGGCGGTCTTGGCGCGCGAAGACGTGCGGTTGTCGGTCGCGTAGAAGCCGGACCCCTTGAACACGACGCCCACCGGGTTGTACACCTTGCGCAGCGCGCCGTTGCACGCCTCGCAGTGCGTCAGTACGGGGTCGGTGAACTTCTGCACGACCTCGAGCTCATTGCCACACTCGGTGCAACGGTATTGGTAGGTGGGCATCGGCACCTCACTCGACATGTCACGGACGGATTCACGGGCTACCCGTTAGGGTACGACCCGCCGACTCAACAGCGGAAATCGCGTGGATGTTCCCCGGCGCAGGGTGTGACGGTCCCGGCCGGCCGGTCGGGCGTCCCGGAGGGTCGGGGTCCAGTGCGCGGCGGTGCTGGCCCGGGTGACTCGCGCGGCGGGTCCGGCGCGTGGCGGGGTCTGGTCCGGAGTGGGAGGGGTTGGGGTCCGGCGCGTGGCGGGGTCGGGTCCGGAGTGCCGCCGGTCGGCGGTGTCGCCGGCTTTCCGGGACCGACTGGCCGGCTGGCACGATGCCCCGCATTCGCCGGCGGACGTGGCGCGCAGCGTCTCGCCCTGTGGGCCGGGGACGGCTGGCGGTATCGACGCTCTTGCTGGCGAACACTGCCGAGTTGCTGGCGATCACCGCCGAGTTGCTGGCGATCTCTGCTGTTTGGCAGTGGTTTTCGCCAGCAGGAGCAGATATCGCCAGCAACTCGAGGAGGGTGAGCAGTGATCGCCAGCCGCCCGTCGGGGGTGACTACGCATCGCCATCCGGGTGGGATCGACAGCCGCGTGCGGAGGTTCAGGCCAGGCCCCCACGGGCGCTGGGTTCCTGTCGCCGGGTCGGGATGATTCGCGACTGGGTGACGATGGCATCGACCCGGCGGTCGTGCGGTTCGGTGGGCAGGTCGTCGAGGATGTCGGCGTCGTCGAGCAGGATCCACGCCGGGACGCCGGGACGTGCGGTGCGCAGGGCTCGGTCGTACCAGCCCCCGCCGACGCCGAGGCGGCGTCCGTCGCGTGCCGCGGCCAGGCCCGAGCAGAGCACGAGATCGGCCTCCGACAAGGGAACCTCCTCAATCGGCCCACGTGAGCGGATGGGGGCGCCGGTCTCAGCCATTCCGGCAGCTCTGCCCGAGGCAGGGTCCCCGGCGCTCCCGACGACGCCGACGCTTCCAGCACTCAGGTCGGCCCCGACGCCTCCAGCACTCAGGTCGGCCCCGACGCCTCCAGCACTCAGGTCGGCCCCGACGCCTCCAGTACTCAGGTCGGCCCCGACGCCCTCCGCATTCCCGGCTCCCGGGTCCGCGGGCTCGGGGATGCCCCACAATCCGGGACGCAGCCGGTCGCGTCCCGGATACCAGGTCCAGGCCGGGTCGTGTCGCCCGGCGAGCAGGGGTACGAGAACCCGATTGCCCCGCGCGGACAGCCGGTCGACCAGGTCGAGGGTGCCGGGTTCGTCGCCGGTGGACAGGTAGCACGCCACGCGGGTGGAGGGCTCGATGGCGCGAAGCAGCAGCACGGTGCGGACGGCGTCCGCCTCCCGTCGACGCGCGGCTCCCCGGGCGGCGCGCGCCCGGCGAACCCTGGCCCGCAGTTCGGCCTTGGCCTCGCGGACGTCGCCCCCCGGGGCGGCACCGGGGGACGTCGCGCTCATGCGCCTATGGTATGAGCCATGCCGATATTCCGACGCCGCACGTCCCAGCCGGAGGTCGAGCCGGACACACGCCCGCAGGAATTCACCTACGTTCCCGACGCCGGCGACGAGTCGCTGCGTCCGATGGCCGAACACCGCGACCGGCTGCTGAGCCAGGTGGAGCCGCTCATCGCGTTCGGCATGTCCCTCTATGACGCGTGGGGGCTGGCGTTGTGCGAGGACATCACCTCGGACATCAATCTGCCGCGCTTCGACAACGCCCAGGTCGACGGTTACGCGGTGCGGGCGATCGACGTCTCCCGGGCCCGCGGCGCCGACCCGATCACACTGCGGGTGATCGGCACGCTCTACGCCGGGGACGCCACCGCGTTGCAGATAGGCCCCCGCGAGGCGGTGCGGATCATGACCGGTGCGCCGATGCCGGTCGGGGCGGACGCCGTGGTGCCGTTCGCGGTCACCGACCGGGGTGCGGGCGCGGTGCGGGTGTACGTCCCGGTCGAGGCCGGTGCGAACCTGCGTCCACTCGGCAGCGACGTCGCCGACGGTGACGTGCTGGCCCGGCAGGGGCAGGTGGTCGACTCCCGGCTGATCGGCCTGCTCGCCGGGGCCGGCATCGACAAGGTGCTGGCGCGGCCGCACCCCCGGGTGGTGGTGATCAGCACCGGCGCCGAACTCGTCGAGCCGGGGCGTCCGCTCACCAACCCGGCGCAGATCTACGACGCCAACCTCGACCTGATCGCGGCCGCGGCCAAGGCGGCCGGGGCGCTGGTCTACCGGGTGCCCGCGCACAGCGACGACCCCGACCAACTGCGCGACATCGTCACCGACCAGCTGATCCGCGCCGACCTCATCATCACCACCGGCGGCGTCAGCGAGGGGGACGCCGACGTCGTCAAGCAGCTGATGCCGAGCATGGGACTCACCGACTTCGCCGATGTGGCCATGCAACCCGGCAGGCCGCAGGGTTTCGGGCTGATCGGCGAGGACAAGGTGCCGGTGATCATGCTGCCCGGCAACCCGGTGAGCGCCTACGTGTCGTTCGAGGCATTCGTGCTGCCGGTCATCCGCAAGCTCATGGGCATCGAACAGGTGAACAACCCGCCGGTGCGCTGCGTCGCGGAGTCGATCATGCGCTCGACCAAGGGCAAGCTGCAGTTCGGCCGGGGGATCGTCCGCAACGACAACGGACGCCGCTTCGTACAGCTTGTCGGCGGGCACGGTTCGCACCTGCTCGGCGACCTGGCCCGGGCCAACGCGCTGGTGCTGCTGCCGCCGGAGGTCGAGAAGGTGGCCGCCGGCGACCTGGTCCATTGCTGGATGCTCGACCACGACTGATCATGACCCGGCCGCGGCCGGTCCGGAAGGGATGACGAGCCATGGGTGAGTTCGATGACGACCTCATCGACGACCAGCCCCAGGCGCAGCTCACGCACCTGACGGCGTCCGGCGAGGCGCACATGGTCGACATCGGCGACAAGCAGCCGTCGGTGCGGCTGGCGTCCGCGGCCGGGATGGTGCTGCTGGGCACCGAGTGCGTGGCGCTGCTGCGCGACGGGTCGATCCCCAAGGGCGACGCGCTGGCCGTCGCCCGGATCGCCGGGATCATGGGCGCCAAGCGGACGCCGGACATCATCCCGCTGTGCCACCCGCTGCCGCTCAGCGGCGTCGACGTGCACCTGCACGTGTACGACACCGGGGTCGAGATCCGCGCGACCGTGCGCACCACGTACTCCACCGGCGTCGAAATGGAGGCGCTCACTGCCGTGTCCACCGCCGCGCTGGCGCTGATCGACATGGTCAAGGCCGTCGACAAGCACGCTCGGATCACCGACGTGCGAGTGACCGCGAAGTCGGGTGGACGCTCCGGCGACTGGCGCGAGGCCGAACCGCCGGCGTCGGCGGCCTCCGGCGACGTGTGGGACGAATCGGACTTCGTGTCCTGAGGTCCCGGCGCGGTCGTGGTGCGGGGGTTTCCGGCGCGGTCGTCGCCCCGTGCCCTCCCGATCCGCAGGCGACTCGCCGGTGTCGTGGCGTGGCTGCCGGGGCAAGCCCCTGTTGCCTGCAGATTCGGAGGTTTCGGGGGCCGATCCGGCCCTCGTCCGGGGTGTCTGCACGGCGTCCGGCAGGTGGGCACATAACTTGTCCGTGTGGAACCCGCCGGACTCATCTTCGCCGCCATCGTCGTCGTGTGGTTGGCCTACCTGGTTCCCTGGTTCACCACCCGGGACCATGTCGACCCAGCCGACCTCACCGATCCCTCCGAGCCGCTCACCGGGGCGATGACCGTGGTGCGCCGATCGGCGGTGGCCGACGTGATCGAGCCCGACGTCGCCGTGTCCACCCCGTTCACCCGCCGGGCCGCCCTGCGCGACATCCGCCGCACCGCCCGACTGGCCACGATCCGCCGCCGCAGGCTGCTCGTGGCCCTGGTGATCATCACCGTCGCCGCGACGGCGGCGTTCCCGTTCGTCGCCTGGCTGCCCTGGTGGACGCCGCTCGTGCCCGCCGGGCTGCTGGTGATCTCACTGTTCGTCGCCCGGTTCAGCGTCCGGGTGATGGATCGCGCGCTGCGCGCCCGCCTCGACGAGTTCACCGCCCGCTGGGAGAGCGACACGATCGCGCTGTCGTTTCCCATGGCGAGCGGCGTGTCGACCGAGGTGAGCATCGAGCTGAGCGTGCCCGTGGCGAAGATGACCAGCTCGCTGTGGGACCCCATCCCGGTCGTCGAACCCAACTACATGAGTAAGCCGCTGATGCCGCGTACCGTGCGCACGATCGACCTGTCGGCCCCGGTCGCGCCGATGGGCGCGCCGCCGATCGCCGAGGTGCCCGTGCCGGTCGTGGCGGCCGCCGAGAACTCCGTCCGCGACGCCCGGGACCACCGGGCCGTGGGGGAGTGACGGTTTCCGTTCCGGCGTCCCCGGGTGCTAACCTCGAAGCCGCCGGTTCGCCGGCGCTGGGGCTATAGCGCAGTTGGTAGCGCGTCTCGTTCGCAATGAGAAGGTCAGGGGTTCGAATCCCCTTAGCTCCACCCCACGCACAAGGCTCGAACCCTTGCCAACGGAAACGTTGGTTGAGGTTCGGGCCTTGTCGGCGTCTGCGGCCCAGGTCAGGGCGTTGGCGTTGACCTGCGGATCGAGGAGCATCTCGAAGGGCCGGTTGTGCTCGACGCGCAGCTCGTTGTCCTCGTCGATGAAGACCTTGGTGAAGAACGCCTGGTTGCACAGCCGCCGGTTGGTGTCGTCGCAGCGGGTGTAGATATCGGCGCAGTTGGCGAGCAGGCCGAGGGCGTCGTCGAGGTGGGCGCGGGCGTCGGCGTAGTCGCCGTGGTGGGCGTCGATGCGGCAGGTCACTTGGTCGAGTTCGGCGACGATCCGATCCTGTTCGCGCTTGAGCACTGAGAGCGGGATCGCGTCGGCGTAGTGCGCCTGCATGAGACGGTCCTGCTCGCCTTCGAGCCGGTCGCGGTTTGTGGTGAGTCGTTCCAGTTCTTCGGTTTCGGCGGCCATGAGTCGGTCGAACTCGTGGTGGAGCATCCCTGCGAGGGCGTCTTGCTGGGCGGGCATGATCTGGACGCGGGTGTAGTAGTCCTCGACGAGCTTCTCGACGTCTTCGATGAGCATCGCCTGGCGCGTGCAGTCGGTGCGCTTGGAGTGCCGACCCGAGCACACGAAGTAGCAGTAGACGTTGCCGTGCCGGTTCTTCGCGTTCGAGACGATGAGCCGGGACCCGCACTGGCCGCAGTGGACGGTGCCTTTGAGGTAGTGGCCGTGGACTTGGGTCGCCTCGACGGCGCACTGGTGCGCGGTGAGCACGGACTGGACCTGGTACCAGACCTCGGCAGGCGCGAGCGCCGGGTGGTTGCCCTTGTAGCGGGTGCCTCGGTAGATGACATCGCCCTTGTAGTACGGGTTGGTCAGGAGCCGATGGATGGTAGACACCGCCAACGGCTTCGCCGGCCGCTTCGGCGTCGGCAGGCTGCGCAGCCCCCGCGAGGTGAGTTCGTCGTGGAGCTGGCTCACGCTCCAGTTACCTGAGGCGTACGCCTTGAACGCCCACTCGATCATCGGCGCCCGCTCAGGATCGAGCTCGATGGTGCGGACTTCACGCCCGAGCTCGTCGCGCTTGCGGACGTTCAGATAGCCGATGGGCGCGCGCCCGTTCGTGCCGCCACCGATGGCCTTCTGGGTCATGCCCTTGGCGACTTCGGTGGCGAGGTTCCGAGAGTAGAACTCGGCGATGGTGGACATGATGCCGTGCAGCAGCATCCCGGAAGGGGTCTCGTCGATGTTCTCCGACGCGGACACAAGCATGACCCCGCACTGTTGGAGTGCGAGGTGGATGCTCACGTCGTCGGCGCGGTTCCTGGCGAGCCGGTCGACCTTGTGAACGATGCAGTACGCGACCTTGTTGGCCTTGACGTACTGGATCATCCGCATCAGCTCGGGCCGGTCGGACGACTTGGCTGAGGCTCCCGCGTCGACGAACTCCTCAACGATGCCGGCACCGAGCTGTTCGGCCTTGCGCCGGGTCGCTTCGCGCTGGGCCGGGATCGAGAAGCCCTCGTCGGTCCCGCCCTTCTCGGCCTGCTCGCGGGTCGAGACCCGCAGGTACGACACGGCGGCAGCCATTGTCTTGGGCGGGTCGATGAGGCTGGCAGCCGGATCATCGGCAATGGTGGTCATCGGGGGCTCACTCTCACGCGGTTCGACCCTCGCGCTCCCAACTGTTCGTGGGAGGGGTGTTGATCGTGAGAGCAGCCGATGAAGGCTGTAGGGCGAGACCCGATGGTCTCGGTGCGTGTTGCCCGCCGAGCGGCGAGGTTTAGGCCACAACACCCCGCATCGCGAGGCTTGCACGGTTGATTCTACCGGGCGGCTTCTGGGGCGGCCAGGACATTCGTCGGCGCCCGGTAGGTGTCGGGGACCCGATCGGCCGCGCGGGCCGCGCGGCTCTCGCCGGTCTCCTGCAACGTCAGCCGGATGAGAACCTCGGCGAGCTTGTGCAGGTCGGCGCGTTCGCGGTGGATGGCACGTACGGAGAACGACCGCTCCTCATACGGGCGTCGATCGGTCTTCTTGGCGTAGCGGCTCATCGGTCTACGGCGCTTCGTCGTCGTCCAGGCTGGCGTAGAACTCGTCTTCGGCCTCCTGGCGCTTGCGGACTTGCGCGATGACGAACTCGGCGAATTCGGTGTCGCGGTCGGTGAAGGTGAAGTCCTGGATCGTCGGCGCCGGGTCCTCACCAGGCCAAGCAGCTTGCCGGGTCGGGCGGTCTCGGTCTCCACGAGTACCGCAGGCGGTGACCCAGTAGCGAAGGCGCTCTCGTGCGTCGGCGAAGTCGCGGTGCCAGCCGAGCGGCGCGGAGGCGTTCTGCTCGGGGTCGTAGGCACCGAGCCAATGCAGGTGCAGCGCCGACAGCTCCCAAACCATCTCCGGGTGGTGATGCCAGAACGGCGGCACCACCGCGACGGTGAGGCCGTAGGTGCGACGCAGCCAATCAACCCACCGGTTCAGCGCGAGCCATTCCTGCTCCAGCTCGTGCGCCGTCAGCAGGTTCCAGTTCACGGGGTGAGGCGGCTCGGGCATGTCCGCGTTGGTGACACGGGGCGGCCCGTCGAAGACGTCCGGCTCATCCATCTCATGCTGATCGTTCATGGTGCTGTCGCTCCCGAACTCACATGGAGACCGGGGCGTGCGCCGCGGTCGCTGCTCGCTGCGTCGGCTCGTACGCCGCTGCGTCCCGGCCGACTCCATTGCGCGGCGTGCGGTCCACCTCGTAGCGGGTTCGCGCGGCGTCATGGCCGATCTTCTTGGCAACGAACTCCTCGCCCTCGATCGCCTGACCGTTGCGCTCGTAGCTGACCGGCCGCGTGTAGCCCTCGGCGACGAAGTTGTCGCCCTGCGCGAAGTTCGCGTGCGCATGCTCAGCGGAACGCCCGAACATCACCAAGTGGTGGTAGGTCGTCTCGGTCTGCGTGAAAGAGCCGTCGTCCTCGCGGCGGAAATGCTCCTTGCCGATACGGGCGAAGAACCTGGCGTCTCCCTTGGCCGTCTCGGTGAGCAACGGCTCCGACGCGATGAAGCCTGACAGCGATTCCTGCGTGTGAATGGCCATGATGGCCTCCTCCTGACTCGGGCGACCAACTGCGTGTGGGTCGCTCTGTCAGGCAGGTGCACCCCGATTCCCAAGCGCCGTCAGGCTAAGGGACGGTGGCGCAGCAGCGCTTCGAGTTCGTCGCGATCGCTGCGGAGCTGCGCGGCGTCGGGCCGGGTCGGCCAGGCGCGCAGGTCGGTGACGATGGGTGGCGCGGAGCGCAGCATCGTGATGCCGGTGCCGAATGGCAGGGTGCGGATGCGGTCTGGCGGCAGGATCGGGACGCGGCGGATCGAGCGCTGGTTGGAGCGGGTGCCGTGGTCGCCGAGGGTCACGCTGTCGGTGTACTCGTCTCGCTCTCCGATGAGGGTGGAGAGGTCTTGGAGGTCGCGGCTGTTGGATGC
>JAJXWF010000131.1 GCA_021781735.1 Actinomycetes bacterium
GGTCGCCCGGAATCAGCGCTTGGAGTACTGCGGAGCCTTGCGGGCCTTCTTGAGACCGGCCTTCTTGCGCTCCTTGACGCGGGCGTCGCGGGTGAGC
The DNA here is from genome assembly GCA_021781735.1 of Actinomycetes bacterium. Taxonomy (GTDB): domain Bacteria; phylum Actinomycetota; class Actinomycetes; order Propionibacteriales; family Propionibacteriaceae; genus JAJYQH01. Next base: position 98 of record JAJXWF010000131.1, read on the forward strand.
AGCCCGGCCTTCTTCAGCGACGGCCGGCTGGCCTCGACGTCGATCGCGTTGAGCGCACGGGCGATGCCCAGGCGCAGCGCGCCGGCCTGGCCGGTGACGCCGCCGCCGTCGATGCGGGCGACGACGTCGTACGAGCCGACGACGTTCGCCGTGACGAACGGCTCGTTGATGCTCTGCTGGTGCAGCTTGTTCGGGAAGTAGTCCTCGAGGGGGCGACCGTTGATCTTCCACTGGCCGGAGCCGGGCACGAGCCGGACGCGGGCGACTGCCTCCTTGCGGCGTCCGGTGGCGTTGCCGGCGGCCACCACCGCGGGACGGCTGCTGGAGCCGGACCCCTGCTGCGGCGACGAGTCGCTGCGGTAGGCGATCTCGCGGTTGTTCTCGTCGGTGAAGGGCGTGACCTCGTCGCCGAGGGTCTCGTCAAGCTCTACGGTCTCTGACACAGTCAATCCTTGATTCACGAATTCCGGAGGGTCACTGGGCGATCTGGGTGATCTCGAAGGGCTGCGGCTTCTGCGCAGCGTGCGGGTGCTCAGGGCCGGCGTAGACCTTGAGCTTGCCCATCAGCTGACGGCTGAGCTTGTTCTTCGGCAGCATGCCCCAGACGGCGAGTTCGACGACCTTGCGGGGATCCCTCTTCAGCAGCTCACCGACGGGCGTCGTGGTGAGACCACCGGGACGGCCCGAGTGGCGGTAGCGCATGGAGTCGGTGGCCTTGCGGCCGGTGAGAGCGATCTTGGAGGCATTGATCACGATGACGAAGTCGCCACCGTCGACATGCGGGGCGAAGGTCGCCTTGTGCTTGCCGCGCAGGAGAGTGGCAACCTGCACCGCGAGGCGGCCAAGCACCACGTTCTCGGCATCGATCACGTGCCAGTTCCGAGTGATCTCGCCGGGCTTCGGGCTGTACGTAGACACGGTTAGCTGACCATCTTCCACTAGGTGTTCACAGGTGTGCATGCGCCGGGCACCACGGCGGACGAGGCGTCCGATCGGGATGACTCACCGCCCGAACAACCCACACGCATATGCCACTGCGCAACAGCGGAACACATTACCTTCCCGCCCAGCCGAGGGCAAAACGACCGGGTGCTCAGCCAACCCGCACGACCGCCACCGAGTGGCCCCCCAGACGGATCACCGGGTCGCCGGACGAGGGGAACTCGGCCGAGCCGAGGATGTGGACCGACTGCACGTGCTCCTGCATCGCCACGTCGACCGGCTCGCCACCAAAGTTGACGACCACGGCCATCTCGCGTCCGCGCTCCACCACGAACCAGGGCTCGCCCGCACGGTGACGCGTCGAGGTGTAGTCGAAGCGCGGATCGGCGAGATCGGGGTGGGTGTGGCGCAGCCGGATCAGGTCGCGGTACGTGCGCCACATCTCGGCGTGACCGGGGGCGTCGACCTCGCCCCAATCGAGTGTCGAACGCCGGAACGTCTGCGGGTCCTGTGGGTCGGGCACCAGGGAGGCGTCCCAGTCCATCGAGGCGAACTCGCGGAGCCGACCCGCGGTGACGGCGGCGGCGAGATCCGGCTCCGGGTGGGAGCTGAAGAACGCCCAGGGCGTGCCCGCCGCCCACTCCTGCCCCATGAAGATCATCGGGGTGCTGGGGCTGAGCAGGGTGAGCGCGGCGGCGATCCGGAGCTGCGGGACGTCGAGCCGGGTCGACAGCCTCGACCCGTCGGCACGGTTGCCGATCTGGTCATGGTTGTCGGAGTACACGACCAGGCGGGACGCCGGCACGGTGCGCGTGTCGAGGCGCCGGCCGTGGTGGCGTCCACGGAACGACGATCGGGTGCCGTCGTGGAAGAATCCCTGGTCGAACACCTTGGCGAGCGCGTCGAGCCCGGCGAAGTCGGCGTAGTAGCCGCTGTCGTCACCGGTGAGGTTCGCGACCAGCGCGTGGTGGAAGTCGTCGCTCCACTGGGCGGTGAGGCCGTAGCCGCCGGCGTCCCGGGCGGTGATGATCCGCGGGTCGTTCTGGTCGGACTCGGCGATCAGCGACAACGGACGCCGCTCGAACGCCGACAGCGCCGCGACCTCATCGGCGAGTTCCTCCAGCAGATGCATCGCCCGGTTGTCGACGAGGGCGTGCACGGCGTCCAACCGCAGTCCGTCGACGTGGTAATCGTGCAGCCACATGCGGGCGTTGTCGATGATGAACCGGCGCACCACATCGGAGCCGGGACGGCCGAGGTTGATCGCGGTTCCCCACGGCGAGGAGGTGGACTCGTCGAGGTAGGGACCGAACCGGGGTGCGTAGTTGCCGCTCGGCCCGAAGTGGTTGTAGACGACGTCCTGGATGACCGCGAGCCCCCGTGCGTGGCACCCGTCGACGAAGCGCTGGTAGGCGCGCGGGCCACCGTACGCATGGTGGACCGCGTACCAGTCGACGCCGTCGTAGCCCCACCCGTGCCCGCCGTTGAACGCGTTGACCGGCATCACCTCGACGAAGTCGACGCCGAGTTCGACGAGATGGCCGAGCCGGGCGATCGCGGCGTCCAGGGTCCCCTCTGCGGTGAAGGTCCCCACGTGCAGTTCGTAGATCACTGCGCCGGCGAGCTGTCGGCCGGTCCACCGCTCGTCGGTCCACCGGAACCGGTCCGGGTCGACGGCCCGGGACAGCCCGTGAACGCCGTGCGGCTGGAACCGGGATCGGGGATCGGGAAGTGGTCGGTCGTCGTCGTCGAGCAGGTAGCCGTAGTCGACGCCCTCGCCGAGGCCCTCGCCCCGTCCGGGGGGAAGGCGCCACCAGCCGGCCTCGCCGGGTTCCAGGTCGATCGCGGCCTCGGCATCGACCACCAGACGCACCCGCCGGCAGCGCGGAGCCCAGACGTCGAAAGTCACGCTCACGATCCCACCCCCGGTCATCAGGTTCCGACCCGGCCCACCCCACCACGAACTTCGCGCCGGGACAACCGCGCGGACGGGCCTGGCACAATCGGCTCGTGCCGATTCCGCCCCACCACAAGCCCCCGGGCCCCCCGGATGGCCGGCACGCCCCCGTGGCGTGGCGCGCCGGTCGGACACTGGCGATTCTCAGGGGGCGGGTCGCCGGCCTCGCCCTGCTCGCCGGGCGGCCCCTGCGGTCTCGTCACGAGCAACGGATCACCCACCCGGCCCCGACGTCGCTGCGCCGGTTGCTGCACGACCAGGGGCGGCTGATCGGACGCAGCCTGGGCGACCCCCGACTCGCGGCGATGTTCGAGCGGCAGATGCTCAACACCTGGGAGACCACGCTGCGCCCCCTCGCCGGAGGACGCATGTTCGTCATCACCGGCGACATCCCGGCCATGTGGCTGCGCGACTCGTCGGCGCAACTGCGCCCGTTCATCATGCTGGCGCCCCATTCGAGCGCTATCCGCTCCGCGGTGGCGGCGGTGATCGCCGAGCAATGGGACCTCATCGGCATCGACCCCTACGCGAACGCGTTCAACATGGCGGATTCGTCGGTGACCTGGCACGTGCTCGACCTGCCCACCGACCCGCGGGTGTGGGAACGCAAGTACGAGATCGACTCACTCGCCTTCCCGGTGCAGCTCGCCTGGCAGTACTGGCGCGCCGCCCACACCCTCGAACACCTCACCCCCCGGGTGCACGACGGGTTCCGCACGGTCATTGCCACCTGGCGACGCGAACAGCACCACGCCACCCGGTCCGGCTACCGGTTCCTGCGTCCGGGCGGCGACGACAGCCTGCCCGCCGACGGCCGAGGGACGCCGGTCGCCGAGTGCGGGCTCACGTGGTCGGGCTTCAGGCCGTCCGACGACCGCTGCACCCACGGCTACAACATCCCTGGCCAGCTGTTCGCCGCCCACGCCTGCCGCCTGCTCGCGGACCTGGCCGAGGCCGGATTCCGTGACGCCGTGCTGGCCGCCGACGCCCGGGCGCTGGCCGACGAGATCACCGATGCCGTGCACCGTCACGGCACCACCGACGACGGGATCCTCGCCTACGAGGCCGACGGCCTCGGCACGGTGCTTGTGGCCGACGACGCCAACATGCCGAGCCTGCTGTCGCTGCCCCTGTGCTCGTCGCTGCCGGTCGATGATCCGCTGTACCTGGCCACCCGGCGGGCCGTCCTCAGCGAGCGCAACCCCTGGTGGTACCGGGGATCGGTGGCGTCCGGCATCGGCAGCCCGCACACGCCCGGACGCCGCGTCTGGCCGATCGCGCTGGCCGTGCAGGCGCTGACCTCGCCCGACCGGGCGGAGCGACTCGACCTCGTACGGACTCTCGCCGCCACCGATGCCGGCACCGGATTCATGCATGAGAGCTTCGATGTGGACGACCCGGCCGACTACACCCGGCCGTGGTTCAGCTGGGCGAACTCGATGTTCTGCGAGCTGCTGCTCACCCTTGCCGGGGGCACGCTCGAGGAGCGCCTGCGGGACGCCTGACGGCGCGCCGGAAACTGGACATCACACTGCATCATGCCACTGCTCCATTCCGCTCCCACTAGCGGGGTCACCATCGGGCGGACAACACGCAACACCTCTGTGACACCCGCCGCGACACCTTGAAAGCGGTCCTCGATGGGTGCACTGTTGGGCCATGAGTTCAAAGGTGAGCACATCCAACACGGTGTCCAGTCCCGCAGACCTACGCAATGTGGTCCTGGTCGGATCGTCCGGTTCCGGCAAGACCACAGTGTTCGAGGCCCTGCTGAAGGCACGCATCACCGGATACCGGGGCGAGCGCGACGACTCCGAACGCGCGGCGTCCCTGACCCTCGCGTCGGTGGCGACCGGGAACGTCGTCATCAACCTGCTGGACGCACCCGGGCACCCCGATTTCGTCGGCGAGCTGCGCGCCGGGCTCCGCGCCGCCGATGCCGCCGTGTTCGTGGTCAGTGCGGCCGACCGCATCGACAACGCGACCACCACGCTGTGGCGGGAGTGCCGGGCCGTGGGAATGCCCCGGGCGATCGTCGTCACCAAGCTCGATGCCGAGGGCAGCGACTACGACGCCGCGGTCGACGCCTGCCGGGCACTCGGCGACAGCATCGTGCCGGCCTATCTGCCGCTGCGTGACGCCGACAACACGATCACCGGCAACATGTCCCTGGTCACCAAGCGCGTCCACGACTACTCCAGCGGCAGCGAAGAGGTGCGCGAGCCGAACGACGTCGAGAACGCCCAGATGGATGCCTACCGGAGCGAATTCCTCGAGGGCGTGATCACCGAGAGCGAGGACGACGACCTGATGGAGCGCTACCTCGAAGGCGAGGACCTCGCCATCGACTCGGTACGCGCCGACCTGCTCACGGCCATCGCCCACGGCAGGTTCCACCCCGTCGTACCGGTGCAGCCGGCCAACGGCGTGGGTGTCGAGGAACTGTTCAGCATCATCGAGAACGGCTTCCCCCACCCCGGGCTGCATCCTCTGCCCACCGTCACCTCCGTCGACGGCAGCGAGATCCTGCCCGTCACCTGCGACCCCGACGAGCCGCTCGTCGCCGAGATCGTGCGGACCACCTCCGACCCGTTCGCCGGGCGCCAGAGCATGGTGCGGATCTTCTCCGGCACGTTGCGCACCGACGACGTCGTCCACGTCGCGGGCCATCGCAACGTGTTCACGGGCAGCGAGGACGCCGCCCACCCCGGCCACGACGAGGACGAGAAGATCGGTCCGCTGTCGTTCCCCGTCGGCGTCGAGATGAAGCAGAAGGCATCGGCGATCGCCGGCGACATCGTTCTCGTCTCGAAGCTCACCCGCGCCGAAACGTCCGACACCTTGTCCGCCCGGGACCGCCCCGCGCTCGTCGAGCCGTGGAAGCAGCCCGAGCCGCTGCTGCCGGTGGCCCTCAGCGCGGCCAGCCGGCACGACGAGGACAAGCTGGCCGGGGCCCTGGCACGTCTCGTCGTCGAGGACACCACGGTGCGTCTCGACCGTCCCGCGGAGACCGACCAGCTCCTGCTGTGGACTATGGGGCAGGCCCACATCGACCTGCTGCTGGCGCGTCTGAGCGACCGCTACGGCGTCCACGTCGAGAGCGAGCCCGTGCGGGTCGCGGTGCGCGAGACGTTCGTCGCCCCGATCAAGGCCCATGGCCGCCACGTCAAGCAGTCGGGGGGACACGGTCAGTACGCCGTGTGCGACCTTGAGATCGAGCCGCTCGAGCGGGGTGCGGGTTTCGAGTTCGTCGACAAGGTCGTCGGTGGGTCGGTGCCCCGCCAGTTCATCCCCTCGGTCGAGAAGGGCGTGCGCACCCAACTCGAGAAGGGCACCATCTCGGGTCATCCCCTGGTCGACGTGCGGGTCACCCTCTACGACGGCAAGTCCCACTCGGTCGACTCATCCGATATGGCCTTCCAGACGGCCGCGTCGATGGCGATCAAGGAGGCCGCCACCACCAAGACCGTGGCGCTGCTCGAACCGATCGAGGAGGTCACCGTCTCCGTCGGCGACGAGTACCTCGGTGCTGTGATGACCGACCTGTCGAACCGTCGTGGGCAGTTGCTCGGCACCGACTCCGACGGCGACGGCAACTCGGTGATCCGGGCGCTCGTGCCGGCGTCCGAACTGTCGCGCTACGCGATCGACCTGCGCGGCCTCGCCCACGGCAGCGGCAGCTTCACCAGGCACTTCCGCGGCTACGAGACGATGCCAGCCAACCTGGCCGAGGGGTACCTGGCCAGGGACTGATCGGCCCGGAGCCATTAGGCTGACGGGCCGTGACCCCCTCCGAGCCCGACCCGCCCCCGCAGCCAGGCGACCCACGTCCCCGGGTGCAGCGCGACATCGTGTCGTTCGTGCGGCGCAGCAGCAGGATGAACACGAGCCAGCTTCGCAACTGGGACGCCTGGCACGACCACTACGTCGTCGACGTGCGCCGCGGCGAGCGGGACACATCGGTGCACCCGGCCGCGGCCGTCGACTGGGCCGCAACGTTCGGACGCGTGAGCCCGCTGGTTGTCGAGGTGGGATCCGGCACCGGCGACTCGCTGATTCCGATGGCCTCCGCTCGGCCCGACCAGGACGTCGTCGCCTTCGAGGTGTTCGGGCCGGCGGTCGCGAGCACGATCGGACGCCTGGGCCGCGCGGGCGTCGAGAACGTCCGGATCGTCATGGGCGACGCGATCGAGGGCCTCACCTACCTGTTCCCCCCGGCGACCATCGAGGAGATCTGGATCTTCTTCCCGGACCCCTGGCACAAGTTGAAGCACCACAAGCGCCGCCTCGTCGACGCCGACCTCGCCCGGGTGGCGCACCGGGCGGTGATGCCCGGGGGGCTCCTGCGCCTGGCCACCGACTGGGCCGACTACGCCCATGCGATGCGCGAGGTGCTCGACGCGGCCCCCGGCTGGATCAACGAACACCCCCACGACGGGTGGGCGCCGCGCTTCGCCGAGCGGCCGCTCACCAAGTACGAGCACCGCGGGCTCGAGGCCGGACGCCGGGTGCACGACCTCACCTACCGGAGGCTCCCGTGACGACCCGGCGCTGGCGCCTCGATCTCGGCTATGACGGCGCGGCGTTCTCCGGGTGGGCGGCCCAGCCCGACCGGCGGACCGTCCAGGGAGTGCTCACCGAGGCCATCACCCGGGTGCTGCGGCTGCCCGAGCCGGTGCACCTGGTCGTCGCGGGCCGCACCGATGCCGGCGTCCATGCCCGTGGACAGGTTGCCCATGTCGATCTGCCGGCCGACGCGTCCGCGGACGAGCTCATGCACCGGCTGGCGCGGGTACTGCCCGACGATGTCGCCGTGCACCGGGTGGTCCCGGCCGCACCGGGTTTCGACGCCCGGTTCTCGGCGGTGTGGCGCCGCTACGCCTACCGCCTCTGGGACGACGCGTCGCACCCCGATCCGTTGATGCGCCGTCACGTGACCCTGGTGCGGGACCACCTCGACGTCGACTGCATGCACGCCGCCGCCCGGACCCTGATCGGGCTGCACGACTTCGCCGCCTTCTGCCGGCCGCGGGAGGGAGCAACGACGATCCGCACGGTGCAGTGGATCGGGGTCTCGCGCGCCGGCGACACGGCCGGCACCATCGAGGTGGGCCTGCGGGCGGACGCGTTCTGCCACTCGATGGTGCGGGCCGTTGTCGGTGCCCTGGTCGCCGTGGGCGCCGACCGTCGCAGCGACCGATGGCTGGCCGAGGTGCTGTCCTCGCCAGTGCGCCACCCACAGGTGATCGTCCTGCCGCCCCACGGCCTGTGCCTCGAGGAGGTCGGTTACCCTCCCGATGATCTGCTCGCCGCCCGCGCGGCGGAGGCGCGGGCGGTCCGCACTCTGCCGATCCCCACCCCATCCACGCCG
>JAJXWF010000132.1 GCA_021781735.1 Actinomycetes bacterium
CTCGCGTTCATCCAGAGCTACTCGGTCGACAAGAAGCTCGACCGCAAGGAACTCGGCCTGCTGCGGATCGACGTGGTGACAGGAGCCGTGCTCACCGGCGTCATCGGGTTCTTCGTGATCGTCGCGTGCGCGGCCACGATGTACGCGAAGGGCATCCGGGTGACCGATGCCGCCTCCGCCGCTGTCGCCCTCGAACCCCTGGCCGGTCCGATCGCCAAGGAGTTGTTCGGGATCGGCCTGCTCGGCGCGTCGCTGCTGGCGGCGTCCATTCTGCCGTTGTCGACCGCCTACTCGGTGTGCGACGTCGCCGGGCGCCCGGCCGCGCTCGACGACAACCCGCGGGAGGCGCCGCTTTTCTACGTCACGTTCGGTGTGATCACGGTCGCGGGAGTGCTGCTCGTGCTGATCCCCGGGATGCCGCTGGTGCCGGTGCTGGTGATGTCGCAGGTGCTCAACGCGGTGCTGCTGCTGCCGCTGCTGTTCTACATGGCGGGCATCGCCCGGGACCGCCAGCTGATGGGAGAGTTCGTCGCCGGGCGCAGTGTCACGTCGGTGTATTACGTCGTGATCGGGCTGATCACCGTGTGCATCGCGCTGATGCTCGGCCTCAGCCTCGTGCACTGACCGGGAACCCGGTCGGGCCGCGAGCGGGGCGACGGCGTTCCGCGGCACCAGGAGATCCCGCCCGGACCCCGATGATCCCGCCGGACCGCGGTCATCCCGGCTGACCCCCGGAGATCCCGCCCGGACCCCGATGATCCCGCCGGCGCGAACCCCCCACCTGGCCCGTTCCACCTGCGAGCCCGGCTCGCGCCCGCGGGGGCGGGCCTGGCGTCCGCTGGATCGGTGTACGCCCTGACCGCCGGCGTACGACCGGGACGGCGGCGTGCACGCTGACCGGCGGCGTACGACCGGGACAGCGGCGTACGACCCGGACATGGCAAACGACCCGGTCGTACGCCGCGGCGGTCACGGCGTCACCGACGTGCACACCCCCCGCCGGGTTGCCGCAGCCCACCCGCTCATCGGCGTCCCCCAATGGACGGACATCGCCGTGTCCCCCGGTTCGCTGGGAACTGCTGCGCATGCTCGTGGAGGCCGGTGGCGGCGCGGCGTGCCCTGCTCGACGGGCTGCCCGCGCATCGATGGACGAGCACCGGCTCGGGGAGCGTGGCTCGGCTGCGCGAGGGCCTCGGTGCCACGATCGTGTCGGCCGTCGTGCGCCGGGGCTGCCGGATCGACGTGGCGACGACCTGACCCGCGTCCGGTGCATGCCGCCCTTGTCAGTTGCGTGCGTGATCCGCCTGCATTGCTGCTCCCAATAGGTCCATTCGATCGCCCACCAGCCCATTCCTGAGAGATTCAGGGATTTCTGGGCGGGGCCACCTAATCTTGGCGCGTGGCCACACCAGATCGAGGGGGAGACCGGAACATTCCCGGTCCACGACGGGCCCTCGCACACGAGGGCTTGCCGGGCATGGGCCCGCGCCCGCCCGTCCGCCCGTCCCGCGCCCACCGGCGTCACACCCGTCGCATCGTGACGTTGGTGGTGGTGCTCGCCCTCGTGGTCGTCGTGGCTGGCGTGGGGGTCATGATCTACCAGCGTCTCAACGGGAATCTGCGCGCGGTCGTGCTACCCGCCGACGTGCAGATAGGCAGCCGACCGGGCAGCACGGCGAGCGTGTCGGGCATCAGCCCGGGCGCGGCCGAGAACATCCTCGTCATCGGCTCCGACACCCGCTCGAACTCGCAGGACTGCTCGCTGGGCGGTGCCTGCTCCCCGGCGCAGGCCACCGGCGGAAGCGGCGCGAATCTGTCCACGGTGGGGGCCCACGCCGACGTCGAGATCCTCGTGCACATCTCGGCCGACCGCACCAACATGACCGTGATGAGCATCCCCCGCGACACGATGATGACGGTGCCGGCGTGCACCGGCAACGGTGCGAGCGAGGTGCCGCACTACGACCGGATCAACAGCACGCTCACCTACGGGCCGGCGTGCACCGTCACCGCGGTGCACGATCTCACAGGGCTGGGGATCAACCACTTCATCATGGTCGACTTCAGCGGCGTCGTGCAGATCTCGGACGCCGTCGGCGGGGTCACCGTCTGCGTCGACAACAACGTCTACGACCCCTACTCGCACCTCAAGCTCACCAAGGGCACCCACACGCTCAAGGGGGTCGCCGCGCTGGAGTTCCTCCGCACCCGGCACGGCTTCGGGGACGGCAGCGACATCGGGCGCACGGTCGCCCAGCACCTGTTCCTGGCGGCGGTGCAGCGCAAGGTCGAAAGCGCCGGGACGCTGCTCAACCCGGTAACGCTGTACCACCTGGCCAACACGGCGACCAGCGCCGTGACGGTCGACTCCGGCCTCGGCAGCGTCACCGATCTCGCCCGCCTGGCGGTCACGGTCGCCAAGGTGCCGACCAACCGCACGACCTTCCTCACCATGCCGACCGTGCCCGACCCCCAGAACAACAACGTGGTCATCCCCGCCGCGTCGGCGGAGGCGCTGTTCACCAAGATCGCCGACGACGTGCCGCTCACCTCCGCACCCAAGAAGGCGGCATCGACGGCGCCGGCGTCGGCCGCGACGTCGAGGTCGGGCGCCTCCTCGACCCGCACGACGACCACGAGGAGTTCGACGTCGTCGACGTCGACGACCGCGGCCGCGTCGGGTCCCAGCGACTTCCAGCAGACGGCGTCCTCGGCGACCGGATGCGCGACCGTCGGCCAGCAGTACACTGTGTCGCTCAACGGCGTGGCCATGACTCCGGTGCAGGCGTTCGCGGCGTCCCCGAATGTGCCGCTGTCGGCGCCCTGACCCTGGGAGCAGGGTGGGTGTCGTCCCGTGTCGCCAGGTGAGAAGGTGAGGGGTGGACAATCGACCTAGGGCGGTCTTCCTCGACGTCGACGGCACCCTCGTCGACGCGGCCGGTCGGATCCCCGCCAGCGCCCGCACCGCGGTACGGGAGGCCCGGGCCAACGGTCACCAGGTGTTCCTGTGCACCGGACGCTCGCTCGTCGAGTTGTGGCCCGAGATCCTCGACATCGGCTTCGACGGACTGGTGGCGGCCGCCGGCGCCTACGTGCAGGTCGGCGACGAGGTGCTCCGCCACGACCATCTGGACGCCGCCGCCATCGGCCACGTCCGGGACTTCTTCGACCCTCTCGGAGTGCAGTACTACTTCCAGGCCAGCGACGGCATCTTCGGCAGCCCGGGCGTGCGCGAGAAGCTGCGTGAACTGATCTTCGGATGGGTGGCCGACGACGACCTCCTGGCCGAGTTCGAACGGGGACTGTTCGGCTTCATCGACTCGATCCGGGTGGACGCCGACCCGCTCGCCACTCGGATCACCAAGGCGATCTACCTCGACTCCAGCGTGCCCCTCGACGGCATCAGGCAGGAGTTCTCCTGCAACTTCGACATCATCCCGTCGTCGGTGCCGATGTTCGGGCCGAACAGCGGCGAGATGATGCTCGCCGGCGTCCACAAGGCGACCGGGATCGACGTGCTGCTCGAGCGTTTCGGCATTGACCGGGCCGATACCATCGCCCTCGGCGACAGCTACAACGACCTCGAGATGCTCGCGCACGTGGGCGTCGGCATCGCGATGGGCAACGCGCCAGGGCCGGTGCGCGACGTCGCCGACGAGGTCACCGCCGCCCCCGACGACGACGGCATCCTGCTCGCGTTCCTCCGCCACGGGCTGATCGACGGGTGACGGGCCCGGGGACAGTCCTGCCCTTGCCAAGGAGAGCCATGACCCCCGATCCGATGCCGCCCGACGACGCCCGGCCCACCCCTGACGACTTGGCCCTGCTCACCACGGGCGCCGATTACTGGAGCACCCGCGCGTTCCCCGGGCTCGGCCTGCGGAGCCTGCGGATGTCGGACGGCCCGCACGGGCTCCGCGTCCAGGACGACGACAACCCCGACCACCTCGGCCTCGGACGCAGCCTGCCCGCCACGTGCTTCCCCCCGGCGGTGACGCTCGCGTCGACGTGGGACCCGGACCTCGTCCGCTCCGTGGGCGAGGCGCTCGGTCGGGAGGCACGTGCCCGGGGCGTCGACGTCCTGCTCGGTCCGGGCATCGAGATCAAGCGCAGCCCCTTGTGCGGGCGCAACTTCGAGTACTACAGCGAGGATCCCCTGTTCACGGCCAGGATGGCCGGGGCGATGGTGCAGGGCATCCAGTCCCAGGGGGTTGCCGCCTGCCTCAAGCACTTCGCCTGCAACACCCAGGAGACCGACCGGCTGCGGGTGAGCGCCGACGTCGACGAGCGGCCGCTGCGGGAGATCTACCTCCGCGGCTTCGAACTGACCATCCGCGACGCCGGCCCATGGGCGCTGATGAGCGCCTACAACCGGATCAACGGACTCCATGCGAGCCAGAATCCCTGGCTGCTCACCGAGGTGCTGCGACGCGAGTGGGGATTCGACGGTCTCGTCGTCTCCGACTGGGGTGCCGTGCACGATCCGGTGGCCGCGCTCGAGGCGGGACTCGACCTGCGCATGCCCGGGCAACCGACCGATCGCCGGGTGCACGACGCCCTGGCCGACGGATCCCTCGACGCATCCCTGATCGACCGCCTCGCCGAGCGCCTCGCCCGGCTCGCGGAGCGCACCGCGCACGGGGCGGGCCCGATCCCGATCGACGAGGATGCCCACCACCGGCTCACCCGCCGGGCGGCGTCCCAGGGCGCGGTGCTGCTGCACAACGACGCAAACCTGCTGCCGATCGACCCCCGGCGCTGCGGGCGGGTCGCCGTGATCGGCGAGCTGGCCCGCACCCCCCGCTACCAGGGAGCGGGCAGTTCGGCGGTGAACCCGACCCGGGTCATCACCGCATGGGACGCCCTGCAGCAGCGCCTGACCGGTGCGGCGTCCGTGACGTTCGCCCCCGGATACCGCCTCACCGCGGGGACATCCGACGACGACCTTGGTACCGAGGCGGTGACGCTCGCCGGCACGAGCGACCTGGTGGTCCTGTTCCTCGGCCTCCCGGCCGCCTACGAGGCCGAGGGGCGCGACCGGACGACGATCGAGCTGCCGTCCGAGCAGGTCGCCCTCGTCAGGGCGGTGGCCGCCGCCAATCCACGGGTCGTCGTCGCGCTGAGCAACGGTTCGGCCGTGAGTACCGCGGCGTGGAGGAACGACGTCGGCGCGATCGTCGAGTTCTGGCTCACCGGTCAGGCGCACGGCGACAGCGTCGCCGACGTGTTGCTCGGCGAGGTGAACCCGTCGGGCAAGCTGCCCGAGACGGTGCCGGTCCGGCTGGAGGACACGTCGTCGTACCTCGACTTCCCCGGCGAGGCCGGCCACGTCCGCCACGGCGAGGGGATCTTCGTCGGCTACCGGTGGTTCGACGCGCGCCGGCTGGAGGTCGACTACCCCTTCGGCCACGGCCTCTCCTACACCTCGTTCGCCTACTCCGATCTCGCCATCGCGGTGCGGGACGCCGACGATCCCGAGGCGCTGGCGATCTCGTTGACGCTGACGAACACCGGCAGGCGCCCCGGCGCCGAGGTCGTCCAGGTCTACGTCGGCGACCGCAGCGGCGTCCTGCTGATGCCCGAGCGGGAAATCCGGGGCTTCGCGAAGGTTCACCTGGCGCCCGGCGCGTCCCAGCGGGTCGAGATCCCGATCCGCCGTGCCGACCTCGAGCACTACCACCCCGAGGTCGGCTGGGTCTTCACCGGTGGGCCGATGGAGGTCGGCGTCGGGTCGTCGTCCCGCGACATCAGGCTGCAGGCCACCGTCGAGGTGCCGGGACATCCCGTGGAGATCCCCCTGACGGTCTGGTCGCCGCTCGGCGACTGGCTGGCACACCCCGTCGCCGGCCCGGCCCTCCGCGCGCTCATCGACGCCCGGGGCGGCATCACCGGCCGGTTGGGAGACCTGCTGAGCTCCGAGGTCAGTGCCGACTCGGCCCTCGGGTCGCCCGTCGCCAGCGTCACCCAGTTCCCCGGCTTCCCCGTCTCGATCGAGGAGGCCGAGGAGATCCTGGACCGCCTCTGATCCGGTCGCCGGGGCCTCGTCGCCTCGGACCCCCCGAGATTCACACGTCCTGCATGGATATGGCCCCCGGGCGCGACATCCATGCAGAAGGTGCAGATCTTGGGGTGGGGGAGCCGTCCGCCGCCCGTCCGCTCGATCGCCGAAGCACAAGGAGAACCCCTGACATGCGCGCCATCGTCGTGATGTTCGACAGTCTCAACCGGCACCTGCTCTCTCCCTATGCCGACACGATGCTCGCCGCGCCGAACTTCGCCCGGTTGGCGCACCAAACGGTCACGTTCGACAACTTCTACGCGGGGTCGATGCCGTGCATCCCCGCGCGACGGGAGCTGCACACGGGCCGCTACAACTTCCTGCACCGCAGTTGGGGACCGCTCGAGCCGTTCGACGATTCGATGCCCGAACTGCTCGGCCGGGCCGGCGTCCACACCCACCTGGCGTCGGACCACCCGCATTACTGGGAGGACGGCGGGGCGACCTACCACACCCGGTACACCACCTGGGAGTTCTTCCGCGGCCAGGAGGGCGACCCATGGAAGGGCGTCGTCGACGCCAGGAGGGACGCCGGTGCCGGCACGAGGGATCGGGCGCGGCACCAGGACCGGGTCAACCGGAGCTTCATGACGACCGAGGCCGACCACGTGCAGACCCGCACGGTCGACGCCGGCATCGAGTTCATCGAGACGAACCGGGACGCCGACCGGTGGCTGCTGCAGGTGGAACTGTTCGACCCCCACGAACCGTTCTTCGCGCCGGCCGAGTACACGCGCCGCTACCTCGGCGAGGACCAGGACACCGGGTTCGACTGGCCCGGCTACCAGAAGGTCACCGAGTCGCCCGACCTGATCGAGGAGGCCCGACGCCACTACGCGTCGCTCGTGACGATGTGCGACCACTCCCTCGGCAGGGTGCTGGACGCGATGGACGCCCACGGCATGTGGGACGACACGATGCTGATCGTCCACACCGACCACGGCTTCCTGCTCGGCGAGCACGGCTGGTGGGCCAAGGCGGTGCAGCCCTGGTTCAACGAGCTGGTGCACCTGCCCATGTTCGTGTGGGATCCGCGCACCAAGGGCCACGACACGCGCCGCGCCGCGCTCGCCCAGACCATCGACATCGCCCCCACCCTGCTGCGCTTCTTCGGCGTCGAACCGACCTCCGACATGCAGGGACGCGACCTCGCCGCGGTACTTGACGACGACCGGGCCATCCACCACGGCGCCCTGTTCGGCGTCCACGGCGGTCACGTCAACGTCACCGACGGCCGCTACGTCTACATGCGCGCCGCCGACGACCCGTCGAACTCCCCGCTCGAGGAGTTCACCCTGATGCCCACCCACATGCGCGCCCGCTTCTCCCCCGCCGAACTCGCCGACTGGCAGCCCGCCGAGGCGTTCCCATTCACCAAGGGAGCCCGCACGATGCGGATCCCCGCCGCCGCCCTGTGGATGAACCCGTGGCAACACGGCACCCTGCTGTTCGACCTCGACGTCGACCCGACCCAGAACCACCCGATCGTCGACGACCCGGTGGAGCTGCGGATGGCCCAACTGCTCGTCGACCTCATGCGCGACACCGACGCGCCCGCCGGCCAGTACCAGCGGCTCGGCCTGCCCGCCGACGGGCCCGTCGAACACCGGCACCTGCACGCGGCCGCGCACAAGGATCGGGCCGCGGACACCGCCCAACGGCTGCCACCCACGTCCACCCTGGCCGCCGCCGACCTGCTCACCACGCCCCTGCTCCACCTCCTCGAACTCCCCGGCGCCCGCGACGTGATCCGACGCCACGCCCCCGATCTCGTGAGCACCGAACTCGTCTCGGTCGACACCGGGGTGAGCCTGCTCGACCTGGCCCGGCACGCGGCGATCCCCGCGTCCCTCCTGATCGTGCTCGGCCAGGAGCTCAGCGACCTCCCGGGCCGACCCGGAGGCCTCGGTGCCGATGAGCAGAACAGCGCCCCGGGTTGATCGGCACCCGCCGCACCTCGGCCCCGTTGCCTGATCCGGGGGATGGTCCACCTGGTCGTCCCATGTCAGCCGGCGAATAGTCCTCCGCCAGCCCCACTGCCCACTCGCGAACGCCTCTCCATGTGCCGCCGTGGTGATCACACACTGCGGAGGGAGCGACCGTGCGCGCACGCGGACCGATCCCTGGCAACCCTTGGCCGCACGACATGGCCATCGGAATCCACGACGATCCGCACCCGCTCGTGGAACTGCTGTGGGTCCGTGACGCCT
>JAJXWF010000011.1 GCA_021781735.1 Actinomycetes bacterium
CCGGAGCGGCCAAGCGGCCGCTCGCTGGGCATGATTCGCGGCGCTGGGCTGACCCGACTGGCTCAGCCCAGCGCCGCGGCCAGGTCGGCGATCAGGTCGGCGGCGTCCTCGAGGCCGATCGACAGCCGCACGGTGCCGTCGGTGATGCCGACCCGCGCCCGGGCCTCGGCACCGATGCGGTAGTGGGTCGTGCTCGCCGGATGGGTGACCAGCGATTTGGCGTCCCCGAAGTTGTTCGAGATGTCGAAGGCGCGGAGCGCGTTGATGGCCGCGAACGCCTCGTCGCGTCCGCCCTCGATCGCGAAGGTCACGATCGTGCCGCCGGAGTTCATCTGGCGCCGAGCGAGGTCGTACTGCGGATGCGACTCGAGAAACGGGTAGCGCACCCAGGCCACCCGCGGATGCTCCTCAAGACGGCGCGCCACCGCCAGGGCCGTCGAACTCGCGTGTGCCACCCGCAGCCGCAGCGTCTCGAGTCCCTTGAGCGCCACCCATGCGGTGAACGGGCTCATCGTGGGGCCGGTGTTGCGGACAAAGGTCTTGACCGGTCCGTTGATGAGTTCGGCTGGTCCGAGAATCGCCCCGCCGAGCGTGCGTCCCTGGCCGTCGATGTGCTTGGTGGTCGAGTAGATCACGACATCGACACCCAAACCGGTCGGGGTCTGCACCGCCGGGCTCGCCATCGCGTTGTCGGCGATCACCAGGGCCCCCGCCGCGTGCGCCAGGTTACAGACCGCGGCGACGTCGACGATCTCCTGCATCGGGTTCGACGGCGACTCGAAGAACACCGCCTTCGCCGGCGTCTGCAGCGCGACACGCCATTGGTCGAGGTCGGTGCCGTCGACGAACTCGGTGACGATGCCGAACCGGGGCAGGATGTCGGAAAGCACCGAGTAGCACGAGCCGAACAGGTTCCGGCTGGCCACCACCCGGTCACCCTGGGTGAGCAGCGCGACGAGGACGCCGAACACCCCCGCCATGCCGCTTGCCACCGGGAAGCAGGCCTCGGCACCCTCGATGTCGGCGAGCCGCTCGGCGAACGCGGTGACGGTCGGGTTGGTGAACCGCGAGTAGGTGTAGCGCTCGACGCTGCCATCGAAGGCGGCCGCGGCGTCCTCAGCCCGGTCGTAGACGTAGCCGGAGGTGAGGAACAGCGCCTCCGACGTCTCCTGGAACTGGCTGCGCTCGACGCCGACGCGCACCGCGCGGGTGTCGCGGCCGGTCATCGGTCGACCCGGGGCAGTACCACGGCCTGGGCGGTGACGACCCGCTCGCCGTCGAAGGTGATGGCGGGCGACCCGTGCAGGACGTATCCGTCGGCGATCGCCGCGCTCACCTTCTCGCAGAAGGCACGATCGTCGGTGCCGGTGAGCAGCCGGTAGGGCAGGCGTTCGTCGGGCATGGATCCTCCTCGGGTGGATGCCGCCAGGGTAGGCGCCGCAGGGGATGGCGCTGACGCCCGTTCGCCGTGGTGGACGCCGCGGAGGGTTCGGGCGCCGTTGCGTTGCCGGAGCGACAGCGACCGTGGCGCGGACAGCGACCGATCTCGGTTTCCGGCACTGTCAGGTCGCGGTTCGACATCGAACCCGAGGGGGACGGTGCCCACATCCGGGTCGCGCTATCGGATGCCGGGGCGCGGGGCGCGATCCTCGGGCGTCGCCCCCTGCTGGCAGCGCGGGCAGTGGTGGAGCGTGCGCCGGACCTGCGGCTCACCCACCTCGGCCACCGATATCGGCGTCCCGCACCGGGGACAGGGACGGCCCGCCCGCCCGTGGATGAAGAGCGGACGGCGCGGATTGCCGGTCGAGACCGACTCGCGGTGGGCCAGGGAACCGGCGAGCAGCCGGTGCGCCCGAGCGGCGATCGCGCCGAGCGCCCCGGCGTCCACCTCGCCGACCGGCATCCACGGGGAGACGCGCTCGAGGAAGCAGATCTCCGCGCACCACATCGTGCCGATCCCCGCGAGGTTCGTCTGGTCGAGCAGCGCCGCCCCCAGGGACCTTCCGGGCCGGCCGAGCAGGTTGGCGACCGCCCGGTCGGCATCCCAGTCGGGGCCGAGCAGGTCGGGCCCGAGATGGCCGACCAGGTCGGGCTCGCAGGCCGTGGGGACGAGGTCGAGCATGCCCAGCCGACGTCCGATCGCGACCGCGGCCGCGGACCCCACGAGCGCGCGGACGAACGGGTCGGCGCGGTTCCGGTGGTAGAGCCCGCCAGGCGGAACGACCGCCCACCGGCCCTCCATCCGCAGATGCGAGTGCAGCGTCCAGCCGTCATCGAGGCGCTGCAGGATGTGCTTACCCCGTGGGACAACCTCGATCGTCGTGCGGCCGCGCCTGTCGGATGCCCCGAGCTCTGCCCAGCGCAGTTCCCAGAGGCTGATCTCCCGGTCGGCGAGGGCCTCGTGCAGCCGCCGCGCCGTTCGCCAGACCGCATCACCCTCGGGCATGACGCGAGCCTACGTCCCAGCCCCGGCGGGCGCACGGGCACGAGCCCCGTCGCGACGGTGACAGGATGGGCGCCAACACCGGCGCATCTCAAGGAGGAGACATGGGCAAGGGTCACGGCGGTTGGACCGAGGATCCGCGGGAGGCCCTGCGGGTGCGGCCTGGCTTCTCTCTGGACGAGTTCGACCGGGGCGCGAAGCCCGGCTTTCACGGGAAGAAGTCCGACGGCAAGGCGCTCGGCAAGGACCGTGGCGCACTGCTGTCGGAACTTCAGGAGAGGCTGTTCGCCGAGGGTCGGATCGGGGGCAAGCGCTCGGTGCTCTGCGTCGTCCAGGGGCTCGACACGGCGGGCAAGGGCGGCGTCACCCGCCACGTGATGTCGATGGTCGACCCGCAGGGAGTGGCACTGCATTCGTTCGGGCCACCCACCGAGGAGGAGCTCGAGCACCATTTCCTGTGGCGGATCCGCGGGGCGCTCCCCCGCCCCGGCCTGATCGGGGTCTTCGACCGCAGCCACTACGAGGACGTGCTGGTCGTGCGGGTCGACGACCTCGCGCCGCGGAATGTGTGGGAGCGGCGCTACGACGAGATCAACGGGTTCGAGAAGGACCTCGTCGACTCCGGCACCATCGTGTTGAAGTTCGCGCTCATGGTGTCGAAGGACGAACAGGGGGTGCGGTTGATGGACCGTCTCGACCGCCCCGACAAGCGATGGAAGTTCAGCCGCAACGACGTGCGGACGCGGGGCAGGTGGGACGCCTACCAGCAGGCCTACCAGGCGGTGTTCGAGCGCACGTCGACCGACTGGGCCCCCTGGTACGTCATTCCCGCCGACCACAAGTGGTACTCCCGAACGGCGATCACCGAGATCCTCACCCAGACCATGATCGACATGGACCTCGGCTGGCCCGAACCCGACTGGGACCCGTTCGGCATGCGGGAGGAACTCGCCGTCGAGATGAGCTCCAGGGCGTTGAAGACGTCCCTGTCCGACACTGTGGACAACGTCGAAAGCGCGATCGCCGAGGACGCCGCCGTGCAGCGCGAGGAGGTCGCGGTGCAGGTCGAGGACGGCGACATCGACGATGCCCCCGCCCGGGCCGAGGAGCGGGCCACCCTGGCCGAGGTGAAGGCGCAGAGGGCCGAGCGTCTCGCCGAGTTGATGCGCACCCGGCAGCAGAAGGAGCGGCTCGTCGAGCAGGCCAGGGCCCGGGAAACCCATGGCCGAGGGGGAGAATGACGGTCCCGGAATGGCCGGACGCCGGCCCGCACGAATCCTCGAGTCTCAAGTGAAGGTTGATGCGGGCCCCCGCGAGAGCCGCCCGATTCTCGTGTTTTCGCTTGATGGTGACCGGTGAGCGGTGCATACCATGCGCGGGCAGTGCCGCAGAGGGCGTTGACGCACCTGCGGCAGACCAGCACCGAAAGGATCGGCATGCGCGCAACCCACCACGACGGCGCAGTCTGGCGTCTCCGGATCTCCGGCGCCGCCTGGCGTGGCATCTGTGCCGCGGCCGTGGCCGTGAGTCTCGCGCTGATGGCCGGTGCGCCCTCCCCGGCGTCCGCGGACTCGCTGACCGATCGGCAGAAGCAATTGGCGGCCGCGATCGCGGTGTCGAACACTGCCCTCAGCCAGGCTTCGACCACGGTCGACGCCGCGACGCAGAAGCTCGCCGAGTCGGAGTCGACCCTCAAGGCCCAGCAGCAGTTGCTCGCCCAGGCCGCGTCGGCGAGGAACGCCGCCGCGGTGCGCGACCAGCAGATGGCCGCCGCACTGCAGGCGGCCGAACAGCAGTTGGCCACGACCAAGGCGGCGGTGCAGATCGGCCAGCAGCACCTCACCGAGCAGCGCAGTCTCGTGGCGATGAGCCTCAACCAGAACACCCAGCAGAACAGCGAGTTGCAGCAGCTGGCCGTGCTCACGACGAACCTCGGCGTCGGTGACGTCAACAACCGGATCCAGTGGGCCACCGAGGCCCTCACGATGACCCAGACCGAGCAGCTGCGGCTGGCCGACCTGCAGAAGCAGCTCGTGAGTGCCCAGCAGGCGCAGGCGCAGGCCACGGCCTCGGTCGAACAGATGCGTCAGGCCACCAGCGCCCACCTCGCCGTCACCCAGACGCTGCAGCAGGAAGCCCAGTCCGCGGCCGACGCGGTGGCCGCAACGGTCAGGCTCCGGGCCGCCGCCGCAGCCGACGCGAAGGCCCAGCTCCAGGCGAAGCAGTCGACCAACGCCTCCCTCAAGGCGCAGAAGTCCAACGTCGACCAGCAGGTCGCCGCGGCCAAGGCCGCCGCCGAACGCGCAGCCCGTGCAGCGGCTGCCCGCGCCGCCGCCGAACGCGCAGCCGCTGCACGCGCAGCACAGCTCGCCGCCCAGGCGGCCGCCCAGGCGGCCGCAGACGCCCAGACCGCGACCAACGCGTCCTACTCGTACTCCAGTTCGCCCAGCCAGAGCTACAACGGCAGCAGCTGGACCCCCAGCAACTACGGCTCCGTGCCGAACTACGGTGGGGTCGACCCTTGGGGCTTCTACTGGGGTGAGTGCGTCTCGTACGCGGCCTACATGGTGCGCACCACGACCGCCTGGACCGACTTCGTCAACAACTACACCGACCGCGGAACCAGCGTGCACTTCGGCAACGCGGTGCAGTGGGGTGCCGCGGCCCGCGCCCTCGGGATCCCGGTCGACACCCACCCGACCGTCGGGTCGATCGCCTGGCGCACCAGCGGCTACGCCGGTCACGTGGCCTACGTGACCGCGGTGCATTCCGACGGAACGATCGATGTGTCCGAGTACAACTACACCTACTACCACGGCTACGACGTGCGCACCCACGTCGCATGGTGGAACGGCGAGTTCGCCGGCTTCATCCACTTCGAGTCGACCGGGCCCTGAGCCGGCACGCCGAGGCCCGGCGCTACCGCGTCACATGTCGCGGTAGCGCCGGGCCTTCGCGATCCGGTCGCGGATGAGTGCGGTGCCGGCCGGGGCGCCGTACGGCTCGACGTAGGCGGGGGTGTCGCGCTGGAAGCGCCATCCCTCGGCGAGAGCCCCGGCGTCCACCGAGTCGTAGCCGAGCGAGTCGAGCAGTTCGATGACGGCGGCCTTGGCCCGCTCGTCATCACCGGCGAGGGGCAGCGCGGTGCGGTCCGGGTCACCCGCCGGCCGGGCCAATGACCCGAGCGCCCTGAACCCGATGTTGTTGAACGCCTTGACCACGGTGGACCCCGCCAGATGCTGCTGGACGAGCTCGCTCGTCGTGGTGGTCTCCTCCTCGAGCATCTGGATCTCCCCGTCGCGGCCGGGATAGTAGTTGCAGGTGTCGATGACCAGCTTGCCGTCGAACGCCTCGGCCGGAAGCGAGTGGATCGCGTTGAGCGGGATGGTGACCACGACCACGTCGCCCGCCCTGGCGGCCTCGGCCGTCCGGGCGGCCCGGGCGTGCGGCCCGAGCTCAGCCACCAAACCGGCGAGCGTCTCGGGCCCCCGCGAATTGCTGAGCACCACGTCGTAGCCGGAGGCCACCGCCAGCCTGGCAAGGGTCGAGCCGATGTTGCCGCTGCCGATGAATCCGATGGTCCGCACGGGACCCGCTTCGTGTTCGTTCGTCATACCGCGAACAACACGGGCACCTCGCGGGTCTATTCCTCGCGCGAGGGACGCCGGGGCCATTCGCGGCGGGGTCGCGGTGCCGGGGTGGTGACCCGGTGCAGCAAGATGGTCCCATGAGGGCGCTGAGCAGCATGTGGGCACGGTGGTCGCTGGCGCGCCGGGTCGTGGTCGCATCGGCAGGGGCCCTGACGTTGGCGCTCAGCCTCGGGCTCCTCGGCTTCTCCTGGGCGCTCAACCACATCCTCGTCCAGGACGCCATCAGCCAGGCCGAGGCGCAGGTGTCCCAGCTGACGGTGTTGGTGCAGACGAGCGAGGTGACGCTCCCCCAGGCCGTGACGAACCTTCCGACCCAGGGAGCCGAGCTGCAGGTGATCGACCACAGCGGCGCGGTGGTGGCGGCGTCCGACCCGATCGCGCTGAGAAGGGCATTCGTGCCCGCTCCGCTCGCTCCGGGGGTCGAGACCGTCAGCCACAGCAGCGCGATCGTCACGGATCAGGACTACATCGTCGTGGCCAGCGGGGTCGTCGACGCCGACGGCAGCTCCTACACCCTGGTAGTGGCCCGCGCGCTCGACATCGAATCGCGAGCGGTGTCGACGGCCAACCTCATCGTGGCGATCGGTTCGCTGTTGCTCGGCGTCCTCGTGTTGTTCGCCATGTCGCGCATCGTGACCGGGGCCCTGCGTCCGGTGGAGCGTATCCGCAGCGAGGTGTCGCGGATCAAGGCCGCCGGCGCCACCGAGCGGGTCACGGTCCCCGGAGGCGACGACGAGATCACCCGCCTCGCCGAGACCATGAACGAGATGCTCGATCGCCTGTCCCAGTCGGACTCCGCGATGCGCCAGTTCGTCTCCGACGCGTCGCACGAGCTTCGCAGCCCGCTCGCCACCCTGCGCACCCATCTCGAGACCTCACCGTCGGATCCGTCCGGAGAGGTGACCCTCGACGCGTCCCTCACCCGAGGGGAGGTGCTGCGCCTGCAGTCGTTGGTCGAGGATCTGCTCACCCTCGCCAAGGCCGACGACCAGGGCGTCCCCCTGAGCGTCGAGGAGGTCGACCTCGACGACGTCGTCGACGTCGAGGTGAAGCGGCTCCGGGCCATGGGACGTTGCCCCGTGCGCGCCCACATCGAGCCGGCCCAGGTGCTCGGTGACACCGGGCGCATCGGGCAGACCCTGCGGAACCTGGTCGACAACGCGGTGCGGCACACCACCGGGGAGGTGATCGTCCGGATGGACGTGTCCGAGCCGGGCCTGGTCAGCGTCCACATCGACAACGACGGCGACCCGATCCCCGAACAGGACCGGGAGCGCGTGTTCGAACGCTTCGCGCGGCTCGACAGTGCCCGGGCGCGCGACCGGGGGGGCAGCGGGCTCGGGCTGGCGATCGCCCGCACATTCGCCGAGGCCCACGGCGGGCGGGTCACCACGTCGCGAAGCCCCGAGGGACGCTGCCGGTTCACGCTGACGCTGCCGATGCTCCCCTGACCGGTCAGTCGGTCTTCTGGGCCTTCAGCCGGTAGCCCATGCCGCGCACGGTCTCGATCGAGTCGCGCCCGAACGCCACGTCGAGCTTCTTGCGCAGGTAGCCCATGTAGACCTCGACGATGTTGTCGCTGCCGTCGAAGGCGGGGTCCCACACGTTGTCGAGGATCTCGGCCTTCGACACGACATCGTCGGGGTGGCGCATGAGGTAGTGGAGCACGGCGTACTGCTTCGCGGTGAGCGAGACCGATTCGCCCTTGCACGTGACCAGCCGCTTGTTCGGGTCGAGGGTGATGTCGCCGACGGTGAGCACCACCGGACGCTCCGGGGCCCCCCGCCGGGCCAGGGCCCGCAGCCGGGCGACGAGCACGACGAAGCTGAACGGCTTGGTGAGGTAGTCGTCGGCGCCCAGGTCGAAGGCGTCGGTCTGGTCGTAGTCGCCGTCCTTGGCCGTGAGCATGAGGATCGGCGTCCAGATCTTGCGCTGGCGCAGGTTGGTGAGCACGTCGTAGCCGTGACGCCCCGGCAGCATGACGTCGAGCACGATGACGTCGTAGGGGTTCTCGGTGGCGAGCCACTGGCCGGTGATGCCGTCGTGGGCGACGTCGACCACCATGCCCTCCCCCACCAGGCCCCGACGGATCGACTCGGCGAGGGGCGCCTCGTCCTCGACGAGCAGAATGCGCATCGCGTTCATCTCCTTCATGCGCGGGTGGCACCAGTCTTGCGCACAGGGGAGGCGATCACGAGCAGCGCCCCGCCGAGCCGCTCACTCGACCCGGCAGAACCACTCGCGGCCGAGCACGATCCGCGCCAGTGGACGCGGCAGGCCGAGGAGCAGGGTGATCGTGCGGGGCCCTCCCGTGGCCTGCGACGCGTGGGCGCGCAGCGCGGCGAGCTTGGCGTCGAGGTGATCGCGCACGTCGATGCTGTGGGTGATGAGTTCGCTCGGCGCGAAGATCTCGGTGTCGTCGGGGATGCGGGGGACGGGGAGCACGCGTCCGGCCACCCTCAGCAGCCGCAGCACGGGCACGATCAGCCGCCGGTCGACGGTGGCCTCGAGCAGTTCGGGGGTGCCGGCCAGCGCCGCCGCGCGACGCGCCACGACGTGCACCTGGCGGTGGTCGGGATGACCGTAGCCGCCCGCGGCGTCGTAACTGGTCAGCACATCGGCGTGTTCCTCGGTGAGGATGTCCGCCAGCCGGTGCGCGGCCTCGTCGACGTCGGCATCGGCGAACGGCGTCGCGCCGTCGGGGTGGGCTTGAGCCTCGGAGCCCGAGTCCGCATACCCCAGGTGCCTGATCCGGGCCACTCCGAGCACGACGGCCGACTCCTCGAGTTCGCACCACCTGCGGCTTCCGAGCCCGCCGTCCGCGGATTCCTCATCGCTGAGACCGGCCTCACCCGATGTGGCGACGACCAGCACCACACGGTGGCCAGCCGCCGCGGCCTGGGCCAGCGAGCCACCGGTGAACAGGGCCTCGTCGTCGGGATGCGCGTGGAAGGCCACGATGGTCTGCGGCACCGGACCGGTGACGAACCGGCGCTGGCGCCGGGGTCGGGTCATCGGGTGATCGCCATCCTGCTCGCCGCCGGCACCGCGACCGGGCGGGCGGCCCGGGCCGCCTCGGTGGCGGCCAGGGAGTACAGCGTGCGGGCCACACGGGTGGTGTACGCCCAGTCGTGCCGCGGGGCCACCTCGCGGTTGTGGGTGGTGATCCGCCGGCGCAGGGTCGAGTCGGTGAGCAATTGTCCCAGCCTGGACAGCATCCCGGCGTCATCGGGGGCCAGGAAGCCGTCGACGCCGTCGGTGACGAACTCGGTGAGACCCGACAGGCTGCTGCCGATGACGGGCAGGCCCATGGCCCGCGCCTCGAGGGCGGCGATCCCGAACGACTCCCGCTGGGCGGGGGCGATGAACACGGCGGACCGGGTGAGCAACCGGTGGATCTCCTCCTGGGCCAGGCGGCCCGGCAAGGAGATCACCCCGTCGAGTCCGCGGCGGGTGATGAACCGGTGGGCGGCCGCCCGCTGCGGCCCGTCGCCGACGACGACCGCCCGCGCTCCGGGGGCGACGAGGGGCAGGTCCGCGAGCATCCGGATGAGCGGCATCGTCCGCTTGATCCGGGTGAGCCGCATCACCGCGAGCACGGTGGGCACGTCCGGCTCCGCGGCATCGACGGGGTGCCAGCGGTCGAGGTCGACCGCGTTGGGCAGCACATGCACGGGCATCTCGGGTCCGAGCATGCGCTGCAGCGGTTGGGCGGCGCGACGGCTGACCGCCGACCACACGATCGGCAACCGACGCAGCCCGAGTCCGACGCCGGCCAACTCGGGCAACGGTCCCAGACCCGACCACATGGAGTGCATGGTCACCAGCACCGGGACGCCGCGACGCGCGGCCGTGCGGGCCGCCACGAGGGCGAACGGCGAGAAGATCGACGCGTGCACGTGCACGACGTCGGGGCCCAGTTCGTCGATCGCCCGCTCCACCGCGACCCGGGACTCGTCGGGGCCGGCCGCGCGGTCGGGACACACCCGCCGCACGCCGTCGATGTCAGGGCCGGGCGCGGCGGTGATGAGCATGGCCTCGTCGCCCGTGGACCTCTGGTGAGCCATCCGGTCACGAACGTGCAGTTCGATGCCGCCGACCTTCGGCAGGTAGCTGTCGGCGGCGTGCAGGATCCTCACCGGGCACCCCCGTGCGGCTGTGCCGCCAGTGCGCGGGAGCTACGGCCGCGCCGCCATTCCCACAGGGCCAGCCAGACGCCGCCGACCGGGATCTCCATCGCGAAGGTGAGGGTGCGGTAGAGCAGGATGCCGGCGGTGACGGCGAGCGGGTCGCCGCCTGCTGCCAGCAGGACGGTGGCGATCCCGAGTTCGACGAGACCCGCCCCGCCGGGGGTGATGCCGCCGAGTGTGAACAGCCGGTCGAGGGCGAACGCCGCGACGATCGCCACCAGCGGGACGCTGACTCCGGCGACATGCAGCGACGCCCACAGCAGCGCGAACAGCATGAGGATGTAGCCGGTCACACCGACCGACGCCTGCGCCCAGCCGCGGCGCACCACGCCGCGCATCTGCTGCTGGGCGGCCACCACCTGCTCGCGGAACGACGGACGCCGCGACGACCCGACGAGCCGGAAGACCCGGGTCACCGCCCGCTCGGCGAGGGTCGCCAGCCGCGTCCCGATCGCCGGGCTGGCCAGGGCAGCGACCGCGAGCCCGAGCACCACGGCGGCGCCCACTGCGAGGAACAGGGCTGTGGCGGCCACGTGCCCGAGCACGGCGGACCCAGCCAGGGCGACCCACGGCAGCACGACCGCGACGAGCACCAGCTTGCCGAGCACGTCCCAGATGTTGCTGACGAGCGTGTAGGTCGCCACATGTGAGCGGGAATAGCCCCACGAGCGCAGCATGCGGTAGTTGAGTGCGATGCCGGCGGCACCGCCGAGCGGCATCACATTGGCGACCGCACTGCCGGTGAGGCTGAGGGTCAGGGCCCGACGGGAGGTGAGCGTCGGCAGTGAGGCGCGCAACACCAGGGTGTTCACCAGCAGGCCGAGCACCCACAGCACGACCAGACCGGCCAGCCACCGCAGGGGCACCGCGGTGATCGCCTGACCGGTCGCACTCCATGCGACGCCGGTGACCGCGGGCAGCCCGATGCCGAGCAGTGCCACGGCGAGGACGATGCCCGCGAGCGACCGCACCCGCTGCCCGCGGGTCGCCCGGCGGCGGAGGCTCCCAGCCAGGCGGTCGGCGTCCAGGCTGAGAGCGGTCATGCCATCAGAGTGCCCCTGGGTTGCTGAACCACCCCTGAAGGTGTCTCAGCTAACCCGGGGCGGCGCACCGGGCATTGACAAGGTAACGAACCGCTCAACCTCGCGCCCAGCGCAGCGTGACGATCTGGAAAGGACGCAGCACGAGCCGGGCGCGGCCGTCCTCGACCCTCAGCGGCGACTGGTCGTCGAGCGGACGCTCCAGCAGGTCGGTGAGCGAGACACCCCTCGCGTCGGCGTGCAGGGCGACGGTGACGCCGGCCCGGGTACCGAGCGACTCGTACAGCCGCACCACGACATCGTCGCCGTCCTCCGCGAGCTTGACCGCCTCGACCACGACCGCCGGGGTGTCAACGCTCACCAGCGGCTCGACGCCGGCACCGGGGGCGTCGCGCGCCGGCAGGTTGCGCCGGTAGCCGTGGGCGATCGCGTCGGCCGTCGTGGCACCCGCCACGACCCCGAAGCTGAATTCGTGCCCGCCCTGGTCCGCCTCGGGGTCGGGGAACACGGGGGCCCGCAGCACCGTGGCCCGCATGACGGTGGTCGTGCCGCCGTCGTCACGGGTGTGCCGGGTGATGTCGTAGCCGTAGGTGGACTCATTGGTGAGTGCGACCCCGTAGTCGGGTTCGGCCACCCGTACCCACCGATGGGCCGCGGTCTCGAACCGGGCGGCGTCCCAACTCGTGTTCACCGCGATCGGCCGGTCGAGATGGCCGAACTGGATCTCGGAGGTCGCCACCTCGGTGCGCAGGTCGACCGGGACCGCGAGCTTGAGCAGCCGGTTGCGTTCGTGCCAGTCGACGTGCAGGCCGATCGTCAGCTCGGGGTCGGCGGGCTCGAGCCGGTACTGCTGCACGATCGTGGATGCCGTGGTGCGTCGGTGCACCGTGACGACCGCGGCGGTGCCGTCGTGACCGATGTCGAGCGTGTCGGCGCCGTCGAGGTCGACGACCCGCGTGCGGTAGTAGTCGTAGATGTCCCAGGCGCCCCAGTTGAGGGGGTGATCATCGTGCAGTTGGAGGCGTCCGATCGGTTCGGCGGGGGTGACCAGTTCGCGGCCGGCCCGCTGGTCGAGCAGCGAGGTGACCAGACCGCGCGCGTCGATGGTGACCCGCACCACGCCGTTGTCGAGCACCACGCCGTCGTCAACCCGATCGATCCTCACCGCGTCCTGCTCGGCGGGCACGCCGACTCCGAACGCGGGCACGCCGCGGACGGACACAGGGGCAGGGTTGGCGAGCGCGCCCGCGTCCGACCCACCGCCGAGGGCCGCCAGGGAGACGCCGACCAGTTCGTGGAGTTCGCGAGTGATCCCGGCGTGGCTGGCCTCCGCCTCCTGGTGGACCCAGGCGATCGAGGATCCGGGCAGGATGTCGTGGAACTGCAGCAGTAGGACCTGCCGCCACAGCCGGTCGAGGGCCCCGCGCGGATAGGCGGCACCGGTGCGCACGGACGCCGTGGTCGCCCACAGCTCGGCCTCGCGGAGCAGGTGCTCGTTGCGGCGGTTTCCCGCCTTGGTGCGGTGCTGGCTCGTGTAGGTGCCGCGGTGCAGTTCGAGGTACATCTCACCGCTCCACACGGGCGCGTCGGGGTACTCGGCGATCGCCCGCTCGAAGAAGCGTTGCGGCGTCGAGAGCTCGACCCGGGGAGCACCCTCGAGGTCGGCGAACCGGCGCGCGGCCTGCAGCATCTCGCGGGTGGGTCCACCGCCGCCGTCACCGAACCCATACGGTGCGAGCGACACCGTCGCTCCGCCCCGCTCGGCGAACGTGTGCTCCGAGCGGAGCAGCTCCTCCGCCGAGAGCGTCGAGTTGTACGTGTCGACCGGCGGGAAATGGGTGAAGATCCGGGTGCCGTCGAGACCCTCCCACCAGAAGGTGTGGTGCGGGAAGTGGTTCGTGTCGTTCCACGAGATCTTCTGGGTGAGGAAGTACTTCTTCCCGGCGAGCCGGGCGATCTGCGGCACCGCCGCCGAGTAGCCGAACGTGTCGGGCAGCCACACCTCCTGAGGTTCGACGCCGAACTCATCGAGGAAGAACCGCGTGCCGGTGAGGAACTGGCGCACCAGCGCCTCGCCGCCGGTGAGGTTGATGTCGGACTCGACCCACATGCCCCCGACCGGGATGAACCGGCCCGCCGCGACGGCGTCCTTCATGCGGGCCCAGATGTCGGGGTAGCCGTCCTTCATCCACTGGTACTGCTGCGCCGAACTGCACGCGAAGGTGACCTCGGGGTCGGTGTCGATGAGGTCGAGCACGTTGCTGAACGTGCGGGCGCACTTGCGGATCGTCTCGCGGATCGGCCACAGCCAGGCCGAGTCGATGTGCGCGTGCCCCACCGCGTGCACGGTGTGCGCGGACGCCGAGGCGGGCCGCTCGAGCATCGGGGCGAGCACCTGGCGGGCGGTGGGGGCGCTCCCGTGCAGGTCGTCCCAGTCGACGGCGTCCAGCATGGCCGACAGGGCTGCGATGATCTCGCTGCGCCTGGTGCTTCCGGGCAGGTGCTCCGCCAGGCCACGGAGGGCTTCGATGTCGGCGACGAGTTCCCACACGGTGAGATCACGCAGCCCGAGGTCCAGTCGCTGCACGCGGTAGATCGGGGCGGTCCCCGCCGTCAGCTTGTCGCCCAGCGGCGTCGGGTTCACCTGGCCGTCGGAGGTGACGCGAGGGTTGGAGGCCGCCTCGAGGAACACCTCGAAGGTCTCCCCCGGTGCGCCGACCCGTAGCCAGCGGTTCTCGGGCTCGATCGCCTTGATCGCCGTGCCGTCGGATCGCCACGCGAGCGCCTCGGCCTGGAAGCCGACGCTGTTGCCGTGGAACCCGAGGTCGACGACCAGCTCGGGACTGGCACCGGGCACGTCCGCCCAGGACGTCGGCACCTCACCCCGCACCCGGAACCAGGTCGTGCCCCACGGTCGCCCCCACGGGCGACCGACCACGAACGGCTCGAAGGCGGCGTCCCTCGCGGTCGCGAAGGGAATCGGCTCGTCGGGCACCTCCCACGCCGTCACCTCGACCGGAGCGGTGTCGAGGTAGAGGTCGTGCGGCACGTGATCACGAAGGAAGCGATCCAGCCGGGCGAACACCTGGGGCGAGCGGTCGAACACGGAGACTCCTGGGGTAGGGCATGGACGTGGACCGGGGTCCAGCCAAACACATCGCACCCCCTCAGTTCGGGCGCCGCGCCCGACCTCGCAATCCGCAGGCGCGTGACGTGTCAGGCGTCCCGGCGGGACAAGGACGGCCCACTCGCCCGCAGATCCGGAGGCGAGCGTCCCGTGCTCGGGCCGGTGCGCCGAGCTCGGCGTCCCGGTGCTCGGGGTCGGGGTCCCGGTGTGCCGGAGTCAGGGTCCGGTGTGCGGGGCCGGCGTCCGGTGTGCGGGGCCGGCGTCCGGTGTGCGGGGCCGGGGTCCGGCACCCCGCGAACAACTTGTCGCTCGCGGGGTACGAACCGGTCGACTACGGCGTCCCCCTCGTACGCCGTCGACCCTCTCGTCGGCCGCACGACGGTGGCACAGAGTCGTCCGGATGCGATGGCAGGCCGGATCCCTCCGCGCGGAACCCCGCCGGCACCGGGACCGACCTGCTGGCGATCACTGCTCCGGCTGGCGAAAACCACACCTGATCGGCAGCGATCGCCAGCAGGTCGGCAGAGATCGCCAGCAAAAGCGTCGAAGTCGCCAGCCGCACAACCGGGGGCGGAGAGCGAAGGGAAGGGGCCGGGGCGAGAAGGAGTCAGGGAAGGGAGGGGACGGGGGCGGGAGTGGGCGGGGGAGAGAGGGGATGGCCCCCAGGACGTCGGCGCGGACGCCGCTCAGATGACAGGCATGTCGCGGCGGCGGAAGCCCACGACGGCGAGCCCGACGAGGACGACGGCGATGAGCGACATGACGATCTCCGGGGCCCAGGACATCGGTTCGACCGGGATCCTCGGCACATGGGCGAACGGGGAGATCTTCAGCGTCCAGCTGGGAAGGCCGATGAGCGAACCGAGCTCGCCGAGGACGACGACACCGGCGAGCAGCGCCCAGCCGAGCCAGTCGACGCGAGGCAGCCAGGCGACGACCACCGCGACCGCCGCGGTCATCACCCAGATCGCCGGCAGATAGGCGAGGGCGGGCGAGGTTTCCCGCCAGAACCCCGTCGACCCGGTGAGATGGGCGCCGGCCATGGTCACGCCCAGCAGCGCCACCAGCACGGTGGCACCCACGAACCCGATGACGAGGTGCGAGGTGAGGAACCGGCGCCGGGTGACCGGGGTGGCGAGCAGGGTTTCCATGTGACCGGTCGACTCCTCGGAGCGCACCCGCATGAGCGCCGAGACGCCGAAAGCGGTTGCACCGAACGACCCCATGCCCGCCACCAGGGTGAGGTAGATGTCGTTGAAATTCCCCACCCCGCCGAGCTTGCGCAGGATGTCGCCGGCCGAGCCGGTCATGAAACCACCGACGGTGTTGATGATCGAGCCGAACAGCGCGCCGATCACGGTGAACGTGATGACCCATCCGACGAGTCCGGCGCGCTGCAGCCGCCAGGCGAGAGCTTCCGGGGTGCCCATCGTGCCGGTGGGGCTGCCGGCGCGGTCGGCGAGCAGGCCCGCCCCGAGGTCGCGGTGTCCCTGCAGCCAGCCGGCCACCGGCAGGCAGATGGCCAGGAACAGTACCGGAACGACCAGCGGCCAGGCCCGGTCGCCGTCGAAGTAGCGCACCTGCTGGCCCCACCCGAGCGGAGACGCCCAGCTGAGTACCCGGGCCGGGCGGTTCCACGACACGTCACCGATGGTGCGCAGCACGAACGCGACGCCGAGCGCGCCGAAGATCCATCCGCCACAGGCCCGGTTGCTGCTCGACAGCTGCACGGCGATGGCGGTGAGCCCCGTGAACGACAGGCCGACACCCGCCTGCGCCAGGCCGAACAGCACCGAGCCGGCCACCGGCCAGCCGCCGGCGATGGACGCCGGGATCGTGACGAATCCGGAGACGAGGGAGGTGAGGACCGCGAGCAGCACGGCCGCGCCGAGCGGGGCGTGCCGCCGGACGCTGGTGGAGCCGAGCAGTTCGAACCGCCCGGACTCCTCCTCGGCGCGGGTGTGCCGGCGCACGATGGCGATGACCAGGAACGACAGCACCAGGAAGTTGAGCATCGCGACCTTGTTCGCGCCGATGCCCCCGACCGAGTCAAGGTGGTAGACGTGCCCGTAGATCGCGACCACACCGGTGCTCTCGTTCGCCGCCTGATTCGCCGCCATCAACTGCTCGGTGTTCGAGTAGAGCGTCGGCATCGCGGCGGCCGAATAGTAGGTGAGCACCCAGATGACCAGCAGCGACGCGATGATCATCACCCGGTCCCGGCGCCACGCGAGTCGGAGCAGCCCGCGCCAACCGGTCACCGGGAGCCCTCCCCCTCGGGCACCTCGCGGTACTTGCTGAGGAACAGCTGCTCAAGGCTCGGCGGTTCGCTGACCAGCGAGTCGAGCCCGGCCGCGCTCAGGATGGAGATCGCCCCGTCGAGCTGGTCGGCGTCCACTGAGAAGCGGACGCGGGTGCCCTCGCGGCTGAGGCCAGTGACGCCGGGCATGGCGTCGAGTTGCGGCACCGGTGTCCGTACGACGGCGGTGACCGTGGTCGTGTGCAGCCGGCGCATCTCGCCGAGCGTCCCGGATTCGACGATGCGCCCGGCGCGGATGATGCTGATCCGGTCGGACAGTTGCTCGACCTCGGACAGGATGTGGCTCGACAGCAGGATCGTGCGCCCGTCGGCCACGATCTCGCGGGCCACCTCGGCGAACGCGGCCTCCATGAGCGGGTCGAGCCCGGCCGTGGGCTCGTCGAGCAGGAAGAGTTCGGCCCGCGAGGCGAGCGCGGCGACCAGGGCCACCTTCTGCCGGTTGCCCTTGGAATAGCTGCGGCACTTCTTCGAGGGGTCGAGGTCGAAGCGCTCGAGCAGGGACGCCCGTCGCTGCGGGTCGAGGTCACCCCGCAACCGGGCGAGCAGGTCGATGACCTCGCCGCCGGTGAGGTTGGGCCACAGGTTGACGTCGCCGGGCACGTAGGCGATCCGGCGGTGGATGGTCTCGATGTCGGTCCAGGGGTTCGCGCCGAACACGGCGGCCGTGCCGGAGTCGGCGTGGAGCAGGCCGAGCAGCACCCGGATCGTCGTGGTCTTCCCGGCCCCGTTGGGCCCGAGGAACCCGTGCACCTCCCCCTCGCTGACGCTGAGGTCGAGCCCGTCGAGGGCCCGGGTGGATCCGAAGGATTTGGCGAGCGCCGAGGTCTCGATGACGGTGGTCACCCGGCCGACGATACGCCGACGGGATGCCGTTCGGTCTGGGGCGCGCGGCGCCGCGCGACGGCCTTCACAAGCTCCTGAGCCCACAGCACGATCGAGGCCATGGCCAGGCAGATCAACCACTGCGCCGGGCTGAGCGGCCGGGTTCCGAAGGCCACCTGCAGCCATGGGATCTCGACCACCGCGACCTGGAGCAGCAGGCCCGCGACCGTGGCGGCCCACAGCCACCGGTTGACCCACAGCCGACGGAACGCGCTCGAGGTGGCCGACCGGGCGCAGAACGCGTTGACGAGCTGGGCGAACACGAGGGTCGTGAAGCCGGCGGTGCGGGCGGTGGCCACGTCGGAGCCCCCGGGCAGCAGCCCGCCGGGCAGGAACAGGTCGATCGTCGCGAGGGTGGCCGCGCCCATGAGCACCCCGACCCACCCGATCCGGATCCAGTCGCCGCGCCCGATGATGCGTTCATGACGGCCCCGCGGCGGGCGCGCCATGACGTCGTCGATCTCCGGGTCGACTCCCATGGCCAGGGCGGGTGCCGAATCGGTGACGAGGTTGATCCACAGGATCTGGGTGGCGAGCAGGGGCAGGATCAGCGCGCCGGCGGCGTCGCGCAGCCCGAGCGCCGGCGCGAACACGACACCGGCGAACACGGCGGTGACCTCGCCCATGTTCGACGACAGGAGATAACGCAGGAACTTGCCGATGTTGTCGAAGATCACCCGGCCCTGGCGCACGGCGGCCACGATCGTCGCGAAGTTGTCGTCGCCGAGGATCATGTCGGCGGCCTGCTTGCTCACCTCGGTGCCGGTGATGCCCATGGCCACGCCGATGTCGGCCGACTTGAGCGCGGGCGCATCGTTGACCCCGTCGCCGGTCATCGCGACGATGTGTCCGTCGGCCTGCAGCACCTCGACGATCCGCAGCTTGTGCTTCGGGGCCACCCGGGCGAACACGTCGGCCTCCCGCACCGCCCGGGCGAACCCCTCGTCGTCGAGCCGGTCGAGTTCGACGCCCGAATAGGCACGACTCCCGGGCCTGGCCACGCCCAAGTCGGACGCGATCCGGGCCGCCGTCGCCGGGTGATCACCGGTGATCATCATGGTGCGGATCCCGGCCCGGTGGGCCTCGGCGACAGCCGACTGCGCCTCGTCACGGGCCGGGTCGATGATGCCGACGGTGCCGGCCCAGGTGAGGTGCCGTTCGACGTCGGGATCGGGGTGGTCGGGCTCGCCCGGCATCGACGGATCGAGCACCCGGTAGGCCACACCGATGGTGCGGTACCCGCGTCCGGACAACTGCTCGACCGCCCGCAGGATGAGGGAGCGCCGGGCCTCATCGAGGGCGACGACGCCGTCACCGACCCGCACATGGGTGCACCGCTGGATCAGCACGTCGGGGGCGCCCTTGGTGTGCAGCAGGTCGTGGTCGTAGCCGGCGTGCCGGCTGACCACCGACATCAGCTTGCGGTCGGAGCTGAACGGCACCTCGCCGCGACGCCGGTGACCCGCGACCGACGCCGCGACCCCCTCGAGCTTGTGCTGCGCGACGAGGAACGCGGCCTCGGTGGGGTCGCCGCGGATCTGCCAGTCGTCGTCGCCGGATCCGAGCGCCGCGTTGTTGGCGACCGCACCCCCCACCAGCACCAGCCGCGCCTCCCCGAGCACGGCGTCCCGGGGGCCGTCGACGACCTCGGCCGAGCCCTCGGTCGCGTATCCGGTCCCCGACAGGTCGACCCGACCGGAGGCGGTGACGATCGTACGCAGCGTCATCTCGTTGCGGGTGAGGGTGCCGGTCTTGTCGGAACAGATCACCGAGGCCGACCCGAGGGTCTCGACCGAGGCGAGCCGCTTCATCACCGCGTGCTGCGCGGCCATCGCCCGGACGCCGAGCGCCAACACCAGCGACAGGATCGCCACCAGCCCCTCGGGCACTGCCGCCACCGCCAGCGATACGCCCAACAGCAGGATGTCGACCGCTTGGGACGCCGTCGCCGGGCTCGTGACGAGCCACAGCACCGCCATCACCACGACGGCGATCGCGATGACGGCCAGGCCGAGGGCCTTCGAGACCCGGTTGAGCTCCAGTTGGAGCGGCGAGGGCGCCTGCCCGGCGGCCTCGAGCAGACCGGCGATCGCCCCCATCTCGGTGTCCATCCCCGTCGCCGTGACCACCGCCCGTCCGCTGCCCTCGGCGACCGCGGTGCCCTTGAACACCATCGCGGCCCGGTCGCCGGCGGGCAGTCCGGGTTCCTGGGCGGCGGGGTTCTTGACGCTGGCCGCCGACTCCCCTGTCAGTGCAGCCTCCTGG
Organism: Actinomycetes bacterium; assembly: GCA_021781735.1. Classification (GTDB taxonomy): domain Bacteria; phylum Actinomycetota; class Actinomycetes; order Propionibacteriales; family Propionibacteriaceae; genus JAJYQH01. The sequence goes on from JAJXWF010000011.1 coordinate 19,918, forward strand.
ACCTTCAGCCCGGTTGCCGCGAGCAGCCGCGCGTCGGCGCCGACGGCGTCCCCCTCGGCGAGCAGCAGTAGGTCCCCGGGGACGAGTTCCTCGCTGGGAACCTGGCGCGCCGTTCCCCCGCGCACGACGGTCGAGGTGGCCGCGGTCATCCGGGCCAGGGCGGCCACCGCCGTGTCGGCCCGGTGTTCCTCCACGAGCCCGATCAGCGCGTTGGCGACGATGATCGCCGCGATGACCACGACGTCGACGGGCACGCCGTGCGCCCCCTCGATGATCCAGACCACCAGCGAGATCACCACGGCGACGGCCAGCAGGTAGACCAGGGGATCGCGGAACTGGGCGATCACCCGGCGCCACAGGGGCACCGGCGGCACCTCGCGGAGCACGTTGCGTCCGTGACGCCGCAGGCGGGCGCGGGCCTCCTCGCCGGTGAGTCCCTGGTCGGCATCCGAGGCCAGCGCCGCAACCACCTCGTCACCGGGCAGTGAACCGGGGTCGGAGACAGGGCCGGCGGACCCCGGGATGACCTCGTCCATGTCCCAGTGTCCCGCGCAGCCCGTCCACCGGGGTGGGGAGGGGCCGCCGGCGTCCCGGCGTACCGTGACAGGTATGCAGAACCCACCCGACTCCGTCCGCACCGAGACCGACAGCATGGGACCCATCGAGGTGGCCGCAGACCGCTACTGGGGGGCACAGACCCAACGCAGCCTGCAGAACTTCGACATCGGACGCGACACGTTCGTATGGGGTCGCTCGATCATCTCCGCTCTGGGCGCCCTGAAACTCGCCGCCGCCAGGGCCAACGCCCAACTCGGCCAGCTGGACCTCGCCGACGATCAGATCGCGGCCATCCAGCAGGCCGCGCGCGAGGTGGCCGACGGCGAACTCGACGACCACTTCCCGCTCGTCGTGTTCCAGACCGGGAGCGGCACCCAGAGCAACATGAACGCCAACGAGGTGATCGCCAACCGCGCGATCGAGATCCTCGGCGGCGACATGGGCACGAAGACGCCGATCCACCCGAACGACCACGTCAACCGTGGCCAGTCGAGCAACGACACGTTCCCGACCGCGATGCACATCGCCGTGGCACGCGACCTGCACGATCGGCTGTACCCCGCCGTCGACCGGCTCCGCGACACCCTCGACGACAAGGCGACCGCCTACGCCGACGTCGTCAAGGTCGGACGCACCCACCTGCAGGACGCCACGCCGGTCACCCTGGGCCAGGAGATCAGCGGCTGGGTGGCCCAACTGGACGCCGCGCTCGACGGCGTCCACGCGGCCGAGAACGGGGTGCTTGAGCTGGCGATCGGGGGCACCGCCGTGGGCACCGGACTCAACGCGCACCCTGACTTCGGACGCCTGGCGGCCCAGCGGATCGCCCAGCTCACCGGCCTGCCGTTCCGCCGGGCCGACAACCTGTTCGCGGCCCTGTCGGCGCACGATGCGCTGGTGGCGCTCAGCGCATCGCTGCGGACCCTCGCGATGGCACTGATGAAGATCGCCAACGACGTGCGCTGGCTGGCGTCCGGACCCCGGGCCGGCATCGGCGAGATCCGCATCCCGCAGAACGAGCCCGGGTCGAGCATCATGCCGGGCAAGGTGAACCCCACCCAGAGCGAGGCGCTGACGATGGTGGCGACCCGCGTGTTCGGCAACGACGCCACGGTCGCCTTCGCCGGGTCGCAGGGCAACTTCCAGCTCAACGTCTACAAGCCGGTGATGGCGCACGCCGTGCTCGAATCGATCCGGCTGCTCGGCGACGCCTGCCGCTCGTTCAACGACCACTGCGCCGTGGGCATCGAGCCTGATCGGCAGCGCATCGAGGAGCATCTGCGGGCCAACCTCATGCTGGTCACCGCACTGAATCGGCACATCGGCTACGACCGGGCGGCGGCGATCGCCAAGCACGCCTACGCCGCGGGCATCACGCTGCGTGCGGCCGCCGCCGACGCGGGCGTGTCGGGCGAGCAGTTCGACGCGTGGGTGGTGCCGGCCGACATGACCCACCCGTAGTCCGGGGCCGGTGTCAGGGCCGGCGCTGGTACATACCGAGCACGTAGCCGATCTGGCCCAGGTGCTGGGTGATGTCACCGATCACCGACACCAGCCGGGTGGCGGCGGTCACCGGTGGGTTCCACCGCTCGTCGACGATCCGGGCGTACCCGGCGTCATCGAGGGAACCCACCACGTCGAGGGTCATCGCGTGCACGGCGTCGGAATAGTCGAGCAGCAGCCCCGGCCCGTCGAGCTCGAAGGCACCCACCTCGTCGCTCGTGTGCCCGTAGCCGATCGCCTCCGGCGGATACGGCAGGGCGAACCGCTCGGCGAAGCCCTGCGCGGTGTACACCTGCTCGGCGTCGGCGACACCTGCCACGTGGTCGTCCTGCACCCGGAGGAGGTGCCAGGCCAGCCAGCCGATCGGGTTCGCGTCCGGATCCGGACGCCACAGCAGCGCGTCCCGCTCCAGGCCGCTGAGAACCCTGGGCAGCGCTTCGTGGACGCGCCCGAAGGCGTCGGCGAGGATGCTGGTCGCGGTGGTTGGGGTCATGGTCGTCTCCCGTCGGTCGGTGCCGGCGCCCACGCCCGTGGACGCCGGACTCTCGCTGTCGACCGTACTCGCGCCCCGGGACGTTCGGCTCAGGAGCCGAGGTCGACCCGCACCGGGCCGGGCCGATCCGCGGGCAGGTCGACGCTGAACCGGCGCCCATTCGCCCTCACGGTCGCCCGGTCGGCGTCCCCGTCGACGAACAGCCAGTCCCGCCCGTCGGCGTCCGTGACCGCACGTACCCACGCCCCGTCGTCACCCGACACCTGCACCGATGACCGATCACCCGTCGCGACGACATCGCCCCCGGCCCGCCGCCAGTCGGCGACACCCCGCAACGCGCGCACCTGGATGTCGGGGAGGGTGCCATCGGCCCGGGGGCCGACGTTGAGCAGCAGGTGGCCGCCCCGGGACACGACGTCGACGAGGTGCCGGGCGATCCCCGCACCGCTCAGCGACACCGACTCGTCCTCGACCTGGTTGTAGCCGAACGAGAACCCGACCCCGCGGCAGTTCTCCCACCGCCCCTGCCGCTCGTTGCCGAGCCCGGACTCGTATTCGCTCGTGTAGTAGTCGCGGTGGGTGTCGCCCCACCGGTCGTTGACCACGCCCTCAGGCACCGCCCGGTAGTAGTCGGCGAACAACTCTCCGAGCCCTCCCGGCTCGAAGTCCTTGGCGCCGTCGGGCCATTCGATGTCGTTCCAGAGCACGTCGGGGCGGTAGCGCCCGATGAGATCGTGGCAGTGGCGCGATGCGTACTCGCCGTACTCCCGGTCGGTCGGGCGGGACCCGTGCACCGACGCGGAGGTCGTGTGCGGCGGGAACGGGCGCACGTGCCAGTCGAGGCCGCCCGAGTAGTAGACGCCGGCCCGCATACCGGCCCGCCGGGCGGCCCCGACGATGTCGCCGACGAGATCGCGGCGCGGGCCGCGGGCCACGGTGTTACGGCCGTCCGTGCCGGGCGCGTCCCACAGGGCGATGCCGTCGTGATGCTTGGTCGTGGGAACCACGTGTCCGGCGCCGGCCGCCGCGAACAGCGCGCACCAGGCGTCGGGGTCGAAAAGTTCGGCCTGCCAGAGGTCGAGGAACTCGTCGTAGGGGCGCCCTCCCCAGACCTCCCGATGATGGTCGGCTGCCGGGGAGCCCTCGATCCTGATCGTGTTGTAGTACCACTCCGCGTACGGGTTGTGCGCGAACCACTGGTCGTCGGGGACCGCGCCGAGCGCCCCGACCGGTTCGGCCCAGGCCGGCACCGAATACGCGCCCCAGTGGATGAAGATCCCGAACTTCGTCCGGTCGAACCACGCCGGCACATCGCGTTCGGAGAATGCGCCGAAGCTCTCGTATTCCATCACCATCACTCCTTGTCTCGGGGCTCGTCGCGCCCCGAGTTCGGGGGCCACGACGAGCGGCGTCCGTGGTCACCCGGCGTTGCTCCGGATGGTTCACCTGCCGGCGTCCGCGCGGTGGACAACCTCGCGGCTACTGCCGAGGGCGAAGCCTCAGCGCGTCCATGCCGCCGTCGACCGCCAGGGAGATCCCGACGGTCGATGTGCTCGTCGGATCGGCCAGGTAGGCGATCGCACGGGCAACCTCGCCGGGCGACACGAGGCGTCCGTGTGGCTGGCGCGCCTCGAGCGCGGCACGTTCCGCGGCGGGATCCTCGGCGGCATCCAGGAGCCGACCGATCCAGGGGGTGTCGGCCGTGCCGGGCGACACGCAGTTGACCCTGATCCCCTCCCGGACGTGGTCGGCCGCCATGGCACGGGTGAGCGCCAGCACCGCACCCTTCGTGGCCGAGTAGAGGGCCCGCTGGGGCAGTCCCGCGGTGGCGGCGATCGACGAGGTGTTGGTGATCGAGGGAGCCGGCGACTTCCGGAGGTGGGGCAGGGCGGCCCGGGCGACCCGGACCATGCCGACGACGTTGATGTTCCAGACGCGCGCCCACGCGTCGTCGTCGTCGGCTGCGACATCACCCTGGGCGCCGATGCCCGCGTTGTTGATGAGGATGTCGAGCCGGCCGAAGCGCTCGACGACCGCCTCGACCGCGGCCTCGACGCTCGCGGTGTCGCCGACATCGCACGGGAAGAAGGCGTGCCTGTCGGTCGGGGCGGTGTCGAGCACCGCCACCTCGGCCCCCTCGGTGTGCAGAAGGTCGGCCACCGCCTCCCCGATTCCCGACGAGCCCCCGGTGACGATGGCCACCAGATCATCGAACCGTCCCATCTCAGACCTCCTCGGCCACGACGCGCTGGCGCTGGGTGCCAAGCCCGTCAACGGCAAGCTCCACGACGTCACCCGGGGAGAGGTACGCAAAGCGTCCCGACAGCGCGACTCCCTGGGGCGTTCCGGTGGAGATGATGTCGCCCGCTTCGAGCCGCATGTACTGCGACAGGTCGTGGACGAGTTCGGCCGGGGAGAAGATCATGTCGGCGGTGCGGGAATCCTGCCGGGGGTCTCCGTTCACCCAGGACTGCAGCCTCCTGTCCGCAGGGTCGTACTCGTCGGCCGTGACGACGTAGGGGCCGAGCGGCAGGTAGCCCGGGACACACTTGCCCTTGCTCCACTGGCCGCCCGATCGCTCGAGTTGCCATTCACGCTCGGACAGGTCATTGGCCACCAGATATCCGCCAATGCACGCGGCCGCTTCGGCGGGATCCGCACAACGCCAGGCCGGACGGCCGATGACCAGGGCCAACTCCACCTCCCAGTCCGACCGGAGCGAGCCGCGCGGAATGACCACATCGTCGTTCGGGCCGGCGATGGTGTTGGGCGTCTTGAGGAACACGATCGGTTCCGAGGGGGGCTCGGCGCCGGACTCCGCGGCGTGCGCGGCGTAGTTCTGGCCGATGCAGATGATCGCCGACGGATGCGCGACCGGCGCGCCGATGCGCTGACCGGCCGCGTCGACCGGGGCCAGTTCGCCGGCCGCGACCCGCCCCGCGAGCAGTGCCGGACCGCCGCCGGCCCAGAAGGCGGGGTCGAAGTCCCCGACACTCGACGCGTCGTAGGTCACCCCGCCGATCTCCACCAGGGGACGCTCGCGTCCCACCTCACCCACGCGCAGCAGTCTCATCGGTTCTCCTCCACCAGTCCGCGTTCGATCAGTTCGGTCCACAGTCCCCCCGGCACGGGTCCGGCCATAAGGTCGACGTTGCGCCGCACCTGGTCCGGCGTCCGCATGCCCACGCACACATTGACCACCGCCGGATGCCGCCAGGGGTAGGCGAGGGCTGCCTGCGGCAGGCTCACCCCGAACTCCTCGCAGACCCGGGCGATGGCGTTCGCGCGCGCGACCAGTTCGGGCGGCGCGTCGGCGTAGTCGTACTTCGAGCCCGTGCCGGCGCGACGCTCGGAGAGGAGACCGGAATTGAAGACCCCGACCGCCACCACCGCGACGTCGTGGGACGCGCAGTCGACCATGAGGGCGTGATCCTGCTCGAGCAGGGTGTAGCGCCCGGCGACCATGACCATGTCCGGGGATGCCTGGGTGACGAATCGGCGCAGGATCCCGGCGTCCTTCGACCCGACCCCCCAGGCTCCGATCACGCCCTCGTCCCTCAGCCTGTGCAGGGCCGGCACCGCACCGTGCATGGCCTCGTCGAAGCGATCGGTCGGTTCCTCCGGGTCGTGGATGTAGACGATGTCGACCCGATCGGTGCGAAGCCGTGCCAGGGATTCCTCGAGGCTGCGGAGGACTCCGTCGGCCGTGTAGTCACGGACCCGACGACGATCCCCCGCGACCGCGAACCCGTTCTCGAGGTCGCTGGCGGTTGGCTCGTCGTGGGCGACGATCAGGCGTCCGACCTTCGTCGACAGGACGTAGTCGTCGCGGGGCCGGCCCGCCAACGCCACGCCCAGACGCCGTTCGGACAGCCCCAGCCCGTAATGCGGCGCGGTGTCGAAGTAGCGGACGCCGGCATCCCAGGCGGCCGCGACGGCCTCGCTCGCCGTCCGGTCGTCGAGGGCCCGGTACAGGTTCCCGATCTGGGCGCCGCCGAAGCCCAGGCTCCGCAGGGCCGGCAGATCACGTGTCCTCATCGATGCCTCCGGTAGATCGTGAGCGCGTTGGCCTCCGCGACCGCGTGTCGGTCCTGCTCGGGGAGCATGCCGACGACACGGGCGCACCAGTCGAATCCCGGGTCGCTGACCGGCCAGTCGGATCCGACCAGGCACCGGCCCGGCCCGAAGCACCCGACGGCATGCGCGACGATCCCCGCGAGATGGGTCTCGAGCTCCCCGGCGTCGCGACACTCGGCCGGCAGTCCCGACAGCTTGCAGTGGACGCCGGGAACCTCGGCCAGGCGTGCCAGGTCGGCCCGCCACCGATCCAGACCCCGCGGGTCTCCGACCGGAGGCTTGCCCAGGTGGTCGAGGACGATGGTGGCCTCGGGCGCCGACTCCACGAGCCGGTGCAGCGCGGGCAGTTGACCGGCCCGCACGCAGGCGTCGAAGGCAATGTCGCGGCGGGCCAGCTCACCCAGCGCGGCCCCGAGCGGGCCCGGGTGTGAGGACAGCAGCGTCGTGTCCTGCCACAGGTGACGCACACCGACGAATCCCGGAAGCGCCTGCAGCGCGTCGAGGGTGGTGCCGAGATCCTCGCGCGTGAGATCCACCGCCGCGACGAACCCATGAACCGCTGGGTGACTCGCCGCCAACCGGGCGAACCACCGCGCCTCCCCCTCGACGTCGCGCGGGTCGACGCCCGCCTCGACGAGAACGACCCGCCGCCCGTCGGTGGTTCGCGTGTCCAGTTCGCGACCGGTGAGCGGGCGAGGCAGCCGTGGTTCGTCATCCAGCCACGGGTAGGTGAAGCGCTCGGTATCCCACAGATGCAGGTGGGTGTCGATCATGGAACACCGACCGTCAGCAGCAGGTTCGAGTAGGGCCGCGTCTCGCCGGTGGCTATCACGATCGACACCGATCGCGCGTGACACGCCTCGTAGAACGCGAACCGCTCGACCCCCTCCCAGGAGGTCCTCTGCCCACCCCCGTGCCGGTGGGCGGACAGGGCGGCCGGGAGGGGCGGGTGCAGCAGGCGGTAGCGGATCATGGGATGGCCACCTGCGGAACCACCACGGGCAGCCCGACCCCGCCGATTCCGGCCGGGGGGAACTGCTGGGACCAGTAGATGCCCTCAGGAAACGCGAAGGTCGCCAGACTCTCCGCGGTCATCTCGGCGGAGTATCCGGGCCGAGCGGGGAGGGTGTACGCCCCGCCACTCACCACGCAGGGCGTGACGAAGTGCTCGTGGAGATGGTCGACGTACTCGGCGACCCGGCCGTCGGTCGACCCGGAGATGGCGATGAAGTCGATCATGACCAGGTGATTGACGAGTTCACACAGACCGACGCCGCCGGCGTGCGGGCAGACGGGGACGCCGAACTTCGCGGCCAGCAGGTAGACCGCGAGGATCTCGTTGATGCTGGCCAGCCGGCAGGAGTCGAGTTGCAGGAAGTCGATCGCACCGGCCTGGAGCATCTGCTTGAACAGCACCCGGTTCATGCCGTGCTCGCCCGTGGCGATCTTCGGCTGCACCGCGCGGCGGATCGTTGCGTGCCCGAGGATGTCGTCGGGACTTGTCGGCTCCTCGACCCAGTGGAGGTCATACTCGGACAACTCGTCGATCCATCGGATCGCTTCGGGAACCGACCAGACCTGATTGGCATCAATCATCAAATGAATATCGGGGCCGACGGCGTCCCTGGCGAGCCGGAGCCGGCGCTTGTCGCGCTCGAGGTCCGCGCCCACCTTGAGCTTCACGTGCCGGTACCCTTCCCGGACGGCCTCCCGCGCCAGCCGCACCATCTTCTCGTCGGAGTATCCGAGCCAGCCCGGCGAGGTCGTGTAGCACGGGTACCCGGAGCGCTCCATCTGCGCGATCCTGTCGGCGCGGAACGGCTCGGCGGCGCGGAGGATCGCCAGGGCCTCCTCGCGGGTCAGGGCGTCCTCGAGGTAGGTGAGGTCGGCGACCTCGACGATCTCTTCGGGGCTCATCTCGGCCACATACCGCCACAGCGGCTTACCGGCGCTCCGCGAGGCCATGTCCCATACCGCGTTCATGACCGCGGCCATGGCCAGGTGGATCACGCCCTTCTCCGGGCCGAGCCAGCGGAGCTGCGAATCCGAGGCGAATTCGCGGTAGACGTCGCCGGGAGCCCCGTGGACGGCGGCCGCCGGGCGCCCGATCAATCGGTCGCCGATGGCCCGGATCGCGCTGAGGCACACCTCATTGCCGCGGCCGATGGTGAACGTGAAGCCGCAGCCGTACACCGCGGGATCATCGGTGGTCAGCCGAACGTAGGCGGCGGAATAGTCCGGATCGGCCGTCATGGCGTCGGAGCCGTCGACGTTCAACGACGTGGGAAATCGGACATCCACGAGTTCGAGCGAGGTGATCTTCGGCACGCTAGGCTCCCTCAAATCATCTGATGTTTGCCGATGCTATGCGGGTGACGTGCCATCCCACAAGCTTTTCATCGGATGAATCTTCAGGCTCGTCGGACAGGATCGGTCGATGGTCAACGCGCAGTCCCAGCATGAGGTGGTGGTCAACGCCATCCAGGACATGATCAGCAAGGGGAACCTCGGGCCCGGTGACCGGCTTCCGGTGGAGTCGGATCTCGCCGCCCAGTTCGGGGTGTCGCGCGGTTCGCTCCGCGAGGGCGTCCGGGCCCTGGTGGCGATGGGCGTGCTGGAGACCAGGCAGGGTTCGGGCACCGTCGTCACCTCCCTGGATCCTCAGTTGCTGCTGCAGCCCCTGGTCTTCTGGGCGTCCCTCCAGGGAGGGCCCAGCGCGCTCAACGTGCACATCGCCCGCCGGGCGCTCGAGGTCGAATCGGCGGGTCTCGCGGCGGCGAGCATCTCGCCGGACGAGGTGGCGCGGCTCGCGGGCCTCCTCGACGAGGCCGAGCCTCACGTCGCGGACCGTGATCATGAACAGGCCCTGGCGCTGGACCATGCCTTCCATCTGGGGATCGCCCGAAGCACCGGGAACCCGATCATCGCGGCCCTGCTGGATGTTCTGGGCCAGCCCACCGTGCGATCCCCCCTCTGGCAGTCGGTCAACCGGAGCGGGAGGCTCGAGTCGTCGCACCATGAGCATCGACTGATCCTCGAGACCCTGCGCCGCGGCGATCCGGTGGCGGCCCGAGCCGCCATGTACAGCCACCTGACCCAGGTGCTCTCCCACCTCCAGGACGCCGCGGCGCTCGGCGGGTCGGCGGCTTGCCCTTCCCCGGATCCGACGCCCAGGTCGTGAGCGGGTCGGCTCGCACGGTGCCGGCCGCACGAGCCGACCCGGACGCCGCAGTGCCGGTAGGTGGGTCCACCGCACCGGACCTCGGCGCCGGCTACGACCCGGAGACCGCCCGCCCCCCGAGCGGTGCGGTCGACTGCCGCACGACCAGGGACGTCGCGAGTTCGATCTCCGGGAGCGCGGCCTCCCCGTCGAGCAGCCGACGCATCTGACGCACGGCCTCGGCGCCGAGATCACCGAGCGGCTGGCGGATGGTGGTCAGCGGCGGCGAATGCCACAGCGCCATGTAGCCGTCGTCGAAGCCGATGAGGCTGACGTCGTCGGGAACCCGCAGGCCCATCCGGCGTGCGGCCTCGTCGACGCCGAAGGCGACCAGGTCGCAGGCGGCGAAAACCGCGGTGGGGGGCTCGGTCAGGTGGAGCAGATAGCGCCCACCCGCCAGGCCGTCCTCGTACCGGAACCCTCCGTGCACCACCAGATCGGGGTCCACCTCGATTCCCGCCTCCCGCATCGCCCACTGGAAGCCTGCCAGGCGTTCCATCGCCGGCCGCGAGTCGGTCGGTCCGGCGAGCACCCCGATCCGCCGGTGCCCGAGACCCACCAGGTGCCGGGTGGCCTGCGCTCCCCCGCGCCAGTTGGTGGCGCCGACGCTGACCGGCGTCCGATCCCCCTCGTCGAACGGATCGAGCGAGACGAGATGCACGCCGATCTCCCCGGCCAATCGGATCTGGGTCGCACTGACCGGCACCGTGACCAGGATCACACCGGTGATGCCCGTGTCGCGGGTCGCCTGGAGCCAGCGCGACGACCCCGGCGCCGCGCCGTCCTCGCGGGTGCGACCCCCATCCCACTCGTGCAGCTCGACGATGATGCCCACCCGTTGCGCCTCGCGCACGAGCCCGTCGAGCACCGCGGGGGTGTAGGCGTTCTCGAGGTCGTTGACGATCACCGCGACCCGACACGCCCCCAGGGCAGCACCACGGCGCGGGGGCCGATAGCCGAGTTGCTGGGCGGCATGCCACACCGTGCTGCGCGTGGACGCGGACACATCGGCACGTCCGTTGAACACCTTGCTGACGGTGCCAGGCGAAACTCCGGCAGCTTTCGCGACGTGTTCGACGGTGACCCGCGCCATGGAACGCTCCTGTGATCGAAATATTTCGTAATTCCTAAAAAGTACCGCTAGACAACAAACCGAGGCCGATGGCGCTTGCGCCGTGAGCTCGCGGCCCTTTACCGTCGAAAGGCAGCATACTTCTGTCGAAATCTTTCGATCTCCGACGGGTGATCGTTCGCCACTGGTCCCACGGGCGGAGCCCGGGGACGGGCGCCGATCCCCGGGCCTCGACGCCAGCACGGGGGCGGAACCTCAGACGGCGGACCACCAGCACCCACCTCCACCCGAAGGAGAGTTCACCGATGACCATGTGGCAGGACCCCAGCCAACCCGCCCCCGTGCGGGCCCGCGCGCTGCTCGACGAGATGGGCCTGGACGAGAAGATCTTCCAGCTCGGCTCGTTCTGGCCGAGCCCGAAGGAGAGTGACAGTCTCTTCGAGGGCGACGTCGCCCCGATGGAGTCGGCCCTGTCGGGCGGATTCACCTTCGAGGATGCGAGCCGCCTCGGTCTCGGCCACATCACGCGCAACTTCGGCACCGAACCGGTGAGCGTCGAGGAGGGGATCGCCACCCTGCGCGAGGTGCAGGCCAAGGTCGTCGCCTCGTCCCCGCACGGAGTCCCGGCAATCGCGCACGAGGAGTGCCTCACGGGCTTCACCGCCTACGGGGCCACGGTCTACCCTGCAGCGATCGCCTGGGGAGCCACCTTCGACCCCGCGTTGATCGAGGAGATGGCCGCGGCGATCGGGAGCGATCTGCACGCGGTCGGCGTCCATCAGGGCCTGTCGCCGCTGCTCGACGTGGTGCGCGACTACCGCTGGGGCCGGGTCGAGGAGACGATCGGCGAGGATCCCTACCTCGTCGGCACCCTCGGCACCGCCTACGTGCAGGGCCTGGAGTCCGCGGGCATCGTCGCCACCCTGAAACACTTCGCCGGCTACCCGGCGTCCAAGGGCGGGCGAAACCATGCCCCGGTGCCGATGGGACGCCGCGAGCTCGAGGACGTCATCCTGCCGCCGTTCGAGATGGCCGTTCGCGAGGGGCGCACCCGGTCGGTGATGAACTCCTACAGCGACATCGACGGGGTGCCCGCGGGGGCGAGCGTCGAGTTGCTGACAACCGTGCTGCGCGACCGGTGGGGCTTCACCGGGACCACGGTGAGCGACTATTGGTCGGTGCTGTTCCTCGAGTCGATGCACCGGGTCGCCGCCGATCTCGCGGACGCCGGGCGCCTCGCGATCACCGCCGGCATCGACGTCGAGCTACCGGGCACCGGCGCCTACGCCCATCTCGCCGACCTGGTCCGCGAGGGCCTCCTCGACGAGGCGATCGTCGATCGGGCCGTGCTCCGGGTGCTCGAGCAGAAGGCGGAGCTCGGCCTGCTCGACCCGGACTGGGACGCGGCCTCACAGGGGTCGCCCACCGACCTCGACTCACCGCGTAACCGCGACATCGCCCGCCGCCTGGCCGAACAGAGCATCGTCCTGCTCGCCAACGACGCCCCGATCCTCCCGCTCGGGAACGTGTCGCGTGCGGCGCTCATCGGCCCGTGCGCCGGAGACCCGCGCACGTTCATGGGCTGCTATTCGTTCCCCAACCATGTGATGGGTCGCTATCCCGGACGCCCGCTCGGGTTGCCGATCACCTCCCTCCCCGACGCCCTGGCGGCCGAGTTCCCCGGCGTCGCCTGGGTGCGCGAGCAGGGCTGCCCCATCGTCGAGCCCGACCGCGGTGGCATCGCCGCGGCCGTGGCTGCCGCCCGCGGGGCGGACGTGGCGATCGTGACCGTCGGTGACCTCGCGGGCATGTTCGGCCAGGGCACCTCGGGTGAGGGCTGCGACGTGGTCGACCTCACCCTGCCCGGCGTCCAGGCGGAGCTGGTCGAGGCGGTGCTGGCCACCGGCACGCCGACAGTGCTGCTGGTGATCAGCGGGCGCCCCTACGCGTTGGGCGCCTTCGCCGACCGGTGCGCCGCGATCGTCCAGGCGTTCATGCCCGGTGTCGAGGGCGGCGCCGCGATCGCCGGGGTCCTCAGCGGGCGGATCAACCCGTCGGGCCGGCTGCCGATCGCGATTCCCAACCACCCGGGCGGCCAACCGGGCACCTACCTCGCCCCGCGACTCGGCTGGTTCAACGAGGGCGTCTCCAACCTCGACCCTCGCCCGCTCTACCCCTTCGGCCATGGCCTGTCGTACGGTTCGTTCGAGCTGAGCGACCTGGCCCTGAACAGCGCCACGGTTCCCGTCGACGGCTCGGTGACGGTCTCGGTGACGGTGCGCAACCCGGGCGCCCGGGCGGGATCCGAGGTCGTGCAGCTCTACGCCCACGACGAGGTCGCCCAGGTGGTGCGCCCCCTCAAGGAGCTCATCGGCTACCGCAAGGTGTCGCTCGAGCCGGGTGCCGCGGCGCGCGTGAGCTTCGAGGTGGACGCCGACAGGTTCTCGTTCACCGGCATCGACTACCAGCGGATCGTGGAGCCCGGCCAGGTGACGCTGATGGCCGGTCGCTCCAGCGAGGACCTCGGGCTGAGCACCACGGTGGTGCTCACCGGGGCGACCCGGCCGGTGCCCGAGGGCCGGGTGCTCGTGACCCCGACCACGGTCTCCCCCGTGTGAGGTGACGGCGTCCGCGTCCGCGGGCCCCGTGGAGCGCCCGGCACCCGGTAGAGCTCGCGGGCACCCGGTCGCGTCGCGGGGACCCGGTCGGGCTGGCACGGACCGGGTCCAGCTGGCACGGACCGGGTCGAGCGGCTGGCGTTCTCGACGGTTCGGCTGGCGATCGCTGCCAGTTCCGCGGGGTTTTCGCCAGCCGGAGCAGCGATCGCCAGCCACTCGAACCGGGCGGGTACGGGTCTCGCATCGCCACTCGAACCGGGCGGGCACGGTCTCCCGTCCCCCCTCGGACGCCGGCAATCCTGGGCTCACCCGCGCTGCCGCGCGCCGATGTCCCGCACGCCCCGTGGGAGGATGAGCCCATGTCCGAGCCCAGCACCGTGGCGGTCACCATCACCGGCGCCGACCGTCCGGGGCTCACAGCCCAACTGGCCGAGGCGGTCTCGCAGGGGGACGCCGAGCTGCTCGACTTCGAGCAGACCGTGGTGCGCGGTCAGTTGAGCATCGGCATGCTGTTGTCGACCACGACCGACGAACTCGACGGCCTCGGGGGCCGGCTGCTCGGCATGGGCGAGAGCCTCGGGCTCAGCGTCCGAGTGCTCCCGGGGCAGGGGGACAACCCGCCCCGGCACGACCGCGCCATCGTCACGCTGCTCGGACGTCCACTGCTGGCGTCGCATCTGGCGGTCGCGGCGCGGATGATCCACGAACTGGGCGGCAACATCGACCGGGCACGTCGCCTGTCCCGTACCCCCTTGACAAGCATCGAACTGTGGGTCTCCCCGGTCGACGCCGTCATGCTGCGCCGGGTCATGGCGATCGCGGGGGCCGATTCGGGGTTCGACGTCTCAGTCTCCCCCGCCGGCATCGTCCGGCACGGACGCCGGCTCGTGGTCATGGACGTCGACTCGACGCTGATCCGCGACGAGGTCATCGAACTGCTTGCCGCGCACGCGGGTCGCGGTGAGGAGGTGCGCCGGATCACCGAGCGGGCCATGCAGGGCGATCTCGACTTCACCGCGTCGCTCACCGAGCGGGTCCGGGCGCTCGCGGGGCTGCCGGACACCGTCTTCGCCGAGGTGCTGGCCGCGGTGCGACTCACCCCCGGCGCCCGGACGCTGATCTCCACGCTGAAAGAGCTCGGCCTGACCGTGGGAGTCGTCTCCGGCGGTTTCGCCGAGGTGGTCGTGCCGCTGGCCGAGCAGCTGGGCATCGACTATGCGCACGCCAATCGCCTCGAGGTCGTCGACGGACAGCTCACCGGGCGGATCATCGGCGACATCGTCGACCGGGCCACCAAGGCGCGCAAGCTGCGCGAGTGGGCCGCCGCCGAGCATCTCCCCCTGTCTCGGACGATCGCCATCGGCGATGGCGCCAACGACCTCGACATGCTTGCCGCCGCGGGGTTGGGGATCGCGTTCAATGCGAAACCCGCCGTGCGTGCGTCGGCCGACACGTCGCTGTCCCTGCCCTACCTCGACTCGGTGCTGTTCCTCATGGGGCTCAGCCGCGAGGAGGTCGACGACGCCACGGCGAGCTACCACGCCCGGCAGCAGGCGTGAGCACCGGGCGGCCCTTCCGCGCTGCCCCCACCTGCGACACGATGACCCCATGACGATCCGTGGACGCCGGAATCCCCACCACCTCGGCACCGCCCTGAGCACGCGCGATCCCGAAGGATTGGCCCGCTTCTACTCCGGCCTGCTCGGGTGGACCTACCGGGTCGCCGACAAGACCTGGGTGACGATGCTGGTGCCGGGCTCACGGACGTATCTCGCCTTCGCCCTCGACGAACATCACGAGCCGCCGGTCTGGCCGTCGGAGCCGGGCCGACCCGGTCAGCAGATGCACCTCGACATCGGCGTCGACGAGCTCGGTCCGGCCGTCGAGGACGCCATCGCGCTGGGCGCGCGGCAGGCGAGCTTCCAGCCCCAGAACGACGTGCGCGTCATGCTCGACCCGGCAGGCCATCCGTTCTGCCTCTACCTCGAACACGACTGACGGACCCCCACCCGAGAGGTCAGCGCCCCCGGAGAGCGAGGATCTCCCGCGCGGCGTCCGGATAGGCCGCCAACACCTCGTCGATCTCGATGGTCGCGGGCAGGTCGGCGGGGTCCTGATGCGACAGCAGGAACTCGGCGGTGGCCCGCGCCGTGGCTTCGTCGTCGCCGAGCAGCCCTCCGGTCAGGTCGCCCGCCCCATCGAGCAGCAGGACGCTGTCGATGGGCCCGTCGGGCGACTGCGCGCGCACCCGGTAGCCGCCCTGCTGACGGGCTTCGATCGTCACAGGATCATTCATCGTTCCTCGCTTCGCAGGCTGATGACGGGATGGGGCCCGGAGGGGTCACGATGACCTTCCGGGGTGGGGGCGCCGCATCGCCCGGACCCGGGCGACGAATCCGGACACCATGATCGGCACGAACAGGGCCACGGCGACGACTCCGAAGGTCCGCAACGCGATCCGTACCGGATCGGGGACCGGGATGAGCCAGGTAAGCACCGCGAGGTTGAGGCCCACGATCCGTGCGACGCCCCACCGCTCAACCCGGTGCTGCACGGCCCGCACGACGCTGGGCCCGCCCCCGAGGACGACCGGGATCAGGTACGACAGGGCCCCGACCATCAGCTGCAGCCCGAACCCGAATGCGGCCACCGCGGCGATCGTGCCGTAACCGTGGGCGACGGCCGTCCACGTGCGGGCGTGGGCGATGTGGGCGGCGGCCAGCACCAGCACGACGACCCACCAGACGAGCGCCAGGCTGACCGACATCGTCGAGACCTCGCCCGGGGGGCGCTGGTGGACCGGCACGATGAGCGCCCGCCCCCACCAGACGAGCCCGGCGAGGTACAGCACCAGGGCCGTCACCGACAGGGCGCGGGATCCCGCCAGGGGGGCGATGACCAGCACGGTGATGGCCAGCAGGAATACCGGAAGCGCCTGCTCGGCGAGGCGTTCCGCGCGGTCGTCGATTCGGGTGCGCAGCATCGTGGGCCACAGGGTCACCAGGGTTCCCGTCACCGTCAGCCCGATCCACCCGAGCAGCAACGACAGCGAATGGGCGACGACCAGGCGTCCGACCCACTCCTCTCCGGGACGCCGGGCCAGCAGCACGCCCAACGTCGCACCCACCGGAACCCAGGCGGCCGCGGCGAGGTAGTACCGCAGGGTCACCCGGAACCTTCCGGGCAGCGCCGCGCGCCAGCGGCGCCCGAGCGCGATCGCGTGCCACGTCACCGCGGCCACCAGCAGCACCGCACCGGTGACCACCAGCCACCACAGGCGCGTCGGGACGCCGACCACGACCACCGCCGCCCCCGCCGTGACCAGCCACAGGCGAGCCGACTGGTGCGCGCGTGGGTCGAGGTCGGGCCGACTCCGGAGCAGCGCCTGGGCGAAGTGCAGGCTCCACACCAGCACCGCGTGGGTGAGCGCGCCCAGCAGCACGAGGTGCACCAGTACCCAGCCGTGCTGCGGAACGACCCGGTGGGCGATCACCACGACCAGCGCTGCGGTGAGCCACAGCAGCGTGGGATAGTCACGCGCCGCCCACCGGTCGCCGCGCCTGGGCCGAGACCCCGACACGGCTTCAGGCACGACGACTCAGCCGCGCCTTCCGGGCGTCCGGCTCAGCGGCCATGGAAACCTCCAGATTTTACATGATCTAACCCGGATCAAATTACGCCGAACGGACAGCACCGTCCACCTCGGACAGCGGACCGAGCACGGCGCGGCAGGTGTCGCCGGTGACGAACGGATCAAGCGTCAGCACCTGAACCCCGGTGCCGGACGCGCCGAGCATGCCGTTGAGCACTCCGAGGTGGACACCGCAGACGACCTCCGGACTGCGACGGGCGAGATCGGCGAACGGGCACCCGTGGATCAACAACTGGTCGTGCTGGTCACCGGGAACGACCTCGGTGACGAAACCCATTTCGTCGAGTTCGCCGGCGACCGCTTCGACGGCCTGTCGCGACTCGTCGAACCTCCTCGCCGCGACCAGCCGGCGTCCGATGCTCTCACCCGCGAGCCGTGGAGCGACGGAATCGGCGGTGGCCGCGGTGAGGATCTCGGCGAGCAGGCGGTGGGCACGGCCGGTCACCGCGGGATCGGGACCGGCCTCATACACGGTGCGGGGACGGCCCCGGCCGCCGGTGTGGACCGAGGAACGCTCGGCCTCGCCCTCTTCGACCAGACCCTCGAGGTGGAATCTCACGGTGTTGACATGCAAACTGACGAGCTGAGCCACCTCGCGCACATCGAGGGGAATACCTCGCGTGCGCAGGGCGGACAACACCCGGGAACGACCATCACGCTCAGCCATACCGCCAGTGTGCACGACGAAGGGCCATTCACCCCGCCGAATTGGTGCATATTCAGGAAATTCTTGAATATGCTCCCGCGCAGCCCGAGCAAACCCTCATCGACGGTGCTATTTTCCACGGCTGCGATATT
>JAJXWF010000133.1 GCA_021781735.1 Actinomycetes bacterium
AACAACCGGGCGATCGGATCGACGGTGTTGTACTGCCAGATCTCCGCGGGGCTGAACCGCTGCCCCGGCCGCATCCGGAACCGGCCACGCAGGAGCACCCGGAACGACATGACCGCGCGACGGCCGACCACCCCCGCGAAACGCAGGTAGCGCCGCACGGGCCCGGGCAGGCCGTCCAGCTCCGATTCGGCCACCCGCGGCGACGCCGCCGACGGTGCGATGGCCGCGGCGTCCCGCGCGAGACGCTCCTGCAGATCCCTGCCCACGATGCTGGACATCACGGCGCAACACCCGGGCCCGCGCAATTCCCGGGGTGGCCACCGAGGTGCCGCGCTGGTGGCATGACCGAACGGCAGCGCGTCGAGGTTCTCACCCGATTCCCGGGATTCGAGCTGCGCCGCTATCCCGCGCACCTGGTCGCCGAGGTGGAGGTCCCCGGCTCGTTCACCGACACCGGCAAGCGGGCGTTCGGGACCGTGGTCGGCTTCGCCTCGGGACGCAACAGCACCCGCGCGAAGGGGGCGATGACCGCGCCGGTGCTGCAGGAGCCGGCGTCGGCCCGGATCTCGATGACCGCGCCGGTCGTCCAGGAACCCGGCGGCACAACGAGGTGGTGCTGCCGGTGACCGAACGGGCCACTCCGGCCGGGTGACCGGCGTCCGTGGACCAACCGGGATGGCGTGCCGCGCCGCTGGAGCGAACCCCTCGAGGACACCGTCCACTTCCGGGTCGACCACGACCCGCAGCCCGACGCCAACGCCACCCGCAGCCCGACGGCGTCCACTTTCAGGTCGAGGACCGCCCGGGAGGAGGAGACGCGCAGTGGCTGAGCGCGTGCAGCGATCCACGGAGACGCAGCCCACCGGGGGTTCTAGAGTGAGGTCACCTGCGACGAAGGATCGGACATGTCCCAGAACCCCACCGGCCAGCCCCAGCAGCCCGAGTTCCAGCCGGGCCAGCAGCCACCGCCGTGGCAGCCGCCGGCCCTGCAGCCACCGGCCGGCGTCCAACCGGACCCGCAGACATGGTCCTGGGGGCCATCCGCCGCGTACCAGACCGCCCCCGATTACGGCGTGCCGGCGGGCCAGTACCAGACGCCCGGGCTCCCCGACCAGCCACCCGGATCCGGCTACCAGACCCCCGCGTCCGGCTATCCGAACCCCGGCAACGGCTACCAGGCACCCGGTTCGGGCTACCAGGCTCCGTACGGGCTGGCCGTCCCGATGGCCAACCCCTACGCCCTCTCGGCCCAGGCGCCCTACGGGATCGACCCGGTCAGCGGGCTCCCCTACTCCGACAAGAGCAAGCTGGTCGCCGGCCTGCTGCAGGTGTTCCTCGGCAGCTTCGGCGTCGGCCGCTTCTACCTCGGGGACATCGGCATCGGGGTGGCCCAGCTGATCGTGACCATCGTCACGTTCGGCATCGGTGCCCTGTGGCCACTGATCGACGGCATCGTGATCCTCGCCGGATCGCCGCGAGACAAGCAGGGCAGGCCGCTGCGGTCCTGACCGACGTCGTCGCCCGGTCCGCCCGCCGAACCGGACGCCGGCGACGTCCCCGGTCGGCACCCGCGAACGCCAGCGCGGCACGTCAGCGAGCGGGTAGTTTGGCCGCCAGTTCCCGAGCGGCGTGCATCATCGTCGGGAGCATGTCGACGAGGTCGGCAATGCTGCGCCGGAACGAGGGGGCAGCGACCGAGATCGCGGCCATCGCCGTGCCGTCGACGCCCATGACCGGAACGCCGATGGCGCGCACACCCTCCTCATGCTCCTGGTCGGACAGCGCGAATCCCCGCGCACGGACCTCGGCGATGTCCTGGGCGAAGGCCTCGCGATCGGTGACGGTGTTGGGAGCCAACCGGGTCAGTTCGACCGATTCGACGAGTCGCTCGCGTACCGGTCGAGGCGCGAAGGCGATGAGCACCTTCCCCATCGAAGTGCAGTGCAGCGGGCCCAACGTTCCGGGCTCGCCGATGACGTTGATCTGCAGGGGACCCTGGACGTGGGCGACGTACAGCTGACGGTCATCGTCGAGCACTGACATCAGCGTCGATTCCCGGGTCTCGGCGGCCAGCCGGCGCAGCACCGGGAGCGCGACGTCCTCGAAGCCGCGTCCGGCCGCCACCTTCCTGGCGAGCGCGAAGACCATCAGGCCCACCTGATAGTGGCGGGTCGCCTCATCGAGATCGACGAATCCCTCCCGCATCAACGTGGCGACCAGTCGATGTGTGGTCGACAAGGGGTACCCCGTCTCACGGGCGAGTTCCGACAGCGTGAGACCGTCGGCCGCGGTGCCGATGATCCTCAGGACGTGGAGCGCCTTGCCCACCATGTCCGGGCGCTGCCCCACGGTCACCCGCGCCTCGGCAACACCACCGGCGGGCTCGTCAGTCATGGGGTCACGCTAGCACGAGACTTCCATGATGCGGAAGTCTCGTTTGCATTCTGGAAGAACTGGTTGACCGTGCGCCAGATCTCGGGAATACTCTTCCACATCAAGGAATAGCCTTCCATATTGTGGAATCACGACGACGCAGTCGGAAAGGACTCGCCATGGGCGACATTTCTCACGCAGGCTCCGGTGACACGGCTCGCGGTGTCATCGGGACGCAGCGCTGGTCGCGTCTGCTGCCCATCACCTTCATCACCTACTCCCTCGCCTACCTCGATCGGTCGAACTTCTCGATCGGCATCGCCGGAGGCATGCAGCAGGATCTACACATCTCCGCCGCGATCTCCGCGCTGGTCGGGGCGTCCTTCTTCCTCGGCTACTTCCTCTTCCAGATCCCGGGGGCGCTCTACGCCGAGAAGCGCAGCGTGCGGCGGCTGATCTTCTGGTCGCTCATCGCGTGGGGCGTCCTCGCGTCCGTGCAGGGCCTGCTGACCAGCGCATTCTGGCTGATCGTCGTCCGGTTCTTCATCGGCGTCGTCGAGGCGGCGGTGCTCCCCGCGATGGTGATCTTCCTGTCGCACTGGTTCACCCAGCGCGAGCGGGGCCGCGCCAACACCCTGCTCATCCTGGGCAACCCGGTGACCGTGCTGTGGCTCAGCGCGATCTCCGGCTACCTGGTCCAGGCCACCTCATGGCGCGGCATGTTCATCCTCGAGGGCCTCCCGGCCATCATCTGGGCGTTCGTGTTCGCGAAGCTCGTCCAGGACAAGCCACATGACGCCGCGTGGCTGGAGGAGGGCGAGCGCAGCAGCCTGCTCGCGACCCTCGACCGGGAGCAGAGCCAGATCACCGTGGACTCGGTCGGCTACCTCCAGGCGCTGCGCTCGCGCAATGTCGTCCTGCTGTCGATCCAGTACTTCCTGTGGAGCCTCGGCGTCTACGGGTTCGTCTTCTGGCTGCCCTCGATCATCAAGGCGGGATCCGGCGTCGGCATCGGCTCGACCGGCCTCATCACGGCCATCCCCTACGCCCTCGCCGTGGTGGTCATGATCATCAACGGCCGCGCGTCCGACCACTCCGGCAACCGCGGGCGCTACGTGTGGCCCTGGCTGCTGATCTCGGGCCTGCTCTTCTACGGCTCCTACGCCCTGCACGGCAACTTCTGGGCCGCGTTCGTGCTGCTCGCCCTCGCCGGCGCCTGCCAGTACGCGCCGTACGGTCCGTACTTCGCCTACATCGCCGAGTTGCTCCCACGTGAGCTCGCCGCCCCGGCCGTCGCGCTGATCAACTCGCTGGGTGCGGTCGGCGGTTTCGCCGGCAGCTACCTCGTGGGCTGGCTGAACGGCGCCACCGGGTCGACCAACGCGTCGTTCCTGCTGATGTCGGCCTGCCTGGTGCTCGCCGCACTGCTCATGCTGGTGGTCAAGGCCCCGCAGCTCGCTGGCAGGAGCCAGGCGGATGAGACGGCCGGATCCGGCGTCCACCAGGCGGCCTGACATGCCGCTGGCACGCATCGCGCACGAGGGCGGCGTCTCCTACGCCGAGGTCGGGGCGGGGGGCTACACGCTCCTGGCCCCCGGCCGGGGCACGCCGTGGCCCGACGGACGCCGGGAGGAGCTCGGCTTCGTCCCCGCCTCGTGCGCACGGTTGCTGGCACCGGTGTCGCCACGCACGCTCGTGGGGATGGCGCACAACACCGGCCCGGCCGACCGGGGACTGCCGCCCCAGGCATTCCTGAAACCAGTCACCACGATCACCGGTTCCGGGACGCCCATCCCGGTGCCCGCGGATGCCGGTCTCGTCGAGGCGGAAGCCGAACTGGCGGTCATCATCGGCCACACCGCCCGCCGACTCACGATCGCCGACGCGCTGTCCCACGTGCTCGGCTTCACGGTCGCCAACGACGTCACGTCGCGCGATCTGCAGCGGTCCGACCCGCTGTGGTTCGCCGCCAAGGGACATGACGGGTGGACCCCGCTCGGGCCGTGGCTGGTCACCCCCGCCGAACTCGACCAGCAGGGCCTGGACGTCGACGAACTCGAGATCCAGCTGAGCGTCGACGGTGTGCCGGGGCCGCCGGCCAACACGTCGGTGCTGGCCCGCTCGATCATCGAGTGCCTCGTGTACGTCACGGGGGTGCTGACCCTCCACCCGGGTGACGTGGTGCTGACCGGGGCCCCCGGGGGTGGCGCACCCATCCGTCCCGGGTGTCAGGTCACCGCTGCGGTGCTCGGCATCGGAGACCTGCAGAACCCGGTGGTCGACGCCTGCTGCGCACCGGCCGGCGAGGACGAGGAGCCGGTGGCGTGATCCACGTCAAGGACGACCCCGATGTGGTGACCTTCGGCGAGGCGATGGCCATGTTCGTCGCCACCGCACCCGGAGCACTGCACCGGGTGCGCGACTATCGGCTGGCCCTCGCCGGCGCCGAGGCGAACGTCGCGGTGGGGCTGGCCCGCCTCGGCCACCGCGTCGGGTGGACCGGCCGCGTCGGCGCCGACCCGCTCGGACGGTTCCTCATCGAGGAACTCGCCTCCGAAGGGGTCGACGTGTCAGAGGTCACCGCGGACGGGTCGGCACCCACGGGTTTCCAGCTGAAGAGCATGGCCCAGGGCGGTGACCCCGAGGTCGTCTACTTCCGCGGGAATTCCGCCGGCAGCCGGCTGGTGGCCTCGCCGGCGTCCGACAGCTACCTGGCGAGTGCCCGGCACCTGCACGTCACCGGCATCCCGCTCGCGCTGTCGTCGCAGAGCCGCGACTTCGCGTTCCACGCCGTCGAGGTGGCCCGGGCCGCCGGGGCGAGCGTGTCGTTCGACCCCAACCTGCGCCCGCACCTGTGGACCTCGCCCGACGAGATGGTCTCCGTGGTCAACGACATGGCGGGCCACTGCGACTGGGTCATGCCCGGCCTGTCCGAGGGCCTGATGCTCACCGGGGCATCGACGGCGTCCGGGATCGCCGCAAGTTACCTTGGGGCGGGTGCGGAGCGGGTGATCGTCAAGGACGGCTCCCGGGGCGCCTGGGCGTTCACCGCCGAGGGCAGGTGGTTCCGGGCGGTCTTCCCCGTCGAGGTCGTCGACACGGTCGGGGCCGGCGACGGATTCGCCGCCGGGCTGATCAGCGCGCACCTCGACGGGTTGCCTCTTGATGCCGCCCTCGAACGGGCCGCGGCGGTCGGGGCGCTGGCCACCACCTCGCACGGTGACAAGGACGGACTCCCGACCCGCGGTCGCCTCGACGCCTTCATCGCGTCGATGACGTGCCGACCCGTGCTCGCCGAGTCGTGCGCCCAGGCCTGATGAGCTCTCACTCGCCCCGAGAAAGGACACCACCGATGCAGATACAGATAGCCCTCGACCGGATGCCCGCCGACGCCGCGCTCGCGTGCGCGCGCTCGGTCGCGCCCCTGGTTGATTGGATCGAGGTCGGCACCTCGCTCGTCAAGCAGTACGGCGCGGGATTCATCCGCGAGGTCGTCGACGCCGCCGGGGACACCCCCGTGCTGGCCGACCTCAAGACCGCCGACGATGCACGCTGGGAGTTCACCATGGCCTACAACGCGGGCGCCCGCTCGGCCACCGTGCTCGGCCTGGCACCGGCCCCCACCATCGACACGGCGATCGCGGTAGCCGCAGAGCGTGGCCTCGAGGTGGTCATCGACCTCATGGGCCTCGACGAGCGCCGACGGGAGGATCTGGCCCGCCGCACCCCGGCGTCGGTGGTCCTCGCCGCGCACGTGGGAAAGGACTCGCAGGGCACGGACGCCGGGCCGCTCGCCCAGCTCGGTGCCTGGGCCGAGGGTCGCCGGGTTGCCCTCGCCGGGGGCCTCGGCGCGACCGACCTGCCCGGACTCACTGCAGATGACGTCCGGGTGATCATCGGGTCGGCGGTCACCGGGAGCGACGACCCCCTCGCCGCCGTCGGGGCACTGTTGGAGGCCGCCGGACGTCCCGTTCCCAACGTCGGGATGCGATGATGACCACGCGTGCGACCGATTCATCCACCGCGCCGGCCACCGGTGAGCTGCTCGCGACCATCCTCGGCGAGATCGCGCAGGTGGTGCGGCGGCTCGACAGCGCCGCTCTCGACCTGCTCGCCGACCAGCTCAACGCCGCCGAGCACGTGCTGGTCACCGGCGAGGGGCGATCCGGCTTCATGGCCAGGGCCCTGGCGATGCGACTGACCCACCTGGGACTGTCGGTGCACGTCATCGGCGAGACCACCACGCCGGCGGTTCGCGGCAGCGACCTCGTCGTCGCCGTGAGCGGGTCGGGCACCACGGCCGCCCCGGTGCGCGTGGCCGAGCGGGCCCACCGTGAGGGGGCCCGGGTGGTCGCCGTCACCACCGACCCGGCGTCACCCCTGGCCGAGCGGGCGGGACTGGTGGTGCATGTGCCAGCGGCGACCAAGTACCGCAGACCCGGCGAGGCCGCCACGATCCAACCGCTGTCGAGCCTGTTCGATCAGGCGTGTCACATCGCATTCGACGGCGTCTGCCTGCGGCTCGCCCGGCTTCGCGGCATCGACAACGACGCCGCGAAGGCTGCCCACGCCAATACCGAGTAGACCTCGTGAGGTGCGGCCCGGTCCCGGACGCGCGGGGACGAGGAGCGTCCGGGACCGGATCCTCTCCGGCAACGGCTCTAGGCGCCGTTCGCCGCCGCCGCGAGGGTGAGCGTCACGGTCTGCTTGCGACCGCCCCGGATGATCGTGAGGGTCACCGTCTGGCCGGCCTCGGCGGACCGCACGTCGGCGAGCAGCGCATCGGCCGACCCGACCGGGACCCCGTTGAAGCCGACCACCAGGTCGCCGCGGGTGATCCCGGCGGAGGCCGCCGGCGTCCCGGACGCGACGCTTGTCACCGACGCGCCGAGGTAGCCGACCCCGTCGGCGGAGGCGGTACCGTCGACGGCGCCGACACCGAGGGTGGCCACGGTGGCGCTGCCGCTGGTCAGCAACTGGCTGGCGACGTGTTCGACCTCGTTGCCCGGGATCGCGAAGCCGATCCCGATGCTGCCGCTCTGGCTGCTGCTGCCCGAGGAAAGGGCGGCGATCGAGAAGTTCAAACCGATGAGCTGCCCGGACGCGTTGACGAGCGGGCCCCCCGAGTTGCCGGGGTTGATCGGTGCGCTGGTCTGGATGGCGTTGGTGTAGACCGCCGCGGCGGAACCGCCGTAGCTGATCGAGGAGCTGGCCTCCTGGGTGACCACAGGACGGTTGAGCGCGCTGACGATGCCGGTCGTGACGGTGCCGGCGAGGCCGAGAGGGTTGCCGACCGCCATCACCGCGTCGCCCACCCGGACGCCCGAACTGTTCGCGAACGTGATCGGAGTGAGGCTGCGCGGCGGGTTGGTGATCCGGATGACCGCGAGATCGGCCGCGGCGTCCACGCCGACGACGGTGGCCGGGTAGTGCGTTCCGCCCACCACGACGTCGACGCTGGCCCGGGGACCCAGGCCCGACACCACGTGGTTGTTGGTGACGATGTCGCCGCTGCGGTTGACCACCACGCCGGTGCCCTGGTCCTCCGCGCCCGAGGAGGTGACGATGATCGAGACCACCGAGGTCGACACCGACGCGGCCACGGCATCCCAGTTCGGGGTGACGCCGGTGTCGGCGACATTGACGACCGACGGGACCGGCGTCCCCGACACCGGCACCGCGGTGGAGACCGTGTCGCCGAGCAGCAGCCCGGCACCGCCACCGGCTCCGGCGGCGAGCACAGCGATCGCGGCGAGACCGGCCAGCGCGCGGCGTCCGCGGCGGGGCCGGGACGCCGGCCCGCCGCCCGCCGGGAGCGGGGGC
>JAJXWF010000134.1 GCA_021781735.1 Actinomycetes bacterium
TCGCACGGTGAGCACGGGTCTCTGGCCGGGCAGCGGCAGTAGGCCGACCGAGGGCCCGGTGAGCAGACCGATCGCATAATCGGCCCGCATCTCCCGGAGGATCCTGGTGACCAGCCGGACGCAGGTCATCCGGTCCGGCACCAACTGCTCGGGGATCACGGCCTCGATCGAAGCCCCCCGCCGCCGCAGGCGGAAGATGATGCCGCCCTGGGCCGGGTCCTGGGGCCAGGTCAGCAGCAGCCGGTAGTGCGGCGGCTCGAATCCGGTGCGCCAGGCGAGGTGTTCGGGGGTGCGGTCGGTGCGGAAACCGACGTTCGCGGCGTACTGCAGCAGGGCCTCCGCGACCCCTCGACGGGTGAGGACATCCCTGGCCTCGAAGCCGGCCGAGCAGGTCTCCGACCACAGCGCCGCGGGCACCCAGGAGGCCGCCATCCGCGCCACCCGGCGCGGTCCGGACGGCAGGACACCCACAGGCAAGCGCCGCACCACGGTCCACCCCATCGTGAGGTACCCGGGACAGCTCGCGTCGTTGGACGTGCTGAACACGATGCCGTCACCGGCCATGGTGAGCTCGGCCACGCCCTGCAGCGTCAACCGCCGGAGGATCCCCCGTCTCCGGTAGTCCGGGTGCGTGGCGGTGTCCACGGCCCGAACAGCCGTGACCACCCGATCGTCGTCGGTTCGGAACCGCCACCGCAGGAAGGTGCGGTGGCCCACGATGCGCTCGCCGTCGAGCGAGACCCACGCCGGTGACTCGCCGAAGGTGTTGTCGCGATGCTTCCAGCGCAGTTATCCCTCATAGTGCGGGGCGTCGGTGCGTTCGAGCGCCGCCCGCAACAGCGGAAGGATCTGCTGATCGTCGGCGGCGGCCGCTCTGCTCACGATCAGGTCGCCACCACGCGCCTCGCCCATGTTCGCCCCGTCCGCCGCGACCGTGGTGCTCCACCACACGGGGACGGCGCGCAGGTTAGCCCACGACCCTCGACCAGAACCGCCCGAGGTGAGGGCCGATATGGGCGGTGTCCGCGACTCGCGCGAGCGGCGACTGCGGGGATCAGTTCAGTGGGGCCATCTCGGGGTCGGCCTCGGGCATCCGGGCTGACGGCCTTGCCCTCGACGGCGACGTCCGACGTCGTCCAGAGGGCCCACGCCCCCCGGACCGGGCCGGTCCGGGTTGACTGCTCGAATAATAGGCCGACCCGTACCAGCCGTAGCCATACCGGCCCGAGCGGGCGACGTCGTTGACCACCGCTCCCGAGATCGTCACTCCCGCGGTGTCCAGAAGGCGCGCGGCCTCCCGCACATCCTGGGCCCGGGTGCGTCCGGATCGAATCACGAGGATCACGCCACTCACCCGCTCGGCGATCACTACCGAGTCGGTGACCGGCAGAACCGGGGGCGAGTCGATGAGGACGTAGTCGTACATCGCCTCCGCCGTGGCCAGGAGATGCTCCATGTTCTGCGAGGCCAGCAGTTCGGCCGGATTCGGCGGAAGACTCCCGGCCGGCAGGACGAACAGCGACCCGTCATCGACCTGCATGATGAAGTCGTCGATCCGCCCCCGCCCCGCCAGCACCTGCGACAGGCCGGGTTCGGAGTCGAGTCGCAGTCGCTGCGCCAAGGTCGGGCGGCGCATGTCGGCGTCGATCAGCAGGACGCGCTCGCCGGCCTGGGCCAACATCCGGGCGAGACCGATGATCGTCTGCGTCTTTCCCTCGGACTGGTTCGGCGAGGTGACCACCAGGGACCGGC
This sequence comes from Actinomycetes bacterium, assembly GCA_021781735.1. GTDB lineage: Bacteria > Actinomycetota > Actinomycetes > Propionibacteriales > Propionibacteriaceae > JAJYQH01. The sequence goes on from JAJXWF010000134.1 coordinate 1,753, forward strand.
GGTGCTCGGTGCCGGGCGTGAGGAAGCCGACGTTCGTTCGCAGCCGCCGATAAGCCTCCGTGGTGGGATCTCCGGTGGCGAGGCTCCCGGACTCATTCATGAGACCGACGTGGCCGACCGCGGCCAGCAGCGGCGCGTCGAGCACGCGGGCGAGGTCATCGGTGGTCTTGATCCGGGTGTCGATCGCCGAGCGCACCAGCGCCTGCCCCGCGGCGATCACGAGTCCGAGCACGAATCCGAGCGCCAGGTTGGTCAACGGCTTGGGGCTGGTGGGTGTGGCCGCCACGGTCGCCGTGTTGACGATGGTTGCCGTCACCAACTGCGACCCGGTCGGCGACATCGGCGAGAGCTTCGACACGGCCGACACCAGGCTCTGTGCCACCGTATCGGCGATCGCCGCAGCCTGGTTCGGATTGTTGTCGCTGGCGGCGATGTCGATGATCGAAGTCGACGTCGGGGAGGTCACGACGACGTGCTTGGCGAGCGCGCCGGGTGAGGTCGCGAGCCCAAGTTGCGCGATGACCGGCTTCAGCACCAACTCCGAATTGGCCAACTTGGAGAACGAGGTCACCTGCTGCTCGGCGTACGAGGCGCCCTGATACAGGTCACCACCGCTCGCGCCGCTGTCGACGGAGACGAATATCGACGAGTGTGACGTATAGCTGGAGCGAAGGATGAGCGTGAGCCCGCCAGCCGCCGCGATGCACAGGAGCACAATCGCAACCATGCTCCGCCAATAGCGCTTCACCAGCTGGGCATATTGCTGCAATTCCATCAGCCATCCCCTTTGTCCGCCGGTGGCCGCAGACTTCTAAACTCACCCAACCGGCAGGAATCCCCCGTGACACGTTTACGATAGTCGACGGCGGTCAAAGGGCCGACCCCGGGGTGGCAGAGGAGAATTCCCTTGAAGAAGGCGCGTCTGCGAATCAACCTGGGCAGCGTGATGCTGAGCCTGCTCGTTCTCGTGACGGTGGCCCTCAGCGCGGCCGCGTTGAGTCCGCGTCCGGTGCCGGTCGCGACGTCCGCAGCGCCGGTGGTGCTGCCGACCTCCACACCGACCTCGGCGAAGGCGAGCCGCACGCCGCGTGTGACCTCCACGACACCGACACCGGATCACCCGTCGCCGTCGGCTTCCACCACGGCAACCCCATCCAGCAGTTCCTCCCCGCTCACGGTGCTGATCCTGGGAGATGGGGTGTCTTCAGGCGCCGCGGCCGACACGTGGGTCGGGATCGCCGAGAAGCAGCTCGGGTGGACGAATGTCGTCAACCTGTCATCACCTGGTCGTGGATACGTGAAACGTCCTCTCACGTGCGACACGACGCCGTGCGCCAACTTCGAGGGCAGCCTCCCCGCGGTCATCGAGGCTCAACCCGACCTCATCATCACCTTCGGCGGCACCGCCGATGGTGACTACAACCTGAGCCCGGCGGCCACCCGCTACTTCGCCGATCTGCATCAGGCGCTGCCGAACGCCCAGCTGGTGGCCGTCTCGCCGGTCACCACGCTGGCGCCTGTCCCCTACTACTTCACGTTGCACGACCAGACGATCAGCGCAGCCATCGAGAAGGTGGGGGGCACGTTCATCAACGTCGGCCAGCCCGGTTCGGGCGACGGGCCGTCACTGTCCAGCAGCGCGCAGGCCGCCATCGCTGCGAAGATCACCGCGGCTCTCTCCTGACTCATGACTTCACCCGGGTTCGGCGACGCGCGAGGTCAGGCACCCATCCCCGGGCTGGTTCACACCTTCGCGCCGGGGGCCGATGCGCCCGGCCCGTCGGCACGCCGGGTGTGGCAGTCGTGGAGCCCCGACGTCACGCCACCCGCCGAGTTCCAGCCACGACGGCAGGAGATCTCGAGCTCCGACCGTGTCGGTGAGACCGTGCCGCTGAGCGCGCGCGCCGGCACGTGGACGCTGACCGTGATCGCTGGTCGCATCGCCGCGTCCTGGGTCGATCAACGTCCGGGCCAGGGCACCGGGCGTGCTTACGACAACGACTTGACGAGCGGGTCGACGGTGGTGGTCCCCGCGGGCGTGGCGTGCAGCTATCAGGTACTGGAGGCGCCCGTTCACCTCAGCATGCTCTTCGACGCCCAGTGCGACAGCGTCCACCCTCCCGCTGACCGGCCCTTCCGGATCCTGTTCGTGTGCACCGCCAACATCTGCCGATCCGCCTACGCGCACCTCGCCGCGAACGGCCGTCCCCATGCAGGACTCGAGTTCGGCTCCGCGGGCGTCCACGCGCTTGTCGGCCGACCCATCGATCCACCCATGGCCGACTGCCTCGACCCACACCTCGATCCGTCATCGCACCGCGCGCGTCAGCTCACCCGGGCGGACATGGTCGCGGCCGATCTTGTCCTCACTATGGCTGCCGAACACCGCCGCTACATCCTCGAGGAGTGGCCGGACCTCGGACGCAAGACCTTCGTCCTCGGCCACGTCGCCCGGGAGCTTCAGCGGGCGCCCGACGACCTGACCCTGCAGGACCTGGCCGGCCACCTCTGGCGTCGCCGCACCGTCGAACCGGACGACGACGTGCCGGATCCCTACGGGCGGGGCCCCCGGGCGGCGCGGGCGGCGGCCGGCAGGATCGACGAGAGCCTGGACGTCGTCCTTCGCGTGCTGGGCACGCTCAGCGCGTCGTCGCCGGATGGGACATAGGCCGGCACGTCACCGAAGGGACGTTTCCATGAAGGTCCACCTCAATCTCCAGTCGGCGCCCAATCGGACGTCGGGCATCGGTGTCTACACCCACGAGATCGCGACCCGGTTGATGCTGCGGCCCGACCTGCAACTCCGCGGAGGGTTCAGTTCGCTCAGGACACGATCGGTGCCCCTCTTCGACACCTACGACTTCCCGGTACACCTGTCCCGGATCCCGGAGCGCCTGCTCTACCCAGCACGCCGGTCCCCGTCCCTCCCGATGAGCTACAACACGATCATGCGCGACGCGAGTGAGGCGTTCCTCTTCTTCTCGAACAGGCTCCCCGTCGCCCGGATCGCGGGCACGGTCATCGTCGTGGTTCACGACCTCATCCCCCTCAGGATCCCGCTGGAACTGCCGGGGCTGGTCGACCGGTACCGCCGCCAACTCGAGGAGATCCACCGCCGCGCGGACGTCATCGTCACCGTGTCGCAGTCCTCGAGGAACGACATCGCCCACGAACTGGATATGGAACCGGAGCGGATCGCGATCGCCGCCAACGGGGTCCGGTTCGAGGATCTCAATCCCCCCGTCGACCGCGAGGCCCGCGCATCGGTCCGGGCCAGGTACGCACTTCCCGACCGCTACATCCTCTACTTCGGGGGCACGCGTCCCTACAAGAATGTTGCGCGCATCATCGAGGCCTACTCGCTGCTCAACCCCGCGGCCCGTCAACGAGTGAAACTCGTGATCACCCGTCGCGACGCCGACCTGCAGGAGCAGTCACGGCGCTTGGGCGTGCAGGATTCCGTCGTGTTCACCCGCCCGGTCAGCGATGACGACAAGGCGGCCGTCTACCAGATGGCCGACACCACGGTGCTGGTCTCGCTCTACGAGGGGTTCGGGATCCCCGTGATTGAGGCAATGGCCGCGGGGACCCCCGTGATCGCGTCCAACGTCTCGTCGCTACCGGAGGCTTGTGGTGGCGCAGGGCTGCTCGTCGATCCGCTGGACACGCGGGCCTTGGCCGAGGCCCTCGACCGGGTGCTCGACGACGCCGATCTGCGGCGATCGATGATCGCCTCCGGACTGGCGAACGCCCGCCGTTTCACCTGGGACGCATCGGCCGACACGTTCCATCGTCTGCTGACGCCCCCGGCGCGCCCTGACTCGCCGGAACGGGTCAGCGCACCGTTCGCACTCAGCTGAACCGTCGCGACCGGCCCAGGTATCTCCCGATCAGGGCCCGCGTGTAGGCCAGGTGCGGGCTGCGCCGATGGACCACGGGCACAGCCACGAGGATGATCGAGCCGGTCGACACCAGGGCGATCATCAACCCCGGGACTCCGTCCACTCCCGTCCACGCGTGAACCGCGAGCGCCGCCACCGTGATCGACAGCGTGGTCGCCGCATATCGCGTCAGAGTGCGCAGATAGTGCCCCATTCCCCGGCCCAGGACTTTGCGCATGACCACGAACGGCTCCCACCAGATGTTCGTGGCGACCGTGCTGATCGTCACGCTGAGCAACGCCCCGGCGATGCCCAGGTGGAAGACCGCCAGGAAGAGCAGAGAGAGCAGGATGCTCAGCACCGCCTCGACCAACGACTTGTACCGCACCGGCCAGAACAACCCGCAGGCGTTGATGTAGGTGACGGCGGTCTGGCGGATCCCGTAGAGGAAGAAGTTGACGACGATGAGCGCGGTCACCGGCCATCCCAGCACGTATTGGCCACCCACCCACAGGTGGATGAACGGGTTCAGCAGCACCGCGAGGAATGCGGTCGCCGCCCCCACGAGCACAAAGTTGAGGAACAGCAGACGGTCGAACGTCGCGGAGGATTCGGCCGTGGAGCCGGTGACGCTCAGGTTCCCGATGCCGGGAGCGACGGCCGCGATCGCCTGGCCGATGACCACATTGACCATTCCGGTGATGAGCAGGTAGTTCGAGTAGAGGCCGACCGAGACCACTCCCACGAACGCCGAGATGAACACCGACGTGCTCGCCGACACGGCTGCCGACCCGAGCTTGCTGTAGACCATCCCGCGCACGTTCTTCACCAGCTCACGCCGGACACCGGGCGCCAGCCTGGTGCCCCGGCGGAACAGCACGCCGGGGAAGATGCGGCGGACCTGCCAGGTGATGGCGACGTTGGACGCCACCTGGCTCAGTGCCTGGACCACCAGGAACAGCAGGAAGCTGTGCGTCCACATCAGCACGCCCACCTGCAGCAGGGCCTGCCCCAGAGCGAACCCCGTCCGGTTGAGCACGTCGAGGTGCACGTTCTGGCTGGCGATCAGCAACGAGCGGCTGTAGGAGATGAAGTAGCTGAGCACCGAGTTGCTCAGGAAGATCAGGTAGAGGACGACCAGGTGGGGAATGCCCGGTCGACCCTTCATGAGCACGCCGAGGAACGGGACGATCGCCACTCCCACGACCGCCACGGTGAGTCCGATCGCCCGGTAGGCCTTCGCGTAGGCACCCATGAGGGCGGCGACCTGGTCGGTGTCGTTCGTCGCCAAGGGTCCGTAGAGGGCGTAGGTCATCGCGGTGCCGACGCCGAGTTCGGCGAACGACAAGATGGCCAACACATTGGTGAACAGGCTGTTGACGCCGAGGTATGTGGCGCCCAGCGTGTAGATGAAGACCGTCCGCGTGGCGAAGGCGAACACGGTGGACAGCACCTGCCCGACGGCGGCAGCTCCGGCGTTGCGCACCGCCCTGCCGGTGCGACCTCGCGGCTCGGTCATCGCGGGACGCCGAGCGTGCGGATCGGCGTGAGGCGCGGGGCACCCCGGTCCTCGGCACGTGGACCACTCACGGCTCGACCTTCCTACCCGTGAGCACGTCCTCGAACTGCCGAGTCGCCGCGCCATTGTCCGGCGGCCGGGCGGCAATGGCCGCCCGCATCCGGCGGAGCAGGGCCGGGTCGGAAATGGCGCGCAGGATCGTCTCGGCGAGCGACTCGACCGTGAGGTCGGCGAGCAGCCCGTTCTCGCCGTCGGTGATGATCTCCGAGGCCGCGGGATAGTTGGTGCAGACCACCGGCACGCCCAGCGTCAGTGCCTCGTCCAGCACCATGCCGTAGGCCTCGTAGTCAGAGGTCAGGACGAACAGGTCGGCGTGCGCGATGTACGCGAAGGGATTGGCCTGACGCCCCTCGAAGCGCACCACGTCGTCGACCTGCCGGTCGAGTGCCATCCGTCGCAGCATCGCAGCGTCGGGTCCGTCACCCACGAGGTACCACCGGAACCCGGACACGCCGCGGTCCTTGAGCAGCCCGGCAGCGTCGATGACGCGGTCCAGGCGCTTCTGCCGGTTGTCGAGGCGAGCCACGGTGACCAGGCGGAACACCTCCGCGTCGTCATAGGGGTCGCCCGTCGCCGCGAGTCGCAGGATCCTCTCCCTGTCGGTCATGTTGTAGACAACGCTCGACCTGGGCGCGAAGTCGGGCGCGATCGCGTCGAAGATCTCCTTGCACGTGTGACTCACATTGACCACGGCGTCGAACTCGCCATACGTGCGACGGATTCGTGCGGCGTCGAGTCCGTGTTTGGTGGCGTCGTTGTGGATCCACGCGATCCGGCGTCGCGCGCTGGCGCTCCGGCGCACGATGTCGTTGGCACCGCCGACGAAGCCCCGGTCGGTGTAAATGTCGTTGGCGTAGGCGATCGCCGCGTCGAAGTGACCGGGGATGCGGAACCTGGCGAGGGACGCGTCGAGAACCCGCCGGTAGCCCACCAGCCGCCGCAGCACCTTGGCGGCCACCAGCAGCGGC
>JAJXWF010000135.1 GCA_021781735.1 Actinomycetes bacterium
TCTCGCTCATGAGCCCCATGGCGATGCCCGCCACCGGCGCCTTGAGCGGCACGCCGGCCTCGAGCAGCGCCAGCGTCGACGCGCACACCGAACCCATCGAGGTGGAGCCGTTGGAGCCGAGCGCCTCCGACACCTGACGGATGGCGTAGGGGAACTCCTCGCGCTTCGGCAGCACCGGCACGATGGCCCGCTCCGCCAAGGCACCGTGACCGACCTCGCGTCGCTTCGGCGACCCGACCCGGCCGGTCTCACCGGTCGAGTAGGGCGGGAAGTTGTAGTTGTGCATGTAGCGCTTGGTGGTCTCGGGCGCGAGCGTGTCGAGCTTCTGCTCCATGTCGAGCATGTTCAGCGTGGTGACGCCGAGGATCTGGGTCTCGCCGCGCTGGAACAACGCCGAGCCGTGCACCCGGGGTACGACGCCGACCTCGGCCGACAGGGTGCGGATGTCGCGCACGCCGCGTCCGTCGATGCGCACGTGCTCGGTGAGGGTGCGGTGGCGCACGATCTTCTTGGTGAGCGCCTTGTAGGCGCCGCTGATCTCGCCCTCGCGGCCCTCGAACCGGAGCCCGAGCTCGGCCTTGACCCTGGCCTTGAGCGCGCCGTCGGCGGCCTGGCGCTCCTGCTTGCCGGCGATCCGCATGACCTGCGCCAGTTCGGCGGCGGCCAGCTCCTCGACGGCGGCGAACACGTCGTCGCTGTACTCCTTGAAGACCGGGAAGTCGTAGGTCTCCTTGGGCAGCTGGGCGGCGAGCTCGGCCTGGGCGTCGCAGAGCTGCTTGATGAACGGCTTCGCGGCCTCAAGGCCCTGGCCGACGACCTCCTCGGTGGGGGCGGTGCGACCGGAGCGGACGAGATCCCAGGTGGACTCGGTCGATTCGGCCTCGACCATCATGATCGCGACGTCGCCGTCGGGCAGCACGCGACCGGCCACCACCATGTCGAAGGTGGCGTCCTCGAGCTGGGTGACGCTCGGGAACGCGACCCACTGGTCACCGATGAGCGCGATGCGCACGCCGCCGATCGGGCCGCTGAACGGCAGGCCGGCCAGCTGGGTGGACATCGACGCGGCGTTGATCGCGACGACGTCGTAGAGCACGCTCGGGTTGAGCGCCATCACCGTGACGATGACCTGCACCTCGTTGCGCAGGCCCTTGACGAACGAGGGACGAAGCGGGCGGTCGATGAGGCGACAGGTGAGGATGGCGCCCTCGGAGGGGCGTCCCTCACGCCGGAAGAATGAGCCGGGAATGCGACCGGCGGCGTACATGCGCTCCTCGACATCGACCGTCAGCGGGAAGAAGTCGATGGAGTCGCGGGGGGTCTTCTGGGCGACGGTGGTGCTCAACAGCATCGTGTCGCCGTCGAAGTAGACGACCGCCGAGCCGTCGGCCTGGCGCGCGAGGAGGCCAGCCTCGAAGCGCACTGTGTGGGTGCCATGGGCACCGTTGTCGATGATGGTTTCAACAGATTTGAGGTCGGGTCCCTCCATGGGACGTCCTTTCGATCTCACGGGGATCACTGTCCGCTGGGGCGTGCCGCCGGTCTTCGATCGAAGCTCCCCGGCTCGTTGCGCTCCGGACAACCACTACCGAGGACCAGACGGGGCCTGGATGGATCCCCTGGATTCGGATGTGACAGGTATTCAGTTGTGACTGTTCGGTTGTCCGGATGCTTCCGGTCGGCCCGCGGGACGGGGTCCCTCCGGCCGAAGTGAACGAGGGAGCGACCCCTACGGGTCGCTCCCTCGTCGGCGTCAGCGGCGCAGGCCGAGACGCTCGATGAGCTGGCGGTAGTGCTCGACGTCGTTCTTGGCGACATAGTTGAGCAGACGACGACGCTGGCCGACCATGAGTAGCAGGCCCCGGCGGCTGTGGTGGTCGCCCTTGTGTTCCTTGAGGTGTTCGGTCAGGTGGGCGATCCGCTTGGTGAGCAGCGCGATCTGCACATCGGGTGAGCCGGTGTCACCAGGGTGGGTGGCGTACTCATCGATGGTCTTCTTCTTGTCGGCAGCATCCACGGCTGCTCTCCTTCCGGTTTCCCGTTGCGCGGCGCCCCCGGTGCCTGTTGCGATGGGGGCTCTTACTGGGCCGCGGCCGATCTACGGCAACGATCCACGGTATCAGGCGGCCCCGTGGGGCGGCGAATCGTCGCGCCGCGCGGCGTCCACCCACGCCGCCCCGGGACGCCGTCGTGAGTCGACCCCCGGTTACAGCGCATCCGGGACGTGGTTTGATGGTTCCGCACGGGTGGGCGCCCGCACCCCAAGAAAGGCAGGCAGATGAGCGAATCCGCACCGATGACCTTCGTTGGCGACGACGTCGTCATCACCGTTCGCCGTGCCGTGGCGAGCGACCTCGACGCGCTGATCGCGCTCGACCCGCGACCCGAGATCGGGCTGCCCGCGCGGCGTCTCGCCGAGCAGGAAGCCGGCACGGGCATCTTCGCCGTGGCCGAGGCCAACGGCGAAGTGGTCGGCAGCGGCTTTCTCGACTTCAACGACGAGGAACTCAACCCCGAACTCAAGAACCTTTGGGTGCCCCCGGCCCATCGCCGCCACGGCGTCGGATCGGCCGTGTGGCGCTGGCTCGAGGAGCGCGCCGCCGAGGCCGGTCACCAGCAGGTGTTCCTGGCGGTCGATCCGCAGAACTTCCGCGCGATCCCGCTGTTCCTCGAACTCGGCTACTCCCCCACCGGCGACCACCTGATCATGGAGACGCCCGACAGCTACCAGGTGCTCGAGCCGAACCAGCCGAGCAGCTACCACGCGATCTACCGCAAGTCACTGCTGGCCGGCTGAGAGTTCCAACGCCAGCACCCGTCGCACGTCGGCGACGTCGCGGTGCATCTGGGCGACCAACCCGGCCACGTCGTCGAAGCGGTGCTGGCCCCTGATCCGGGCCACGAACTCGACGCCCACCTCGACGCCGTACAGTTCCAGGTCGTCGCGGTCGAGCACATACGACTCGACGCGGCGCTCCTCACCGTCGAACGTCGGGTTCGTGCCCACCGAGATCGCGGCCGGCCACGGGGCGGCGTCCGGGGTGTCGAGGCGCAGCAACCACCCGGCGTAGACGCCGTCGGCGGGCACCTCGAGATCTTCAAACATGTCGAGATTGGCCGTGGGGAATCCCAACTGGCGGCCCCGCTGGTCACCCATGACCACGACGCCGCAGAGGCGGAAGTGACGGCCCAGCTGACGGCGGGCAAGGTCGACGTCCCCCTCGCGCAGAGCCCGGCGGATGAGCGTCGAGCAGGTGTTCTCCCCGTCGACGTGGAGCAGTGGCATCGACCGGACCTCGAAGTGGCCGCGCCCGAGTTCGCGGAGCGTCTCGACGCCACCGGAAGCGCGGTAGCCGAACCGGAAGTTCTCACCGACCACCACGACGCGCGGATGCAGCGGGTCGATCACCTTCTCGACGAACTCCCGGGGACTCCACCTCGACACGTCGCGGGTGAAGTGGACGACCCGCACCTCGTGGGCCCCGGCGTCCCGGAGCAGTTCGATCCGTCGCTGCAGGGTGGACAGCAACTTCGGAGCCCCCTCCGGCCGCACCACCGACATCGGGTGCGGCCAGAAGGTCAGCACGACGAGAGGCAGGTCGGGTGCGATCTCCCGGGCCTCGGCGAGCAGCTGGCGGTGGCCATTGTGGACGCCGTCGAAGTTGCCGATCGCCACAACACTCATGAATGCCCTTCCTGCCGGTGGTCGCGTCCACTGTAGGACACAGCGGACGGTCCAATGCGCCCGAGACCCCGCCTTGACGGCCATGAACATCGCCCACGTCAGGCGGATCGGCGCACGCGAGGCGGATGGACGGCATCGCTGCTGGTCGCGGGACCGGCGGGCCGCCCCCGGAGGTCACCCCAGCACGGCCACCGGCCGGCACCCGTCATCGGTGGGTCGGTACAACGCGAGCAGGTCCCCGTCGGGTCCGATCATCGCGGTGGGATCGCCGGGGAGAGCGCGGGTGAGCGCGCCGCCGTGACCGATCGTCACCGCCTCGGCCGCGTCGACGGCCACCGTCGGGAAGCTGAGTGCGGCCGCCTCCGCCATCGGGGTCAGCACCGGGGGTTGGTCGCGGGTGACGTCGACGGCCGAGGTGAGGTCGTAGCGTCCGATCCGCGTTCGGCGCAGCGAGGTCAGGTGACCGCCCACGCCGAGGTCGGACCCCAGGTCACGGGCGAGCGCGCGCACGTAGGTGCCCGACGAGCAGTCGACGACGACGTCGACGTCGAGCACGCCAGGACGGGCGGGGTCGTGGTGCACGGCGACCAGGTCGAACCGCGACACATGCACCGGTCGAGCGGCCAACTGCACCTGCTCGCCGGCGCGTACCCGGGCGTAGGCGCGGCGTCCGTCGACCTTGATGGCCGACACCGAGCTGGGCACCTGGAGGATGTCTCCCCGGTACGGGGCCATCGCCGCCTCCACGCCGTCGGCGTCCAGGTGGTCGGCGGGCCGAGACTCGACCAGTTCCCCGTCGGCGTCGTCGGTGGCGGTGGATTCACCGAGCCGGATCGTCGCGAGGTAGCTCTTGTCGTGCAGCGCGAGATGCCCGAGTAGTCGGGTGGCCCGGTTGACGCCGATGATGAGGACCCCGGTGGCCATCGGGTCGAGTGTGCCCGCATGCCCGACCCGGCGAGTGCCCAGCAGCCGTCGGACACGCCCGACGACCTGGTGGGAGGTCCACCCCTGTGGCTTGTCGACGACGAGGATCCCCGAGGTCGCTGCGGTCCCGAGCGGTTCCGGCGTGCCGCTCACTCGACCCGCTCGTCGTCGGCGTCCTCGTTGTCGGCGTCCTCGTCGTCGGCGTCCTCGTCACGTGGACGCCGATACGGGTCGGCCTCGCCCGCGTACTGGGCCCCCGCGGAGCGGGCCGCCAGTTCCTCGTCGCTGCTCGCGGCCCGGGCCAGCGCCTCCTCGATGGCGCGCGCCTGATCCTCGGTGGCGTCGAGGACGAACGTCAGGGTCGGCGCGAACCGCAGACCGAGCCGCTTCCCGACGGTGGAACGCAGCAGGCCCTTCGCGGACTCGAGCGCCGCGGTACTGGCGGAAAGGTCGGTCTGGCCGCCGAGCACCGTGTAGAAGATCGTCGCGTCACGCGAGTCGCCGGTGAGTCGCACGTCGGTGATGGTGACGAACCCGAGCCGCGGGTCCTTGATCCGGCGCTCGAGCATCTCGGCGACGATGACATGGATCTGATCCGCCAGTTTGGCCACGCGAGGGTTCGCCATGGTGTGTTCCTCCAGAGCTCGAATGCCAATCCCCGCGAGCTTACGCCAACCACGCCGACCCTCGCGCGGCGTCACCCGCCCATCCGCCGCGTCCGGAGCCACCCACCACCCACTGACCGGAGCCACCCACCACCGGCTGTCGTGGGCCACTCGGCGTCCCCGGCTCCTACGGCCTCCGACCAGGCCCGCCGCGGCCTCCGACCAGGTCATTTCGGCGTACGACCAGGTCATTTCGGCGTACGACCAGGTCATTTCGGCGTACGACCAGGTCATTGCGGCGTACGACCAGGTCACGGCCGGAGCCCCTGTCGTACGCCGATGGCCGGGTCGTACGCCGCCCGGCCGGACCCCACCGGAAGGGACCCCAGAGTGCTCAGGACGCCGTGCAGACGCCGTGCGGCCGCGACCGGCGGCCGCTCCCGCGCCCCAGGCAGTCACGACGGGATGAGGAGACTGGCGATACGCCGGCACAGGATCCGCGGCTGGGCGAGGTCGTCCCAGGTCCAGCGAACCACCGTCCACCCCAGTGCCTGGATCTCGTTCTCCCGACGCTTCTCGCGCATCAGGACGTCGAGGGGGTCCTCCCCGGGTCGGGCCAGGTCGCGGTACTTGATCCGCCCGTCGCACTCGCCGATCACGCGGGCCTCACGCCACCCGAAGTCGCCGCGCCCGATGAGGTGGCCCCAGGCGTCCCGAATGTCGATCTGCAGGTCGGGCCGAGGAAGCCCCTGCTCGTCGAACGTGAGCCGGCTGTGCGATTCGAGGGGACTTTCGGCGCGCCCGTCGGCCAACTGCAGCGCACGACGGGCCCTGCCCGCGCCCCGCCGGGACCGCGCCTCGTGCAGATGCCGTGCGATCTCCTCGCGGACGCCGATGGCCTCACCGCCACACGGGTCGTGCAGCGCGGCGTCCAGCATCACAACGGCGTCCCGGAGGGACACCACCATGGCGAGATCCGCTGCCGTGCGGCTTCTCGAGGTCACCGGGACACCGTCGATGAGGTCGCAATCGGCCGGGTCGAGGGGCCGGGAGAACGTGTGGAGCGACACCGATCCGTTGCCGCCACCGGCACCGGCCCGCCACCGGGTCGCGGTCACGCGTCCGAGGTGCGCATCGGGAACCGGGAGGCCGTGCAACACCGCAGCCGAGACATGGCTGAGCGAGGTCCCCGGGCCGAGTCTGGGCAGGGTGACCGCGACGAGCTGCCGGTGACGCTCGCGCAACATCACGGGATCGTTGTCTGAATAGCCGCCGAGCCGCAGTCGGACGAGGTCGCCCTCGCGGAGCCTCGTGCGGACCGCCGTCCGGGTGACCCCGAGGTCGGCGAGGTCGGAGCGCAGATATGTGGTCATGACCAGATCGTCTGGACGCGGGCTCGGCCGCGCGGGCGTTTTGAGCCGCCTGTGGATAAGTCAGTCTCCATCCACAAGTTCCAGGCGACCGCGCCGGGGCTGGGCGGCGTACGACATGGCCATCGGCGTACGACATGGCCATGCCGGATGACCCGGTCGTACGCCGCAGGGGCCCGGTCGTACGCCGCAGGGGCCGACACGAGACAGTGCCCAGGAACACGGGGTTCCCGGGCACTGTCCAGAGCCGAGCTCATCGAGCGGTCGGACCGATTGCCGCTCCGACCGTGGATTGCTCCGGGCGGGGCCATTCGGACGACGGGCCCGGCGTCCGGGGTGCCGGACGCCGGCCGTCATCAGTTGCGCGGCTTCTCGACCATCTCGTAGGTCTCGATGATGTCGCCGATCTTGATGTCCTGGTAGTTCGCGATCGTGAGGCCGCACTCGAAGCCCTCGCGGACCTCTGAGGCGTCATCCCTCTCGCGACGCAACGACGCGATCGTGGTCTGGGTGACCACGACGCCGTCGCGCACGAGGCGGGCGGACGCGTTGCGCCGAAGCGACCCGCTGAGCACCATGCACCCGGCGATGTTGCCGATCCTGGACGAACGGAAGATCTCGCGGATCTCTGCGGACCCGGTCGCCTTCTCCTCGTAGATCGGCTTGAGCATGCCCTTGAGCGCCGCCTCGATCTCGTCGATCGCGTCGTAGATCACCGAGTAGTAGCGGATGTCGACGTTCTCGCGGTCGGCCATCTGGGTGGCGTGCGGCGTGGGCCGCACGTTGAAGCCGATGATGACCGCCTTGGACGCGGCGGCGAGCGACACGTTGGTCTCGGTGATCGCACCGACCCCACGGTCGATGACCCGCAACGACACCTCGTCGCCGACGTCGATCTTCGACAGGGCATCCTCGAGGGCCTCGACGGACCCGGCGCCGTCACCCTTGAGGATGAGCAGCAGTTCGGAGGTCTCACCCCTGGCCATCTGCTCGAACAGCTCGTCGAGCGTCTTGCGGCGGGAGCTGGCTGCCTGCTGGGCTGCGCGCATCCGGGCCGCACGCTTGTCGGCGATCTGCCGGGCGGTGCGGTCGTCGTCGACAACCAGGAAGTTGTCGCCGGCTCCCGGAACCGAGGTGAGGCCGAGCACCTGAACGGGCATCGACGGCGGCGCCTCGGTGACGTTCTCACCGAGGTCGTCGATCAGCGCGCGGACGCGGCCGTGGGCCGATCCGGCGACGATCGAGTCGCCGACATGCAGGGTCCCGCGGTGGATGAGCACCGTGGCCACCGGGCCGCGGCCCTTGTCGAGGTGCGCCTCGATCGCCACACCCTGGGCGGGCATGTCGGGGTTCGCCCGCAGGTCGAGGGCGGCGTCAGCGGTGAGCACGACGGCCTCGAGCAGGCTGTCGAGCCCCTCGCCGGTGATCGCGGACACGTCGACGAACATCGTGTCGCCGCCGTATTCCTCGGGCACCAGGCCGAATTCCA
>JAJXWF010000136.1 GCA_021781735.1 Actinomycetes bacterium
CTCGCTCATCGGGAGAGACGGGTCGTCCGTGCTGGTGATCCCGGCGACCGAAGACGGCTGGACCAGCCCGTCGGACTTGATCCGCTCGCTCATCGGAAGGACTGCGGCCTTGACATGCCCGGCCAGCGAGCGTGACCGTGACAGGCGGACTGCCGGGGCCACCTGCGCGGTCTGGTTGACGGTGCGCTGGGACATGGTCTGACTCCTTCTTCTAGCCGTACCGCTCAGCACGAACGGCGCGGCGACGATGGACCTGGGTCTCCGCCGGCAACCAGCGTTGCATAGACGGGCATGCACATCAACGAACGCTGATGGATTTGCCGCTCGACCTAGGTTTCGACCAGCTCGCATCAGCACTCGTTGATATCAGAGATTACCGATACGTCCGGGGGTTTCTCCAGGACCAAGGTCACGAGCGTCGCAGGCCCGCAGAAGGTCTGATGCTCCCTGCCTCCCGGGCCGTCCCGTTGGCGGACCCTCTGCGGCTGCAGATCATCGCGGCCATCGCTCACGAGCCGCTGTGCACCTGCACGCTCACAGAGTTCACGAACGCGAAGCCGACGGTCAGTCATCACCTGCGCCATCTTCGCGAGGCCGGCGCCGTCACTGGTGAGGCCGAGGGGCGGTTCACGTGCTATCGCCCGGTGTCGCAGACGTTCACCGGCGCCCTCCACCACCTGGCCGACATCGACGACCCCGGCCTCCCCCGCGCCTGCGCGTGGCGTGCGCGACCGGGCTAGACCCTTGAGCGCCTGCCGGTGCGCCTCGAACTGCCGGCACCGCCCGTCCTCTCGGGTGCGGCAACGCAGCTCACTGCCCGTCGAGGGCGCCCAACTCTGTCGGCCCACCACCTGCCGGACCGACACCGCGTCCCACCGCAGGTCGGCAATCCTGATCCGTTCGTCGTGGGACAAGAAGCGGCCCGAGGGCTCAGGTCGGGAGCGTGCTGCGATCACCGGCGTATACTCCAGCACCCTTTCGCCGCAGGAGACGACCTTCCGTCCCTTGCGCGACCGCTCGGTCTCGTGCGCGGATTGATCCCCACGCACGGCTGGCTCGGGTCTAGTGATGTCAACGACGGGGATTACGGCCCAGCTTTCAGCCGCCCTCGGCAAGTGAAGATCGAGGTGGCGGCCCCCTGCCTGACGCCTGCCTTGGGGAAGGTGGTGGGCGACCGCCAAGTCGACCCGAGGCAGGGGACCGCTGTGAAGAAGGACTATCAGAAGAACGCGACGAGGGCCATGGCACGGGGGCGACGCGAGGTCGCGATGGCCGAGCTGGGCGTCAATGTGCACGAGAGCCGGCTCGCGATGGCAGCCGGAATCGGGTTGCAGGCGAAGCCCGCGGCGCGCAACCTGATCGTCGTGGGGCCGGGCCCGGCGGTGGCTCCGTGATGAACACGACCGAGGTCGAGAATTTCCCGGCGTTTTCCGACGGCATCCAGGGCCCGGGGCTCATGGAGAGCATGCAGAAGCGGGCCGCGCGGTTCGGCGCCGGGGCGATCTGGGACGACGCGACGTCGCTCTCCCTCACCGGCGCGGTCAAGACGGTCGTGACGGGCGGTGGCCAGACCTACACCGCCGACGCCGTGATCCTCGCGACCGGCTCGGCCTACCGCGCGGTGCGGGACGTTGCCGCGAGCGAGGTGTTCGTGGCGATCGGCCACGTCCCGCGCACCGAGCTGCCCGTCGGGCAGGTGGACCTGGACCCGGAGGGCTACATCCTCGTCGAGGGCCGCTCCACGCGGACGAACATCCCGGGTCCGTCGGCCACACCCACCGCCAGGCGATCACCGCAGCGGGCTCAGGCTGCGCGGCGGCACTCGACGCCCCGCACCACCTCGCCGACCTCGCCGCTCGACCGCACAGCGACAGCACTGGTCGCGCCGACGGTCGGCTTCCTCCCGGTTCCGTCGGCGGTGACGCTTGACGTCAATATCGACATATGTCAATATTTATACCAGTCGAATCACAGACATTGAGGATCACCCGTGCAGACGACTGCGCCCTTCCCGGACCAGACGGTCGCAGGTCATGGCAGGGGAACGTGGATCGCGGTGAGATTCCCCGGGCACGGTCGAGACGGGCACGCGACGGGAGAATCTTCCGCATCCCGTTTCTCCGCGACCCTGGGCGCTCAAGGGCATTAGGGCCTGGATCCCTGGACGCGTTCGCACTTCCCGCCGGCACAAGGACTCCGATGACCGAGACGACCATCCGCCCCATCCGCGACGCGATCTCCGCGTGCGTGGTGACGCTCCGCACCGAGCCCGGCGTCGCAGCCGTCACCCCCTGAGATCCCCAGGTCGCGATGAGCATCGCCGCGTGCAGCCAGGGAATATGCTTGCCGGGTGAGCGCAACCGGCCCTGCGGCGTCTCGTGGTCTCGCGCGGGCAGCACCGAGCCCCGGCGAGGCCGTCGCCACTGCGCCCGCGCTGAGGCTCGCGTTGAGTCGCCAGGAGGCGGAGTCGACCGGGGCACTGCTTCGCGTGGTGTCCGACGCATCCCGACTGCAGCTCCTCAGCCTGATCCACAACAGCCGGGACGGCGAGGCACGCGTCGCAGATCTGGCCCGGGCGCTGGATCTGCGCTCACCCACCGTAAGCTACCACCTCAGGATGCTTGGAGAGGCGGGGGTCGTCTCCCGCGATCCGCGTGGGCGCGACGTGTGGTACTCGATCGTCCCGCAGCGCCTGGCGTCGATCGCCGACCTGCTGCGCTGAGGCGAGCCGCCATGGCGGGTTGCGGAGGCCGGTGTGGGTGAGTCCACGCTGGCCCGCCAGGTGGCAGCCATGGCTGATCCGCAGCGACTGCAGCTTCTCGCGTTGCTGTTGACCGATCCCGACGGTGAGGCCGACACGTCGCGGCTCGCCGGACCGGGCGGCGACACGGACCTCGTCCGAGTCCACCTGGAGGCCATGGCGGCGGTGGGACTCCTGGGTCGCGACAGCCGACGCAGCGGACCCGTCCGCTACCGGCCGACCCATGACGCCCTTGTCCGGTTCGGTTCATTGGCGTTCGGTGGTGCGGGACCGCACGAGCACGTCGACCGCAGCGAGCACGGCCCGATCCTCGAGCGGATCACCGAGCGGCTGAGCGTGACCTTCGCCGGCACCTTCGCCCGCGAGACGGTCGCGCGCTACGTCGAGGAAAGCTACTCGTTGCTCGCATCGCGCGCCCGCGTGCGCCAGCATCTTCCTGCCCTGACGTCTCGGTTCGCAACCGACCGGCTCACGGCGCTCGCGCGCGCCCAGGGCGTCAGCTTGCACACGACCACTGACGTGCTGTTCGTCTGTGTGCGCAACTCCGGTCGGTCGCAGATCGCCGCGTGCATCCTGCGGTCCTTGGCGGGACCGGGCGTCCGGGTTCGCACTGCCGGTTCCGCGCCGGTGGCACGCATCGATCCGGCAGTCGTCGCGGTGCTCATCGAGCGCGGGTGGGAGCAGATCGCGGAGTTCCCCAAGCCGTTGACCGACGACGTGGTCCGCGCCTCGGACTACGTGGTCACCATGGGATGTGGGGACGCCTGTCCACTGGTCCCCGGCCGGTGCTATCTGGACTGGCCGGTGGCTGACCCGGCAGGACTGGAGGAGGCCGAGATCCGGGTGATCGTCGACGAGATCGAGCACCGTGTCCGGCTCTTGCTCACCGAGATCATCCCGTGAGGAGCAGCGCTGACCGGTCGATCCGGTAGCCCACGCCGCGCACGGTTCGCAGCGCATCCGGGGCCCCCGCGGCTGCGAGCTTTCGCCGGACGCGGGTTGCCGTCCCGACCATCGCACCATCCGCGTCCCGCGCATCGGGCCAGAGACGCTCTGTGAGCGTCTCACGCAGGACGACGTGATCCGCCCGCTGCACCAGAACCGCAACGAACTCGAACTCGAGCCGGGTCAGGTCCAGCCCCGCCCCACCCATGCGGGCGTCATAGCCCAGCAGATCCAGCTCCAGCTGCCCGACCCGCACGCGCTGAGGTTGGCGCGATCGTTGCGGCCAGTGCGGTTCAAGGACACGCAACAGGTCCTCGAGCCGGTAGGGCTGGCGCACGACAGGCAGTGCGCCGGCCGCGACCGCCGGCCCGACCTCGTCAGCCTGCCGATCCTCGAAAGCGAGCAGCACGGGCCCCCCGACCACTGCGCGCAGCACGACGACGAGACGAGCAAGGTCCGCCGTCGGCATCTGGCACGACACCACTGCGACATCCGGTGTCCGTGCACCGAGTCGCGCGAGCGCGGCCAGATCGTCGCTGTACAGGCCGACGTCGATCCCGACCGCGCCGAGGCCCGCAACCACGGCGGAGTCGGGCGTCAGATCGGGGTCCAGCAGCGCGAGCGAGCCGTGCGCTGCACCACGGCGCTTCCATGCTCTCGCAGCGTCCTCCAGATGAAGCCGTGAGAGCGGGTTGTCGACCACTTTCGGCATGACCACTCCAGTGCGCACGTTGATTGACGACCTACCCGAACCGTCCGGCGATGTACTCCTCGGTGCGCTTGACGCTCGGCGACTCGAAGATGCGTCGAGTCGGGCCGGTCTCGACGAGACGCCCAGACGTCCCGAGTCCTTCGACGGTGAAGAACGCGGTGTTGTCGCTCACCCGGGCTGCCTGCTGCATGTTGTGGGTGACGATCACGATGGTGTAGCTGGTCTTGAGCTGAATCATGAGGTCCTCGATCGCCAACGTGGAGATCGGGTCGAGAGCCGAGCACGGTTCGTCCATCAGCAGCACCTGAGGCTTGACGGCGATCGCCCGCGCTATGCACAACCGCTGCTGCTGGCCACCGGAAAGGCCCGCGCCCGGGCTCCCGAGCCGGCCTGACACCTCGTTCCACAGGTTCGCGCTGCGCAGCGACGTCTCGACCACCTCATCGAGAACGCCCCGCTTCGTCACGCCGTTCAACCGCAGACCCGAGGCGACGTTGTCGTAGATCGACATCGTCGGAAACGGGTTTGCCCGTTGGAACACCATGCCGATGGCACGGCGCACCGCGACCGGGTCGACGCTGCGGTCATAGATGTCCTGATCGCCGAGCAGCACCTTCCCCTCCGTCCGTGCCCCCGGGATCGTCTCGTGCATCCTGTTGAGGCTGCGCAGCACCGTCGACTTCCCGCATCCGGATGGGCCGATGAACGCAGTGATCGAGCCCGGCTCGATCGTCAGATTCACGTCCTCGACTGCGCGGAAGGCGCCGTAGAAGGCGGACAGCCCCGAGATCTCGATGCGGTGGTCAGCCACCGTCCCTCCCCCGCGAGGCGAGGGCGCCGAGTCCGCTGAGCTCGCACGTGCTGATTCCACGTGGGGCCCGGTGATCACTCCCATGGTGTCGATCGACTCCATCTCCGTTCATCTCCCTGCGATCGCACTGCGACGCCCGACCAACCGGGCGATCAGGGTGAAGATCAGCACCAGCGCGATCAATGTCAGCGCGCCCGCCCACGCGCGCGCCTGCGCGGTGCGATACCCGGTGATCGCGTTGCCGAAGATCTGCAACGACAGGGACGACATGCGCTTGGTGGGGTTGGTCTCGATGAACAGATCGTTTCCCAGTGCGGTGAGCAGCAACGGCGCAGTCTCTCCCATGGCACGGGCGACGGCCAGCATCACCCCGGTGATGAGACCCGAGGACGCGGTGGGCAGGACGACCGACACGATGGTGCGAGCCCGTCCGATTCCCATCGCGAGGCTGGCTTCTCGCAGGTCGCGCGAGACCAGGCGCAGCATCTCCTCCGACGTGCGCACGATCAGTGGTGTCATCACCAGCCCGAGCGCCAGTCCGCCGGCAATGCCGGAGAACCCGAAGTGGACCACCCAGATCGCGTACACGAAGGCACCGGTGACGATGCTCGGGATCCCCACCAGGACGTCCGTCAGAAACCTGGCAGTCCCCGCTCCCGGTCCGGCGTACTCCTGCACGTAGATGGCCGTGCCCACACCGATCGGAACCGCGATCACCGTCGCGATCCCGACCATGATCGTGCTGCCGATGATGCCGTTCAGGAAGCCGCCGCCTGCGTCGGCGGCGTTGCCGGGCGGCGTCTGGGTCAAGAACTCCGGCCCCAGGTACTTCAGGCCCTCCACCCCGACATAGCCGAGCACCCAGAGAAGCAGTGCGAGCGTTCCGGCCATCACGACGCTCAGCGTGACCGTGAGAACCTGGTCAACGACGCGACGGCGGCTCAGCAGAGCCACTGCCCCCAGTCCGGTCGACTCACTCATGCGATGTCCCGCGACGTGCGACTCACGACGGCCTTGCCCGCGACGTTGACGACCAGTGACAGCGCGAGCAGCCACAGAGCGACCACGAAGAGCGAGTCCAGGTGGAAGGGTTGGTTCGCCTCGGTGAACTCGTTCACGATGACACTCGCCATCGTCGATCCCTGACCAAGAATGCTCGTGGTGATCGCCAGGACGCTGTTGCCGATGACCATCGTGACCGCGATCGTCTCTCCGATCGCGCGCCCCATGCCAAGGATCGAGGCCCCGACGATCCCCGACCGGGACCGCGGGAGCACGGCCATCCTCAGCATCTCCCAACGGGTTGCGCCCAACGCAAGGGCCGCATCCTTCTCGTCGGAGGGCGCCACAGCGAAGACCTCACGGCAGATCGCGGTGATGATCGGCAAGATCATGATCGCAAGGACCACGCCGGCGGCGAAGTAGGAGTATCCGAAGAACGGGCCATTGAAGGCGGCTCCGAGCAGCGGCACGTGCCCGAGCGTGTCGGCGAGGAAGGTGCCGACGGGCTTCAGGGCGGGAATCAGGGCGAACACTCCCCAGAACCCGTAGACCACGCTCGGGATCGCGGCCAACAGATCGACGAGGTACGACAGGGGTCGGCGGATGATCGCGGGGGCCATCTCCGTGATGTAGAGCGCCACGCCGATGGCGACCGGAACGGCGAGAACCATCGCCATGAAGGAGGTCAGCAGCGTCCCGTAGATGAACTGCACGATCCCGTAGGGATTCACCGACGACGAACCCGCGACGGCCTCGGACGGCGCCCACCTCGTGCTGGTCAGAAAGCTGACGGGGCTGTAGTGGCGCATCGACGGCAGCGCCTCGTCTACCAAGAAGAGGGCCATCGCCACCAGGCTCACGATGACGAGCGCGGCGGCGAGGGCCGTCAGCGCACGGAAAACCCGATCGGCACGTCGGTGACCTCGGGGCCTGGTCAGGGAGGTCGGAACGTCAGTGCTCAGGGTCGTGGCGGCCATGGTTCTCCTATCTGAAGCCGGACTGCCTGCGGGTGCTGCTCTGCGTTTGCGGCCGGTCCGGCGCGGACCGGCCGCAAACGCGCGCGATGAGGTCAGGAGACGGCCGTGCCCGCGACCGTCATCTTCTTGAGCTGACCGACAGCCAGCTTCTGCAGGTCCGTGCCGAGCGGCGCGTAGTCGATCTGCGCCGCGTCGTCCTGGCCCGTTGTCAGCACCCAGGACAAGAAGTTCACGAGCGCAGCACCCTTCGCCGCGTCGGTCTGCGTCTCGTAGACGAGGCCGTACGTCGTGCCCGTGATCGGGTACGCGTTCGCATCGGGACCGTCGGTGAGGCTCGCGCGCAGGTCCGCGGGGTAGACCACGCCATCGGTTCCCTTGGAGATCGTCGCGACGCACGGCTCGATGAAGTTGCCGGCCTGGTTCTTGACCTGGCCGTAGGTCAGGTTCTGGGCCTTCGCGTAGGCGAGCTCGACATAGCCCAATCCTCCGTCGGTCTGCCCGACGACGCCGGAGACACCCTCGTTACCCTTGCCACCGATCCCGACGGGCCAGGCGACGTCCTTGCCGAACGACTTGTCCTTACCGCCCAGCTTGGCAACCCACGCCGGGCTCACCTTGGTGAGGTAGTCCGTCCAGACGGCGGTCGTACCCGACCCGTCCGAGCGGTGCGCGACGGCGATCGGCGCGTGGGGCAAGCTGACTCCAGGGTTCAGCGCAGTCAGGGCAGGGTCGTCCCATGACGTGATCTCCCCAGCGAAGATCTTCCCGAGAGCCGAACCGTCGAACTTGAGCCCGGACGGGATCCCCTTGAGGTTGTACGCA
>JAJXWF010000137.1 GCA_021781735.1 Actinomycetes bacterium
GTTCGCGCTGTACGAGGCGTACCACAAGTGGCACCAGGCGCGCCTGGGCGTCCAGGACGAGTTGTTGTCGTCCCGGTGGTGGTGGGTTCCGCTGCTCGTGCTCGTGCTCGCCGCGTTCGCCGAGGGTGCCAGCCTGCGTACCGCGGTCCGTGAGTCGAACCCGACGCGCGGCCGGACGCCCTGGCCGCGCTTCATCCGCGCCGCGAAGGCCCCCGAACTTCCCGTCGTGCTGCTCGAGGACTCCGCGGCGGTCGTCGGCATCGTGTTCGCGCTGTTCGGTGTCGGCATGACCCTGCTCACGAGGAACCCGATCTTCGACGTCGTGGGAACCGCCCTCATCGGGCTGCTGCTGATCGCGGTGGCCCTCACCCTGGGTTCGGAGACGCGCAGCCTGCTCATCGGCGAGTCGGCCTCCCCGGAGGCGCGGCGCCGGATCCGTGAGGCCCTGGGGGCCACCCCCGGCGTCGAACGGATCATCCACCTCAAGACCCTGCACCTCGGCCCCGACGAGGTGCTGCTGGCGGCCAAGATCTCGGTCGAGCCCACCGAATCGGCACGACGGGTCGCCGAGATCATCGACGCCGCGGAGGAGCGCATCCGCGCGGCCAAGCCCACGGTCACCGCGCTCTACCTCGAGCCCGACATCTACCGCGACGACCACCGTCCGACGGACCGGGGAGACGTCTGAGCGGGTCGCCGGGACAACCCGTCACGTGGAGCCCAGGTCGCCCGGTCACGTCCCGGACCGTTTTCGCGGCGGTGCGGGTCGTGCTGACGGGAGGCCGTCGCTGTCGCGGCGCCCGGGACGTGCCCGCTAGGGTCGGACCATGAGTGATCTGCGACGCGTGCTCGTGCTCAACGGCGTCAACCTCGGGCGGCTCGGGCGCCGTGAGCCCCACATCTACGGCTCGGTCACCCACGCCCAGTTGGTCGAGCACCTGGTCGGCACCGGCACCGGTCTCGGGCTCGCCGTCGAGGTGCGCCAGACCGATCACGAGGGAGAACTGGTGCAGTGGCTGCATGAAGCGGCCGACCAGGAGATCCCGGTCGTGCTCAACCCGGCCGCGTGGAGCCACTACTCGATCGCGATCGCCGACGCGGTCGCGCAGGTGCCGCTGGTGGTCGAGGTGCACATCTCGAACGTGCACCGGCGCGAGGAGTTCCGGCACCACTCGGTGGTGTCGCGGTACGCCACGGGGGTGATCGTTGGTCTCGGTCTCGGCGGCTACGACCTCGCGCTCACTCACATCGCCGCGACCGCATGACGGTGCTCCGGTCGGCCCGGCCCGGCGATGAGCAGCAACTCGTCGGGCTGATCGCAGACCTGGCGGCTTACGAGCGCGAGCCGGACGCCGCCACCGCATCATCGGCCGACCTCGCCGCGGCCCTGTTCCCCTCAGACGGTGCCCCGCGCGTGTTCGCCGAGGTCGCCGACGACGATGGGCATGTCGTCGGCCTGGCCGTCTGGTTCTACACCTTCTCGACCTGGACCGCGCGGCACGGCATCTGGCTCGAGGACCTGTTCGTGGTCCCGGAGCACCGCGGCCTCGGGCTGGGCCGACGCCTGCTCGCCCGCCTCGCCGGCCGGTGCCTCGACGAGGGGCTCACCCGGCTCGAGTGGGCGGTGCTCGACTGGAACGAGCCCGCCCTGGGCTTCTACCGCCGCCAGGGCGCCGAGGCGATGAGCGAGTGGACCACCCACCGTGTCTCGGGTTCCGTCCTCAGCCGACTGGCCGAGCCTCGCTGAGGGCGCGCGCAACGCGCCACGGTGACGTCCGGCGCCCGGCGTCCGGCGCGCCCAGCGTCCGGCGCCCAGCGTCCGGGCGTGCCTTCCTGGCTCGGTGTGAGTGGCTGGCGTTGTCGACGGTTGTGCTGGCGATCTCTGCCGAGTTGCTGGCGATGTCTGCCGACAGGGCGTCGCTTTCGCCAGCCGGAGCAGAGATCGCCAGCCGTTCGAATGGGCGGCGACCCCAGCCGCCCGAACCGGTTGGACGCAGTTCGTCCATCGGAGCGCGGGTCGTTCCGGGCATCGACACCGTGGGGCGAGTGGGAGCGCACGACCGCCCACCGATCCGGGGCGCATCCGGCCCCTCCCCGGGCGTCCGACAAGGGTGGCCGACCTGCCAGGGGGATCCTCGGGGCACGACCACCGGGCAGCGGGGACGCCTGCTGCGGGGCAGTAAGCTCGCCCCCATGGATTACCGCGTGGCTGACCTGTCCCTCGCCGGTTTCGGACGCCGGGAGATCGCCCTGGCCGAGCACGAGATGCCGGGCCTGATGGCGATGCGCGAGCGTTACCGTGAGTCACAACCCCTGGCCGGGGCCCGGATCGCCGGGAGCCTGCACATGACCGTGCAGACCGCCGTCCTCATCGAAACCCTCACCGCTCTCGGCGCCCAGGTGCGCTGGGCGTCGTGCAACATCTTCTCCACCCAGGATCACGCCGCCGCCGCGGTGGTGGTCGGCGACGGGACGCCGGACGCCCCCGCAGGGTCACCGGTGTTCGCGTGGAAGGGCGAGACCCTTCAGGACTACTGGGAGCAGACCCGGGAGATCCTCAACTGGCCCGACGGACTGCCGCCGAACATGATTCTCGACGACGGCGGGGACGCCACGCTGCTCGTCCACCGCGCCGTCGAGTTCGTCAAGGCCGGGGAGGTGCCCCAGCCCACCGGCGACGACCCCGAGGAGTACCGCGTCGTGCTCGACCTGCTGCGCGACGACATCGCAGGGGGTCGCACCGACTGGGTCGCGATCGCCAACGCCGTCCGCGGCGTCACGGAGGAGACCACGACCGGGGTTCACCGGCTGTACGAGATGGCCCGCCATCAGGCCCTGCTGTTCCCGGCGATCAACGTCAACGACTCGGTCACCAAGAGCAAGTTCGACAACAAGTACGGCGTCCGGCATTCACTGATAGACGGCATCAACCGGGCCACCGACACACTCATCGGGGGCAAGGTGGCGGTCGTGTGCGGGTACGGCGACGTCGGCAAGGGGTGCGCCGAGGCGCTGCGCGGCCAAGGCGCCCGGGTCGTGGTCACCGAGATCGACCCGATCTGTGCCCTGCAGGCCGCGATGGACGGCTATCAGGTCACCACGCTCGACGACGTCATCGAGACCGCCGACATGTTCGTCACCGCCACCGGATGCCTCGCGGTGATCAGCGCCGAGCAGATGTCGCGGATGAAGCACCAGGCGATCGTGGGCAACATCGGCCACTTCGACAACGAGATCGACATGGCCGGGCTCAGCGCCTGGCCCGGAGTGGAGCGCATCACCGTCAAACCTCAGGTCGACCTGTGGAAGTTCGACGACGGGCACGCGATCATCGTGCTGTCCGAGGGGCGGCTGCTGAACCTGGGCAACGCCACCGGTCACCCGAGTTTTGTCATGAGCAACTCGTTCACCAACCAGGTGCTGGCGCAGATCGAATTGTTCACCCGTCCCGAGGAGTACCCGACCGGGGTCCACACGCTGCCGAAACATCTCGACGAGGAGGTGGCGCGACTTCATCTCGGGGCGCTCGGGGTGAAGCTCACGACCCTCAGCCCACGCCAGGCCGACTACCTCGGCGTCCCGGTCGAGGGACCCTACAAGAGCGAGCTGTACCGCTACTGAGGCAGCGCCCCGACGTGCGGACGCCGGGCGCCGGACCGGGGGGAGGCCGTGGCAGGGCCCGCGGTCGCAGGTGCTGCGCTCAGGCCGCGGAGCCGGGAAGCGGATGCTCGCCGGCGTCCAGCACCGCGAGCAGTTCACCGGTGGTGTTGAAGCGCTGCACGCGCACGACGCAGTTCACGGGCAGCGGTCCGCCGTAGATGTGGGGGAACTTCTCCGACGCCGGATCCCGGGGGGACGCGCACTCGTGCCGGATGTCCAGGCCGGCCCGGGGGATGAGACTGGCGTCGAGGTCGAGCAGGACGAGTGGCTGGTGCACATCGCCGAACAGGTAGCGCACCACCCGAGATGCCTGCTCGTAGGAGTCGCTGGCGTGCATGAAACCGATCTGCTCGATCGACGAGTTCAGCGTCGATCGATCGTAGCGGCCCGATTCGCGCGCGGCGTCCCACTCGGCGGCGACCGCGATGTGACACATCATCGGGAATCATCCCTGCCGGACCGTGGGTTGAGGGACTCCCAGATCTCCTTGCATTCGGGGCAGACCGGGTACTTGTCGGGGTTACGGGACGGAACCCACACCTTGCCGCACAGGGCGACGACAGGAGTACCCATGACCATCGCCTCGGTCAGCTTGGCTTTGGGAACGTAGTGCGAGAACCGGTCGTGGTCGCCGTCCTCCTCGAGGGCGGCGCGCTCGTCGACGACCGTCTGGGATCCGGGGGCAAGCTGCTGACTCATGCGTCGAGTGTAGGACGGACGGCCCCGCCTGGAGGGGTGGTGCCCATGGACGATGAGGAGCACGCCCACGGCTGTCGCCCGGGCCACGGTCTGTGGTCGGATGGTGCCGTGACGACGCGGACCGGCCCCGGAGCACCACGCTCGCTGCTCGTCGGACTGCTCACCAGCGTCGTCGCGGTGGCCTTCGAGTCGGTGGCGGTGGCCACCGCGATGCCGCGGGCGGCACGTGACCTCGGGCGGATCTCCCTGTACGCCTGGGCGTTCACGATGTTCGTGCTCGGGATGGTGGTGGCCACGGCGATCGCGGGTCGCATCGTCGACCGGATCGGGCCGGTGTGGCCCGTGCTCGCCGGCCAGGCGCTGTTCGTGGTCGGGCTGGTGACCGCCGGGTCGGCCACGTCCATGCCGATGCTCATCGCCGCCCGCTTCGGGCAGGGCCTCGGCGGGGGAGCGTTCAACCTCGCGTTCATGGTGGTGATCGCGCGGGCCTACGATCCCGCGGCACGGGCGCGGGTCATGACGGCGTTCTCGGTGTGCTGGACGCTGCCGGCCTTCCTGGGTCCGTTCGTCGCGGGCTGGCTCACCGACCACCTGTCGTGGCATTGGGTGTTCTGGTCGGTGGCTCCGGTGATGGTGCTCGCGATGCTCGTGATGGCTCCGGCGATGCTGTCACTGCGGTCGACGGAGCGCGCACCGGTCGACGATTCGGGGGCGCTGCCCGCACCGGTGCCGGTGTGGGCAGCGCTGGTCACCGGGGCCGGGGTTGCCGGCGTCCAGTACGGGGGGACGGTCGGGGGACCACGGGGCCTTGCCGTGGCGCTCATCGCCGTCGTCGCCCTGGTGGTCGGCGTGCCACGGCTGATGCCGCCCGGCTTCCTGCGGTTCGGACGCGGCCTGGTGGCGGTGGTGTGGGCGCGGCTGCTGCTTGCCGGCGCGTTCTTCGCCTCGGAGTCCTTTCTGCCCCTGATGCTCGTGGAACAGCGCCACATGAGCCTCACCCGGGCGGGATTGGCGATCACCGTGGGCTCGCTCGGGTGGACGTTCGGGTCGTGGCTGCAGTCGCGGTCGTGGTTGTCGTGGCGCCGCGACGTCATAGTCATCGTCGGTGTCGTGCATCTCAGTGTCGGGCTCGCTCTGGTCACGACGTTCGCACGGTTCCCCGCGCTGCCGCTGGTCGTGCCAGCGATCGGCTGGGTGCTCGCCGGCATCGGTATGGGCATGGCGGTGGCCAGCACGTCCCTGGTCGTCATGGCCCTGTCGCCCGGACAGTTGCTCGGGCGGAACTCGTCGTCGTTGCAGATCGGCGACGGGCTCGGCACCAGCATCCTCGGCGGCGTCGCGGGGGCCGTGTTCGCCGCGCTGCACGGGAGGGTCGCGCCGTCCCACACCTTCGGCACCGTGTTCGCCGTGGGCCTGGTGGCCGCAGCCGCCTCGATCCTGGTGAGCGTGCGTGTCGGGGCGGTCGTCAACGAGTCGCGCGACAGCGACACGTGACGCGTCGGGGTGCGGTGGGGGCGCCGCCCAGCAGCCTGTGACGGCCCGAGGCCGTTCACCGTGGCATAGTGAATTGTTCCCGGGCGCCGCCGCGCGCGCCCGATCGAGAGGAGCACCATGAGCTCGCCGACCGGCCAGCTGCCGCCGATGGGCTGGTACCCCGACCCTGCCGGGTCGGGCGATGAACGGTACTGGGACGGATCCGGGTGGACCGCGAACGTCCGCCCAGCGCAGCCCGCGCCCACCACGCCCGCGTCCCGGCAGGCCGCGCCGTGGACCGCGCCCGCGCCTGTCCCCGGGCCGTGGAGCCCGTGGCCCGGCACCCCGGGGCCGGACGGCCAGTCCCACCCATCCCAGGCACCGGAGCGCCGGGCCGCGTCCTGGCAGCCCGTGGCCGCCGGGCAGGCCGCGCCCGCCGAACGGGTCGTCGTCGCCGGCTGGGGACGACGCGCCCTCGCGTACGCCATCGACTGGATCATCGTGTACATGCTCGTGCAGCTCCTGCTTGCGCCGGTGTCGTCTCGGATGGTCGCGGCCGCCGACGGGGCGATGAGCCAGATTTCGGCCAACCCGCAGATGAGTTCGTCGGGCCTCCTGCTGGTGCTGCAGAACAGCGGACTCCTCCAGTGGTACCTGGTGATTCTCGGGGCCCAGGCGGCGGTCCAGGCCGTCTATTTCGCGCTGCAGTTCCGCTACCTCGCGGGCTCGCTGGGGCAGCGGGCGCTCGACATGCGGGTCATCCCCGCCGGGCGGGCGGGCGCGCCGTTGACCTGGCGCATGTGCATCGTGCGTGCCGTAGTCAAATCGGTGCTGTTCACCCTGCCCGTGGTCTGGTTGGTCGCCATTCTGTGGCCCGCGTTCACCCGAACCAGGCAGGGGCTCCATGACCTCGCCGCCCGTACCCAGGTGATCCGCCGGTAGGTCGTCCCTGTCGCGACCGATCGCCACTAGGCTGCTGCCGGTCATCCGAGGAACGGGGAAACATGAACGCCACGCACCACGATCCCAATCTCGATGAGTTGGC
The DNA here is from genome assembly GCA_021781735.1 of Actinomycetes bacterium. GTDB lineage: Bacteria > Actinomycetota > Actinomycetes > Propionibacteriales > Propionibacteriaceae > JAJYQH01. The sequence goes on from JAJXWF010000137.1 coordinate 6,878, forward strand.
CGGCCAGTTCGGCATCGCTCGCGAGTTCTGGGATTGGAAGGGCCGCCACACGATCGTCAGCGACGACACAGTGCGCCAGGTGCTCGCCGCCCTCGAGATCGACGCGTCGACCCCCGAGAAGTCCGCCTCGGCCGTGGCCGACCAGCAGATCCGGCCCTGGCGGCGTGCCCTGCCGCCCTGCGTGGTTGTGACCGAGGGCGACTTCGGGTGGGTCAACGTGCACGTGCCCGCGGGTCGGCCCGCGGAACTCATCATCCGACTCGAGAACGGCGACGTCATCTGGGCCCAGCAGTGGGCCAACGACAACCCCGACCGGTGGGTCGACGACCGGTTGGTGGGCGAGGCCACCTTTCGGCTGCCCAACGCCCTGCCACTCGGCTACCACCGGCTGGTGCTGCGCTCCGACGACCGCGAGGTCGAATCGTCGCTGATCGTCACTCCCCGGTTCCTCGGCCTTCCCGAATCGCTCGGAGGACGCCGCACCTGGGGCTACGCCACACAGCTGTACTCGGTGCGCTCGACCGATTCGTGGGGGATCGGCGACCTCACCGACCTCGCCGACCTGGCGATCTGGTCGGGCACTCAGCAGTACGCGGGCTACGTGCTGGTCAACCCGCTGCACGCCGCCCAGCCCGCGGCGCCGATGGAGCCCTCGCCGTACCTGCCGTCGAGTCGCATGTACGTCAACCCCATGTACATCAGGCCCGAGGCCATCCCCGAGTACGCGGTCCTGTCCGGGTCCGATCGCCGGGCGATCGCCGCGCTGCGAGCAGGTCTGCTCGACGACCTGTCCGACAGCCTGCAACTGCGGCGCAACGAGTCGTGGCTCGCCAAGCGCAAGGCGCTGGCGATCGTGCACGCGGCCGGGCTGCGTCCGGCCCGCCGGATGGCGTTCGATGATTTCGTCCGCCACCAGGGCCGGGCCTTGCGGGACTTCGCCACCTGGTGCGTGCTCTACGAGGAGCACGGTGCCGACTGGCGCGACTGGCCGGCGCCGCTGCGGCGGCCCTCATCGCCCGAGGTGGCCGAGTTCTACCGGGACAACCACGAGCGCATCCGGTTCTACATGTGGCTGCAATGGATCGCCGACACTCAGTTGTCGACGGCGCAGCAGGCCGCGCTCGACGCTG
>JAJXWF010000138.1 GCA_021781735.1 Actinomycetes bacterium
CGACGAGGGTGTCGCCGCGATCGCGACGGCGCTGGTCTCGCGCGACTGAATCGCGACGGCGCTGGTCTCGCGCGACTGAATCGCGACGGCGCTGGTCTCGCGCGACTGATCAGCACCTCACAGCTGCAGGCTTGGGTACAGGGGGAAGCGGTCGAGCATTTCGGCCGAGGCCGCCTTCGTCCGGTCCGCGACCTCGGCGGCAAGGGTGTACTTCGCCCTGCCGGGGGCGCCTGTCGCGGTCGCCGTGGGCGTCGTGGCGTTGAGCACGTCGACGATCAACCCGGCCACCCGGTCGAACTCGTCGGCTCCGAACCCGCGGGTGGTCAGCGCCGGCGTCCCGAGGCGGATGCCCGACGTGTACCAGGCCCCGTTGGGATCGGCGGGCACCGCGTTGCGGTTCGTGACGATGCCGGCGTCGAGAAGGGCCGACTCGGCCTGGCGTCCGGTGAGCCCGAAAGAGGTGACGTCGAGCAGGACGAGGTGGTTGTCGGTTCCACCCGTGACCAGGTTTGCGCCGCGGCGGAGGAACCCTTCGGCCAGGCTGTGGGCGTTGTCGGCCACGTGCTGGGCGTAGTCACGGAACGCCTGGGTGCGGGCCTCCGCCAACGCCACGGCCTTCGCGGCGATGACGTGTCCGAGGGGGCCGCCGAGCACGAGCGGGCAGCCACGGTCGATGTCGGCGGCGTACTCCTGCTTCGCGAGAATCATGCCGCCCCGGGGTCCGCGCAGGGACTTGTGCGTCGTGGTGGTCACGACGTCGGCGTGCGGCACGGGGTCCTCGTCGCCGGTGAACACCTTGCCGGCGACCAGGCCGGCGAAGTGGGCCATGTCGACCATGAAGGTGGCGCCCACCTCGTGGGCGATCTCGGCGACCTTGGCGAAGTTGATGCGACGCGGGTACGCGGAGTAGCCGGCGACGATGATGAGCGGTTTGAACTCGCGGGCCTGGGCGGCGAGCGCGTCGTAGTCGAGCAGCTGGGTGGTCGGGTCGGTGCCGTAGCTGCGCTGGTGGAACATCTTGCCCGAGATGTTGGGACGGAAGCCGTGGGTGAGGTGGCCGCCGGCGTCCAGACTCATGCCGAGCATGCGCTGCTCGCCGAAGCGCTTGCGCAGCGTCTCCCAGTCGGCCTCGGACAGGTCGTTGACCTGCTTCACACCGAACTCCGCCAGGGCCGGTGTCTCGACCCGGTGGGCGAGAATCGCCCAGTAGGCGGTGAGGTTGGCGTCGATGCCCGAGTGCGGCTGGACGTAGGCGTACTCGGCACCGAACAGCTCGCGGGCGTGCTCAGCGGCAACCGCCTCGACCGTGTCGATGTTCTGGCATCCGGCGTAGAAGCGGTGACCGACGGTGCCCTCGGCGTACTTGTCGCTGAGCCAGGTGCCCATCGTCATGAGTACCGGCAGCGAAGCGTAGTTCTCGCTCGCGATGAGCTTGAGCGAGCCGCGCTGATCGGCGAGTTCCTGACGGGTCGCCGCGGCGATCCGAGGTTCGACCCCCTCGATGATGCTCAACGCTGATTGGTAGATCTGGCTTGCGGCGGACATGTCGGTCACGGCTGCTCCTCGACGATGGGCGAACGGGACAAATCTACCGGTCGACGCCACGCCCGCCCGGTGGGAGGGGGGAGCGTGGGCATCAGCGGGGGCGCCGGACCGGGGTCAGCCGCGGCAGCGGACCACCTCGTAGAGGGCGATGGAGGCGGCGACGCCGGCGTTGAGGCTCTCGACGTCGCTGGCGATCGGGATGCGGGCCAACGCGTCGCAGTGCTCGCGCACGAGCCGGGCGAGCCCGTCGCCCTCGGAGCCCACCACGAGCACCACTGGGCCATCGACCCCGGGGACGCCGGCGATATCGGTGTCGCCCTCGCCGGCGAGGCCGACAATCGTGAAGCCCGCCTTGGCGAACTGCTCGAGCGCCCGGTTGAGGTTGGTGGCGCGGGCGACCGGGATCCGGGCCGCGGCACCGGCCGAGGTCTTCCACGCGGCGGCGGTCATGCCTGCCGAACGTCGCTCGGGGATCAACACCCCATGGGCGCCGAATGCGGCGGCGGAGCGGATGATCGCGCCGAGGTTGCGTGGATCGGTGATGCCGTCGAGGGCGACCACCAAACCCTCCCGATCGGAGGTGACCGCCCGGGCCAGCAGGTCGTCGGGGTGCATGTAGTCGTAGGAGGGCAACTGCATCGCGATGCCCTGATGGACCGCGCCGGCCGTGAGCCGGTCGAGTTCCAGCCGGGTCACCTGAAGCATGGGGATCGAGTGATCGCTCGTGTGCTTGAGGATGTCCCGGAGCCGGTCGTCACGCTCGGCACCGTCGGCGATGTAGACGGTGCGGGCAGGCAGGCCCGCCAGCAGCGCCTCGAGCACCGGGTTGCGGCCGACGACCCATTCGGGTCCGGCGCCGGGGCGTCCAGTGCGTTTCACGTCGCGCCGGGGTGCCTGCGAGCGGGCGGCCGATTCCTGCGCGCCCTTGTAGGCCTTGTGGTACGGCCGGTCCTCCGCCCGCGGGGTGGGCCCGCGTCCCTCGAGGGCCCGGCGGATCCGTCCGCCCGAACCAGCGGTGTTGCCCTTGCCCTTGTGGCCGGCACCGCGTCGTTGTGAGTTTCCCGGCATCAGCCCTCCATCGTCCAGCGGGACCCCTGGGGGGTGTCCTCGATCTTCAGTCCCGCGGCGGTGAGCGAGTCGCGGATGGCGTCGGCACCGGCCCAGTCCCGTGCGGCGCGGGCCTCGGCCCGCCGGGCCAGCAGGGCCTGCACCAGGCTGTCGACCACCGGGCGCAGCCTCGCGTCGTCATCGGCCCCGCCCGACCAGATCGGGTCGTCGGGGTCGAGGCCGAGGACGCCGAGCATGGCGGTCACGTTCTCGTATGCGCGCAGCGCGGCGTCGGTGTCGCCCGCGTCGAGGGCGGAGTTGCCGTCACGGACCTCCTGGTACAGCACCGCAACCGCTCCGGGGGTACCCAGGTCGTCGTCGAGGGCCGCGACGAACCCCGCGGGCAATTCGACGCCGGGGCCCCGGGGACGTTGTGCACCGACGGACTCGGCCCGGCGCAGGAAGTTGTCGATGCGGGCGAGTGAGGCGGTGGCCTCGGCCAGCGAGGTGTCACTGAACTCGATCGCCGAGCGGTAATGGGGTGCGACGAGGTAGAAGCGCACCGCGCGGGGCGGGTACTGCTGGGTGACCTCACTGACCAGGGCGCCGTTGCTGAGCGATTTGCTCATCTTCTCCCCGGCTGCGGTGACCCAGGCGTTGTGCATCCAGTAGCTTGCGAACGGCCGCCCAGCCGCCTGGGATTGGGCCAGTTCGTTCTCGTGGTGGGGGAAACGCAGGTCGATCCCCCCGCCGTGGATGTCGAAGGCCGGGCCCAGGTACTTGCCGGCCATGGCGGAGCATTCGATGTGCCAGCCGGGGCGACCAGGGCCCCAGGGCGACTGCCAGGCGGCCGTCGCGGGTTCGTCCGGCTTGTGCGCCTTCCACAGGGCGAAGTCGTGAGGGTCGCGCTTGCCCCGCGGGTCGGCGTCCTCGGCGGGCTCCATGTCGCCGATCCGCTGGTGCGAGAGTCGCCCGTAGTCGGGCCAGGAGGCGACGTCGAAGTAGACGTCGCCCGACCCGTCGGCGGCGGGATAGGCGTGTCCGCGGTTGATGAGGACGCCGATCAGCTCGATCATCTCGGGGATGTGGCCGGTTGCCCGCGGCTCGTAGCTGGGAGGCAGGCAGCCGAGCGCACGGTAGGCCTCGTGCAGTTCGCGCTCGAATCGGTAGGCGTGCTCGAACCACGGGATGCCCTCGCGGGCGGAGGTCTGCAGGATCTTGTCGTCGATGTCGGTGACGTTGGCCACGACGCGCACCGAGTAGCCGCTGTGGGTGAGCCAGCGGCGCAGCACGTCGAACACGATCTCCTTGCGGATGTGCCCGAGGTGGGGGGCGGCCTGCACGGTGAGTCCACAGTGATAGATCGACACCTGTCCGGGGACGAGGGGGACGAACTGAACCACCTGACCGCGGAGGCTGTCGTACACGTGGAACGTCACGGAGCAACCCTATCGTGGGTCTGCTTGGCGAGCCTTCGCGCGAAGCGCCTCGATGTCGAAGCCCCCGAAGGGGGCGGCGGCCGCGGTCGCCGGCTCGGCACCGTCCTCCCAGGGATCGTAGGGCGCCTGCTCGTTCTCATCGGCGAAGCCTGCCGAGGGGTCGTAGGGATTGCTGAGCTGGCGACCCGACTGGTCGATGGGCTGGAACTCCGAGCTGATGGCCTCGTCGGGCAGGTTTCTCAGCACCTCGTTGATGTACCCGCGGGCCGCCTCGGCGATCGGCACCTCGCGGAACTCCCGCTGCGACTGGTACCAGCGGTAGTCGAGCACCTCGTGGAACAGCTGGGCCATGTCGCGCTTGCTGCGCAGTTCGGGCGGAACGACGGTGACGACCGGCTCGAACACTTGGACGAGCCACTGGTGGGCGACGATCGCCTCGTCGACCTGCTGCTGGCCGGTGCGGAATCGGAAGGTGTCGAGGTCGTTGAGCAGGCGTCGGGCCTGGTTCTCCTCGGCGTCGAGGCCGGTGAGACGCAGCAGCCGGCGCGAATGGTGGCCGGCGTCGACCACCTTCGGCTGGATCTGGATGGTCTGGCCCTCGTTCGAGGTGCGGATGTCGAGCTCGGCGACGTCGAACCCCAGGGCGTTGAGGCGCCGCACCCGCGATTCGATGCGGTGCAGTTCCGATCCGGAGAACCGCTCGACCCCGGTGAGCTCCCGCCACAGCTCCCGGTAGCGGTTCTCGATCGAGGCGACCAGCGTGAGCGGGTCGAGCGCCCCGTCGAGGATGCCGCCGGCCTCGAGGTCGAGGAACTCCCCGAACAGGTTGGTCCGTGCGATCTGGAGGTCGTGCTCACGCTGCCCGTCGGTGAGTTGGTCGTGCAATTCGCCGGTCTCCGCGTCGACCAGGTAGGCGGCGAACGAGCCCGCATCGCGGCGGAACAGGACGTTGGACAGCGAGACGTCACCCCAGAGGAACCCGAGCAGGTGCAGCCGGGCGAGCAGCACGACCAGCGCGTCGACGAGCCGTTCGACGGTCTCGCCCCGGACTCCCTGGGAGAACAGTGCCCGGTAGGGGAGGGAGAACTGCAGGTGGCGGGTGACGAGGACGGGATCGAGCGGTTCGCCACCCACGGCCTTGCGGCCGGTGACCACCGCCATCGGCTCGACCGAGGGGGTGCCGAGTCGCTTGAGGTCGTGGAGGAGCCGGTATTCGTGCACGGCGAGATCCTCGATGACCTCCTTGGCGGCGTAGATCGCCTCACCCACCCGGATGAAGCGGACGACGTGTCGGGAGATGCCGCGGGGGAGGGCGACGAGGTACTCCGTGGGCCACTCCGCCAACGGCGTCGACCACGGCAGGGGGATCAGTCGCGCGTCGGGCTTGGCGCTGAGAAACCGGGGCACCCCACGATTGTCTCACCCCGTCGCCCGAACGGTCCCCGCCCGTCCGGCGCGGTGGAACGAATGGGCTAGCCAGCAGCGCGGTTCAGGGCGGCGGAGAGGTCCGCGACGAGGTCGTCGGCGCCCTCGATCCCGACCGAGAGCCGGATGAGGCCGTCTCCGATGCCCGCGGCATCCCGGGCCGAGGGGGTCATCGACGCGTGCGTCATGGTTGCGGGGTGGGCGACGAGCGACTCGACGCCGCCGAGCGATTCCGCGAGGTCGAAGTAGCGCAATCCGCTCACGAAACGCTTGGCCGCGTCGAGGCCGCCGTGCAGGTCGAAGCTGAGCAGGGATCCGTATCCGAGCTGCTGCCCCGCCGCGATCGCATGCCCGGGATGGCTGGTGAGCCCCGGGTAGTGGACGCGGGCCACCGCCGGGTGCGCCGTCAGCACGTCGACGATCCGCTGCGTGTTGTCGCGGTGGACCCGCACGCGGGCGTCCAGGGTGCGCAGCCCGCGCAGCGCCAGATAGGAATCGAACGGGCTGGCAGTGATGCCCAGGGCGTTCGCCCACCCGGTGAGTTCGTCGTGGACCGCGGGGTCGGCCGCCACCACCGCTCCGCCGACCATGTCGGAGTGCCCGTTGATGAACTTCGTCGTCGAATGGGCCACCACGTCGACGCCGTGCTCGAGCGGTCGCTGCAGCAGCGGCGAGCAGAACGTGTTGTCGGCCACGGCCACGGCACCGGCGGCGTGCGCAGCCCGGGAGACGGCGGCGAGATCGGTGATCCGCATGAGCGGGTTCGACGGGGTCTCGATCCACACGAGGTCGGCGGCCGACGAGAGCGCGGACGCGACCGCCCCGCCATCGGTGAGGTCGGCGAAGTCGAGCCGGATGCGTCCCCGCTCGGCGAACCAGGTGAGCAGCCGCCACGTGCCGCCGTAACAGTCATGGGGCGCCACCACCCGGCCCCCGACGGGGACGAGGGCCTCGACGCTCAGGGTGACGGTGGCCATTCCGGTGGCGACGATGACGCCACCCGCGCCACCCTCGAGCACCGAGATGGCCTCGCCGAGGTGGTCGCGGGTCGGATTCCCCGACCGGGTGTAGTCGTAGCGCCGCGGCCGGCCCAGTGACTCGAAGGTGAAGTTGGTGCTGAGGTAGAGGGGCGGAATCACGGCGCCGTGGGTGGTGTCGGACCCGATCCCGGCCCGCAGGGCCCTGGTGAGCGGACTGGGTGCTGGGGGCTCGGTCGCGTCGTTCATGGTGCGCTGAGCCTAGAGGAGCCCGACGACGCTCGCTCGGGCCGTCCGGGTGCCGACATCGCCCCCGGGGGTATTCGCCCTCACGGGTGACGACCTCCCGAACGCCGACCGGGGGCCCCTCTGAGAGGAACCCCCGGTCGTGCGTGCCATGGTGCAGTCGGCTTCAGGAGATGCGACCCTGCGTCGTGTTGCTGAACACGTGCACCTGCCCGACGTCGGCCACCAGGCGCACCTGGCTGCCGCGCTGCGGTGGCTGCCGTGAGGAGATGCGGGCGATGATCTGCTGCGCGTTCAGACGCTCCTCCTCGGACAGGCCGGACAGGGTGCCATACAGGTAGGCGTCCGCACCGGTCTCCTCGACGACCGCAACGTCGACCGCGACGCCGTGGTTGTCGGGGGCGAGACGGAACACCTCGGGGCGGATGCCGAGCGTGACGCTGCCGTCTTCACCGGCCTTGGCGAGCACCTCGCGGGGCACCGGCACGACGTAGTCACCGACCTGGACGCCACCGTCGGCGACCTTGCCCTGGATGAGGTTCATGGCGGGCGAGCCGATGAATCCGGCGACGAACAGGTTGTTGGGTGCGTCGTAGAGCGCCAGCGGGCTGTCGACCTGCTGGAGGATGCCATCACGCATGACAGCCACCCGGTCGCCCATCGTCATGGCCTCGACCTGGTCGTGCGTGACGTAGACCGTGGTGACCCCGAGGCGGCTCTGCAGGGCCGCGATCTGGGTGCGGGTCTGCACGCGGAGCTTCGCGTCGAGGTTCGACAGCGGCTCGTCCATGAGGAACACCTGAGGGTTCCGGACGATCGCGCGACCCATCGCGACACGCTGGCGCTGGCCACCGGACAGGGCCTTCGGCTTGCGGCTGAGGAAGTCCTCGAGGCCGAGCAGTCGCGCCGCCTCCTGCACGCGCTTGGCGCGCTCCTCCTTGGAGACCCCGGCCATCTTCAGGGCGAAGCCCATGTTGTCGGCCACCGTCATGTGCGGGTACAGCGCATAGTTCTGGAAGACCATCGCGATGTCGCGATCCTTCGGGGGCAGGTCTGTGACGTCCCGATCACCGATGTGGATCTCCCCGGCGTTGACCTCTTCGAGGCCGGCCAGCATGCGCAGCGACGTGGACTTGCCGCAGCCCGACGGTCCGACCAGGACCATGAACTCGCCGTCACCGATCTCGAGGTTCAACTTGTTGACAGCTGGGTGGTCGCCGCCCGGGTAGATCCGGGTGGCCTCCTTGAATGAAACTGTGGCCACGCCACACGAT
>JAJXWF010000139.1 GCA_021781735.1 Actinomycetes bacterium
CCTCGGCGAACGCGGCGAGCACGAGCACGAGCAGCGGAACCCACCACCACCGGGACGACAACAACTCGTCCTGGACGCCCAGGCGCGCCTGGTGCCACTTGTGGTACGCCTCGTACAGCGCGAACACGCCGCCGAGACTGAACAGGATGACGGCCACCAGGAACGCGCTGACGTAGCGTGCGGCGCCGTAGCCAAACGGGTGCTCCGGGTCGGCGCGCCGGGCCGCGTCCCGGCCGCCCCGCAGCAGCAGGATCTGGTTGGTCGTGTCGGCCACGGAGTGAATCGCCTCGGCGAGCAGCGATGATGCCCCGGTGAGCAGCCAGGCGACGAACTTCATCACGGCGATCGCAAGATTGGCGGTCATCGCGGCCACGACGGCCGCGCGGCCCGACTCGCCGTGAGCCCCGCCGTCGGCTTGGGGACGCCGGTTGGGATCACCGGCCGGGTCGACGGCGGCGTCCGGGTCAGAAGCCATGGGCGCTTCCCGGGCGGCCGAGCCCGATCGCGAGGTAGGCGGCCCCGTACAGCCCGTGCATGAGCAGGGCCGCGTAGGTGGCCACCGGACGCTGCCCCGGCGACGTTCCGCGCACCACACGGATCCGCACGTCGTGCTCGTCGGCGAGGGCAGCCAGGATGCCGCGGTCACGGCGCACCGAGGGGCTGTCGGAATCCTCGTCGAGCAGCACCAGCACGGGCCGCAACGGCTCGTCGTGCCCACCGTCGAAGGGATCGGCGAACGGGTCACGTCGGTGAGCCGCCGCGACCAGCGGGACGAGGTCGCTCGCGTCGGCCGCGAGCGCCGGCCGACCACCGGCGAGCCGGAGCGCCTCCGCGATGCGCCGGCTGGCCCGTGCCGACAGCACCGAACCGCCCCACACCAGCGGCAGCGCGTCGGCGAGCCCGAGGGCGAGCTCCTTGGCGGGGTTGTGAGCGAGGTCGATGTGCGGAGAGCACTGTTCGGCGACGGCGTCGGCGGCCTCGGCCACCAGTTCGGGGCTGACCGCGGGGCCGAGGCCGAGCGCGTGCAGAAACTCCAGCACGCCCACCGCGGCCGAGAGCGGATCGCTCGTCGGCACGGGGAGCACCAGAGTCGACCGGGACGCGGCGAGTTCGGCGACCGCCGAGCCGGGAGCGGCGGCGACCAGGAGCGGCGCACCGCGTCGGCGAGCCTCGGACGCGATGGATTGCAGCCCCGGATGCGACCCGGTGGCGGCGAGCACCACGACGAGATCGAGCGCTCCGACCCACCCGGGAAGACTGTCGAAGGGCCAGGCCACCAGGGGCACCGGGCAGATGGGCTCGAGCACGGCCCTGATCAGGCGGGCCTCACCGCCCACCACCAGGACGCCGCGGGGGCGGCGTCCGAGGTCGAAGGACTCCAGCAGGCGCTCGGCCGACCCGGCGGCGGCCATGCCGGCGGCGGTCATCCGGATCCGGGCACCCGCCGTGGCCAGCCAGCGCAACTGGGCGTCGGCCTCCGCGAGGGCCCGAGGATCTTCGAGCCGGGCGTCATCGAATACCCCGACGTCGGCCACGGTCAGTTCCGGCGTTCGCCCGGGCGACGCGCTTCGTCGATGAGCAGTACCGGGATGCCGTCACGAACCGGGTACGCCAGCCCGCACGACGGTGACGCGCAGACGAGTTCGTGGGCGTCGTAGTCGACGGCGAACTTGCTGTGGCACGCCGGGCAGGCGGCGATCTGCAGGAACTCCGGCGACAACTCCATGGTCTCACTCATGCGATTCCTCACTTCCCGGCCGCCCCGCATGACGACCCCGATGGCCATTGTCCCTCAGGACGGCATCACCCGGCATCGGGCGACGGGCCGGCATCGGGACGCTGAAGGCCGTGGACCAGCTCGCTGACGTCGTCACGCAGCGCCTCCATGACCTCGGCGGCGCGTGCCTCGACGTTGAACCGCAGGAGGGGCTCGGTGTTGCTGGGACGCAGGTTGAACCACCAGGGGCCTCGCTCACCAGCGTCGCCGGACACGGTCAGTCCGTCGTCCATCACGGCCTCGCCGCGCGAGGCGAACGCGTCCGCCACCGCCTGCATGACGGCGCCGGCGTCCTCGACGACGAAGTTGATCTCGCCGGAGTTGTGGTAGCGCTGGTACTGCTGCACGAGCCCGGACATCGTGACGTCGCGGTGCCCGAGCAGCGACAGCACGTGCAGGGCGGCGAGCATCCCGGTGTCGGCACCCCAGAAGTCGCGGAAGTAGTAATGGGCCGAGTGCTCGCCACCGAAGATCGCGTGGTGGGCGGCCATCTTCGCCTTGACGTAGGTGTGTCCGACCCGGGAGACGACCGTGGTGCCCCCGTTCTCGGCCACCACCTCGGCCACCGTGTGCGAGGTGATCGAGTTGACCACGACCGTGGCCCCGGGCTCGCGCGCCAATTCCGAGCGGGCGATCAGCGCGGTGACGGTCGAGGGGGTGACCACCTCCCCGCGTTCGTCGATGATGAAGCAGCGGTCGGCGTCACCGTCGAACACGAGGGCGAGGTCGGCCCCGTGTTCGAGAACGGCCCGCTGGGCGTCCCGGAGATTCTCGGGCACGAGCGGGTTGGGCTGGTGGTTGGGGAACGTGCCGTCGAGGTCGAGATAGAGCCCGATGATGCTCAGACCCAGTCCGTCGAGCACCGCATGCGCCGTGTGGCCGGCCATTCCGTTGCCGGCGTCGACAACAACCGTGAGCGGACGCAGACCGTCGAGGTCGACCAGGCTCCGCAGATAGGCGGCGTAGTCGGGCAGGGTGTCGGCCCGCTCGATCGACCCGGGAGCGGCTCCGTCGCCGTCACCGCCCGGAGCCGCGTCGAGTTCCGCGGACCGGGCGGCGACCTCCCGGAGGAACTCGGGTGAGACGGGCTGGGCACCGCGCAGGCAGAACTTCAGTCCGTTGTAGTCGGGGGGATTGTGGCTGGCCGTGAACTGGACGCCGGGCAGGTCACGGCTGCCGGAGGCGTACCAGAGTTGGTCGGTGCTGGTGAGGCCGAGTTCGATGACGTCGGCACCCGCCGCCGCGGCGCCCGCGGCGAACGCGGCCGCGAGTGTCGGGCCCGAGGTACGCATGTCACGGCCGAGGACGAACCGCTGCCCGCGCAGTCCGCTCACCTCGACGTACGCGCGGCCCAGGGCCCGGGCCCCGTCGGTGTCCCACTCGGCGTACTCGCCTCCGACGATGCCTCGGATGTCGTTGGCCTTGAAGATGCTGCTCGTGATCACGCGCCCAGCCTAGTCACCCAGCACTGTCGTAGTGTGCATCGGCACGGACACGGGCTGATCACGGTGCCATCCGCCTGCGGCGCCGGTGGTCGTCGAGCCGCACGATGCCCGGGACGACCGGCCCGGGGGTGGGGGCCCCCAACAACTCCGGGTCGTCGTGACGCATGCCGACCGCGCGCACTGCCGCGGCCAGGGCGTCGAGGTCGCCGAGGGTCGGGCCGGGACTCACCGGCTCGAGCGGTAGCCGGATGATGTCCCACCCGCGCGGCACGGTCAGGGTTTCGGCGTGCGCGCGGCACAGGTCGAAGGCCCCCGGTTCCCGAGAGATCGCCAGCGGCCCGAGAACGGCCTGCCGGTCGGCGTAACTGTAGGTGAGCGACGCCGCCGCCGTGCCGGCGCACCCGGACCGGTGGCAGCGGCGGAGTCGGGGGGTTGCTGGCACACGGCGACGCTAGCGGCGGGCATTACAGTTGCGGGTATGCCACGCCGACGCGACCGCCACGGACGCGGACTCCGCGGGCCACTCGCGATGCCCAACCGCTACCTGCGGCGCGCAGTGGAGTTGCGGCGTCCGACACTGCGCCGTGACTTCTTCCTCGACTGCGTCGCCGACGCCGTGGCGCAGGTGCAGCGGACGTGCCCACCGGCGCTCGTAGGGGTCGACATCGGCACCGAGGAGGTGCCGGGCCGCAGCGTCCTGTGGCGCGAGGACCGCGTCCCGTTGGCCGCCGCGGTCGACGCCACCGCCGGGGACCCGGCCCGGATCGTGCTGTACGAGCGACCCTTGGAGCGCAGGGCCTCCGATCGCGAAGCGTTGCGGACGCTGGTGCACCGGACGCTCGTGGAACAGCTCAGCGCGTTGACCGGGCGCAGCGTCACCGACATCGATCCCGACGTCGACCTCGACGACTGAGCCGGCGACCGAGCCGGTCAGTGATTCGACTGGTCGATGCTGAGACTCACGCTGCCCGTGACGGCGGCCTCGGTCGCCGATGCCATCACCACCACCTTCTTGGCCGAGATCATGCCGACCGCCGCCGCCACGGGGTGGCTCGACGACAGGTGCAGCACCGTCCCCTTCTGCAGCGTGATCACGGCGAGCCCTCCGGACGCGATGATCCGGCTGGTCACCGCCGGCGTCCCGGATGGGCTCGACAGGCTGACCTGCACGGTCGCACTCGCCGCGTCGGGGTTCATCACGTAGAGGGACGCGTCGGTGGGGACCACGGCGTTGAGCTGGGCCTTGACCGGAGCTGCCGACACCTGGAGTCCGTTTGCGGGGTCGCCCACCAGCGCGGACGCGACAACGGGCCGGTCGGAGCTGACCTCCAGCGCCATCTCCTCACCCGCCACCTGTTTGGAGATGTCGAGCCGCAGCACGTGCTGCGCGGCAACGGTCACCTGCTGGGCCCCCGCCAGCTGGATCCGGCCGGTGCGGGTGAGTCCCGCGACGCTGAACGTCGCGTCCTCATCGCCCGGATTGGTGACCAGCAGGGTCACCTTGTGTGCCCCCTGGGGAACGGCCGGCAGCGAGGTGATCAGGCCGGGTTGCCGGGCGGGTTGCGGGCCGTAGGACTGGGTCGTGATCGGCCGGGCCAGCGCCAGCACCCGACCCGAGTCGGTGGCGACCCAGATGCCGGCGGGGCCCGACCCGGCCAGGACCGACAACGGCACGACCCGGCTCGATCCGGGTTGGAGGACCAGACCCCTCGCACCGGCCACCGAGCGCACTCCGCTGGTGGTGAAGAACGTGAGGTTGACCGCCACCGAGACCGGATCGGGGTTCACGAGCAGCAGGTCGGACGTCGAGAGGTCCGGCACGTTGATGTAGGAGGACGGGCTCGCGGCCTCGCAGCCCGCCCACTGCCACTGCCCTGTCCGGGACAGAATGCCCCCGACAGGCTGGTCGACACCGCTCGGCATCAGCAGCCACGAGGTCTTGGCGGCGTCCTTCTGCACCAGCCCGGTGACGTCTGCGGGAGTGCCGCCGAGGCCGCCGACGGCGAACGAACCGGTCGTGCTGCCGGCGGTCAGGGTGGCGGTGGCGCCGAGCGCCGGGCAGGTGAGGCTGCGCACCGACGTGGTGGCCACATCCTCGCCGGCGCTGCTCGCCGGGTGCACGAGCAGGCTCAGGGCACTGGCCAGAGCCACCACGACGACGCCGGCTACCAGTCGCGCCAGGGGGCCGGTGAGTATCCGTCGGGCGGGTGACCCCGACGTCCCGGCAGCGGGGCCGTCGTCGCCGGGTCGCCCGGGATCCTCACCGCCCGTGGGCGCGTCCTCGGGAAGCTCATCACCGGGGCGATCACGCTCGGGCGAATCGTCATCCACCCTGGGGCTCTCGCCGCTCGTCGGCGTGTCGTGGGGGGTGTCAGCCATCGGCGTGTCCTCTCCGCGGGGTGCCGGCAGGACCGGCACGTCTCGGGCTCGTCAGGCTCGGCGAGGCCACGGGAGCGACCAGCACGAGCAGCACGAGCAGCACGAGGATCTGCATGATCGCCGAGCCGACCGAGGGGGCCATCGTCCAGCTGACCGGGCCCTGGACCCCGGCCGGCACCGTGAACCGCTCCTGCCACCCGCCGGCCGGCGGGGCGGCCTCGAGCAGCGTGCCCCCGACCCGCACCCGCCAGCGACTGTCGAGCGGTTCGGCCAGCACCAGGGTCCGCGTGGACGTCGACGACTGCACGAAACCGGCGCCGATGGGCGTGCTGGTGGCGGCATCGATGATGCGCAGGCGCGACACCAGCCCGGTGACGGCGTAGACGGTGGTGGTGGCGTTCTCAGGGGTCGACTGCAGCCCCGGCACCCCGTTGAGGACGCCGTTGTCGGCGTGCACCCAGACCGCCACCACGCCGGCGTCCGCCAGATGCTGGGCCAGCAGGTTGGCGGGCTGCCCCGAGGCGATCGACACGACGAGGTCGCGGAGGTCCTGGCCGCCCACACCGCTGAGAACGCCGCCCTCCTCGGCGGTCCCCCACTGCGGACGGGTCGCGTCGCTGAGCTGCCAGGTGACGGGCGAGGCCCCCAGGTCGATGAGCAGGGTCCGCCCGGCGCGGTCGGATGACTCCAGCGCGGTGACCCAACTGGGCAACACGCTGCCAGCGCTGTGGGCGGGTCGGTCGCCGACGACCACCCACCCGATGGCGATCGCGAGGCTGAGCACCGTGGCGGTGCCGATCGCCAGCCGGACCCCGCCGCGCCGAACGGTGGCGACGTCCGCGTCGAGGGCGTCGACATCGACGCGGTCGGTGACCGTCCGGACGAGCAGTCGGTAGCCGATGACCATCAGGGTGCCGAGTCCGAGGGCGATGAAGGCGACCCCGTCGACCCGCAGGCCGCGGCCGTCGATGCTCACCGGGATCCGTGGCAGGAACACCCCGAGGATCAGGGACGCGACCGCGATGAGACCCGCGGCGGCGTCGCCACGACCCGCCCGTGCGGCGCCGACGCCGAGCAGCACGATGATGTCGGTCCACACGATGATTCCGACGGCCAGCACGAGCACGGTGGGCAGGGCCGGAACCCGAGAAACGAGTCCGAGCAGTGCCAGCGGGCCGCCGCTGGCGGCGAACGGCGCGGCCAGCGGATCCGGGGTGGCGAGGAGTCTGGCCGGCACTTCGACCAGTCGGGGAAACCAGCCGGCCGCGAAAACGAGCGGGGCCAGCAGCGCCACCACCGCGATGCGCCAGGTGTGTGGTCGGACGCGGAGCACGACCAGGACGCCGGCCACGATTACCAGCCAGCTGATCGGCTGGCTCGAGAACCACAGCAGGCCGATCAGCCCGACGGCCGCGGGCGCTCTCCACGCGACCGGGCCGGTCGTCTCAGCCCGTGCCCACCGCCACAGGGCCAGTCCGAGCCACGGTGCGGTGACCACGATGGCCAGCGCGCCGACGTCCCCGCGCTGGAGGATGCCCAGCCACGGCAGGAACAGGGCCCACAGCGCGGCCAGGGCCACGACGAGCCACGGGGGCGCGTCGGCGACCTCGCGGAGCAGGGACGCGGCACCACGGGCGCTGACGGACACCGAGAATGCGAGCACCAACCAGATCCACAACCCCGGGTGTCCCAGGGTGAGCGTCGAACCGACCGCGGCGAACCACAGCCAGGGCGCCGGTGCCCCGACGACGCCCGGGGTGGGCCGCCACCACGAATCCCAGGCGCTCAGGAAGCCCGGCGAGGGGAGCAGGTGGGTGGAGACGATGCCGCCACCGGCGAGTCGCACCGCGGCCACGGCGCCGGCGAGGCCGAGCAGTGCCCAGACCACGCCGGGACGCCAGAAGCTCGCCCGCTGAGGGGCACCGGCGAAATCGTCGCCGGTGAGCTCGTCGATCGAGGTGTCGGAGGCGCGCCAGTCGATGACCCTCGAGCCGATGGCGGCGGCGGCATCGCCGATCGCACCCTTGAGCGTGCCCATGACGTGCGGCCGCAGCTTCTCGGTGGCGTCGTCGGTGGACGGACCGCGGCGGGCGGCCAGATCGAGGACCGCGGGGCGCGAGCCCGCCAGCCAGCGGGTGGCGCGCCACTCCGACAGGGCGCGGGCGGGCGCGCGACCGAGCAGGAAGCCCACGGCCCGCAGGATCCCGAGGAGCACGAGCCCGACCACGGCGAGCCGGGG
>JAJXWF010000140.1 GCA_021781735.1 Actinomycetes bacterium
CCAGCGTCAGCGTGCGGAGCAGGTCGCTGCCAAGGTCGCTCACGAGCAGAGTGGACCTGTCGAGCCAGGTGATCTGGTGCGCGTGGGCCGTCGCCTGGCGCTCCGGGTCGGGGCCGTGCCCGTCGAAGACGACCAGGTGCGGCTCGGCGTCCGACAGGTTGCCGTCGGCGGGGTTCGCGACCACGAGCACCGATCCCGATGTGTAGTGCGCGACCGCGAGGTGTTCGCCCCCGGGACTGGCGGCGACATGACAGGCGTCGGCACCGGCGGTGGGAATCGACGACAGCACCCGGAGTCCGGTCGGCCCGGAGCCGACCAGCGTCAGGCGGCTGTCGGGCAGTTCGCTGACGGCGGCGATCCGCCCGTTCACCCACGTGGCCCAGCTGGGAGAGGGAAGGTCGATCGACGCCTCCGCCACCAGCGAAGCGCCCTCGAGGCGCAACCGTTGCAGCCCGGCCGTGCCGTCGGCATCGGTGTAGCGCCCCACCACCACCCGCGGGACCCCGGGTGCCCCGGCGCCGCCGACAGCGGGGATTTGATCTGCGCCCATGGCCCGACCCTACGAGCCCTCCAGCTGTCCGGGACGACGACGCGCCCGGCGGCCCGAGCGCCCGGGAGTCACGGGTGGCGGGGCGTCGTGCTCGTGCCGACGGTGGCCCGCGCTCTCCCCGGCCACCCGTGTCGTCCCGACGCCCAACCCCTTGCCCGCGCCTCCCAGGAGCCGACCCTGCAGGAGGCGGGCCCCGGTCCCCCGTACTAGGTTTGGGCCATGACGACCTCCTCCCCGACGCCCGATCTCCTGGTCACCAACGCCCATGTGGTCCCCGTGGTCGGCACCCCCTTCGACGGCGACGTCCTCGTCCGGGACGGACGCGTGGCTGCCCTCGGCACCGGCCTGGCCGACCGGTACCGCGATCCTGACGGTGGCCTCCACGTGGTCGACGCGGGGGGACGCTGGCTGCTTCCGGGGTTCGTCGAGGCCCACGGGCATGTCGGCATCCACGAGGAGTCGCACGGCTGGGCCGGTGACGACACCAATGAGGGCGGCGAGTCGAACGGCGCGAAGTTCCGCGCACTCGACGCGATCCACCCCACCGACGAGGGCTTCCGTGACGCGCTGTCCGGCGGGGTCACCTCGATCGTTGTGAAGCCCGGCTCGGCGAATCCGATCGGTGGCCAGACGGTGGCGCTCAAGACGTGGGGACGCATCGTCGACGAGATGATCATCCGGCAGCCGTGCAGCATGAAGTCGGCCCTCGGGGAGAACCCCAAGAACTACAACTGGAACAACCAGAAGCGGCCGCCGAAGACCCGCCAGGCCGTGGCATCGCAGATCCGCGAGGCGTTCGTCGAGGCCCTCAACTACCGCGGGCGGCGCCTGCAGGCCGACCAGGAGAACAAGTGGGCCGACCGCAACCTCACCCACGAAGCCCTCGGGCTGGTGCTCGACGGGGCCATCCCCTGGTGTCAGCACTGCCACCGCGTCGACGACATCGCCACGGCGGTGCGCCTGTCGGAGGAGTTCGGCTACCGGCTGGTCGTCAACCACGGCACCGAGGCGCATCTCATCGCCGATGTGCTCGCCGACAAGGGCATCCCGGTGATCATCGGCCCACTGTTCACCTCACGCTCGAAGCAGGAACTCGAGAACCGCTCGATCAGCAACCCCGCCCGGCTGGCCCGGGCCGGCGTCGTGATCGCGATCACCACTGACGCGCCGGTGGTGCCGATCAACTTCCTCGTGCATCAGGCGAGTCTCGCGGTCAAGGAAGGGCTCGATCCGGTCACCGCGCTCGAATCGATCACCATCAACCCGGCCCGCATCCTCGGCCTCGACGAGAGGGTCGGCTCGATCGAGGTGGGCAAGGACGCCGACCTCGTGCTGTGGAGCGGTGACCCGCTCGACGTCATGAGCCGGGCCGAGCAGGTGTTCGTCGAGGGGCGGGCGGTCTACGATTTCGACCCGGCCAGTGGTCGCGGCCGCACGCTCGACCCGTACGAGACACTCGGGCGCACGGTCGGCCTCCCGATCCGCTGACCTCGCCGTGCGCGGCCCTCGCCGACGCACCCACCACCGGACCCCGGCACCACAGGACAGGTACCAGATGAGCCAGTACGTCAAGCCCTCCAACGACCACTCCCACGGTCTTGCCGACGGGGGGCGGCTGCGTCCGATCGTCCGTTGGGACGACGACGTCATGCACATCGTCACCCGCCCCGTCGAGCGATTCGACGACGACCTGCGGACGCTCGTGCGCGACATGTTCGCGACGATGGAGGCGGCGAACGGCGTCGGCCTGGCCGCGCCACAGGTCGGCGTCGATCTCGCGGTGTTCGTCTACGACTGCCCCGACGACGACCAGGTGATCCACCGCGGCATCGTCTGCAACCCCGAGGTCGAACTGCCCACCGGGCGGAACCGCGTGCTCGAGACCAGCGACGAGGGGTGCCTCAGCTGGCCCGGCGCCTACCAGCCGCTCGCCCGCCCCGACAAGGTGATCTGCCGTGGCCTCGACATCAACGGCGACCCGGTCGAACTGCACGGCACGGGCTATCTCGCCCGCTGCTTCCAGCACGAGACCGACCACCTCAACGGGGTCGTCTTCGGCGACCGCCTGTCGGGCCGATCCCGTCGCCTGCTCGACCAGCAGAAGGAGTCGCTGGCCCACTTCTACCCGGCCGACTGGCCGGTGACCCCGAAGGGCCGTCAGGACGACGAGGGCGCGCGGAGCGTCTGACACAGGATCGCGGCGGCCGAGGCCACGTTGAGCGAGTCGACGCCGCGGGCCATCGGGATCGTGACGAGGACGTCGGCGTCGGCGAGCCAGTCGCCGGTGAGTCCCGGACCCTCGCTGCCCACCAGCAGGGCGATCCGGCGCGGACGGCGGCGCACGTCCGCCGCATAGCGCTCGAGTTCGACCGCGTCCGGCCCCAGCATGGCGGCCACCACCTCGAAGCCGGCGGCGTGCAGCAGGCCGGGCCCAGCACCGGTGTCCATGCGTGCCCACGGGATCGCGAAGATCGTGCCCATCGATGCCTTGACCGCCCGCCGGTAGAAGGGGTCGGCCGAGCGTGCCGAGATCAGCACGCCGTCCCAACCGAGGCCCGCAGCGTTGCGCACGATCGCCCCGAGGTTCGCGTGGTCGACGATGTCCTGGCACACCACCAGCCGGTCGCACCGGAGCAGTTCGCCGGCATCGTCGGAGCCGCGACGCTCCATGGACGCCAACGCGCCGCGGTGCACGTGGAACCCGGTCACCAATTCGGCCAGCGGCTCGGGTACGACGTAGACAGGAACGTCGACCCCGGCGAGGAGGTCGTTCAGCCCGGGAATCCACCGGGGGGCCAGCATCAGCGAACGCGGCCGGTACCCCGCCTCGATCGAGCGCCGGATGATCTTCTCCCCCTCGGCGATGAACAGCCCTTCGGCTGCCTCGAGCGACGTGCGCAGCCGGCTGTCACGCAGCGCGACATAGTCGGCGAGCCGCGGGTCGGTGGGCTCGGTCACCTCGATGAAGCGGCTCACCGCCCGACCGTACCGTGGCCACCCCGCGAACACGTCATCGCCGACACGGGCGATAAAGTGCGCCGGGTGAACTCTCCCCGTTGGCTGCAGCGGATCCGCATCGACCGGTTCCTGCTCGCGATCATCACCTCGGCGGTCATCGCCTCGCTCGTCCCGGCCCGGGGCAGCGGCATGGAGGTGTTCTCCTGGCTCACGAAGATCGTCATCGGACTGCTGTTCTTTCTCTACGGCGCCCGCCTGGAACCGCGCGAAGCGATCCAGGGCGCCCGGCACTGGCGGCTGCACGGGTTGATCCTGTCGTTCACGTTCCTCGTCTTCCCGGTCATCGGCGTGGCCCTGCACCCGCTGCTCAGCCACGTGATCAGCCCCGACCTGTACGCCGGACTGCTCTACGTGACGCTCGTGCCGTCGACCGTGCAGAGTTCGGTGAACTTCACCTCGATCGCCCGCGGGAACGTCGCGGGCGCGATCGTGTCGGCGTCCTTCTCGAACCTCATCGGGGTGTTCATCACGCCCCTGCTCGTGCTGCTGCTGCTGCCCACCGCCGGGGGCCTGCACATCCAGGCGAGCGCGCTCGGTGACATCGTGCTGCAGTTGCTGGTGCCGTTCATCGTGGGCCAACTGTCGCGCCCGCTCACCGCTCGGTTCGTCGTCGAGCACCGCAGGCAGCTGAAGTACGTCGACCAGGCCTCGATCGTGCTCGTCGTGTATTCGGCCTTCTCCGCCGGCATGCGGGAACACATCTGGTCGAGCATCGACCTCGTCTCGCTGGCCATCGTGCTACTGGTGGTGCTGGCCATGCTCGCGTTCATGCTGTGGTTCACCTGGACGGTGGCCGGACGTCTCGGGTTCAACCGCGCCGACCGGATCGCGATCCAGTTCTGTGGCACGAAGAAGAGCCTGGCCACCGGCCTGCCGATGGCCAGCGTGCTGTTCGCGGGATCACCCGTCGGCCTCATCGTGCTGCCGCTGATGGTGTTCCACCAGTCGCAGCTGATGGCCTGCGGCAGCATCGCCGGTCATTACGCGCGGCAGGCCGAGGACGCCGAACGCCTGCGCCGCCAGAGCCTTCCGACGGTGCAGACGAACCTCGGCTGACCCGCTGAGCGGGTCAGACTTCGGGTTGCGGATCGTCCGGCTGCTGTGCGGCCGTCGGCTGCTGGGTGTCGGTGTTGAACGCCCGCAGTTGGGGACTCGCGTCGGAGCCGGGAACCTCCCGCTCCTGCTCGGCGCGCTGAACCTGGGCGTGCTGGCCGCTGCGGCGCAGGGGGGACGGCGCCGCCAACTGCTCGGCCTGGTCGATCACCTGCTGCACGGTGGCGTCGGAGCGCTGCCGTTCCTCGGCCGTCTGCCGGTCGATCTCGGCCATCACATCGATCTTGCGCGGTGCGGTGAAGTTGCCGGTGGCACTCGGGAACCGCCCCTCGACGACGTCGTCGCTGGTGAACGCCTTGCCGAGGCCCTTGAGCGCATCGGTGAGTTCGGACGGGATGATCCACATCTTGTTGGCCTCGCCCTTGGCCAGGGTCGGCAGCATCTGCAGGTACTGGTAGCTCAGCAGTGCCTGGTCGGGCTGCCCGGCGTGGATCGCGCTGAAAACCGTGGTGATGGCCTGCGCCTCACCTTCGGCCCGCAGCATCCGGGCCTGGCGATCGGCCTGCGCGCGCAGCACCTGGGCCTCGCGCTCGCCCTGGGCCCGGAGGATCGCCGATTCGCGCTCACCACCGGCGGACAGGATCTGCGACTGCCGCTGGCCCTCGGCGATCAGGATGGCCGCCCTCTTGTCCCGCTCGGCCCGGGCGCCCTTCTCCATCGCGTCCCGGATCGTTGCCGGCGGCTCGATGGCCCGCAGCTCGACCCGGTTGACCTTGATGCCCCACTTGCCGGTGGCATCGTCGAGGACGGCCCGCAGCTTCGCGTTGATCTCCTCACGGCTGGTCAGTGCCGCCTCGAGGTCCATGCCGCCGATGATGTTCCGCAGGGTGGTCATGGTGAGCTGTTCGATCGCCCCGCGGTAGTTCTGGGCCTCGTAGGCCGCCCGCACCGGATCGACGATCTGGAAATAGATGACCGAGTCGATGTTCACCATCAGGTTGTCCTCGGTGATCACCCCCTGCGGCGGGAAGGGAACAACCTCCTCACGCATGTCGAGGAGCAGTCGCACGCTGTCGATCATCGGGATCAGCAGGTGCGGCCCCGGTGGCAGGGTGCGGCGGAACTTGCCGAGGCGCTCGACGACCGCGACGCGCTGCTGCTTGACGATCTTGACCGCCATCGACATGGCGATGACGACGAGCGCGACGAGCAGGATCGGAAGAATGATTCCCCAGGTCATGCAGACCTCCTGTGGTAGTGGGTGGGGGCGAGGATCAGGCCGTCGGTGGCAGCTGACGGTCGTCAGGATCGACGGCCTGAACGATGAGGTGGGTGCCGTCGATCTCGTAGACGTCGACGATCGCGCCATCGGGGATCCAGGTGTGCGAGTCGACCGTGCGGGCCGACCACGTGTCGCCGTTGACGAGCACCTCGCCGGCGATGTGGCTGATCGGCCCCTTGGCGATCGCGTGGCTGCCGACGAGCTGTTCGATCGAGTTGCGGTAACCCGGGGCCGACCGCACCCGCTCCAGCATCATCGGACGCAGGATGAATAGGCTGATCAGCGCGACGGCCGAGGCGACGATCGCCTGCACCGCGAAGGCACCGGGAAGGATGAGTGCTGTGATCGCCCCGGCGAAGGCGCCGCCCGACAGCATGAGCAGAGTGAGGTCGAGCGTCAGCATCTCGGCCCCGGCGAGCACCAGCCCCGCGAACGTCCACATCGCCCACAGGTGGTTACCGAACCACTCAGGCAGGGTTTCCAGCGGGACCGTGGGCATCGTCAGTCACCTTCAGCGGCGCGAGGTAGGCGCTTCGCCCGGGCCGACCAGCGGCCCTCGTCGCGGGTGATGCTGAGCGGCAGATCGAAGGTGAGGCTCAGCACCTCGTCGGTGAGCACGTCGTCGATCGGCCCCGCGCCGACGATCCGGCCCTGCCGCAGCAACAGGGCATGCGTGATCCCCTCGGGGATCTCCTCCATGTGGTGGGTGACCAGCACCGTCGCGGGGGCATACACGTCGGAGCACAGGTCGCCCAGCGTGCCGACGAGCGCCTCGCGGCCGGTCAGGTCGAGGCCGGCGGCCGGCTCGTCGAGCAGCAGCAGTTCCGGGTCGGTCATCAGGGCGCGGGCGATCTGAACCCGCTTGCGCTCCCCCTCGCTCAGCGTCCCGAAGGTGCGCCCGGCCAGGTGGTCGACCCGCAACTGGGCCATCAGCTCGTCGGCCCGGGCGTAGTCCATCGGGTCGTAGTCCTCGCGCCAGCGTCCGAGCACCGAATAGGACGCGCTGACCACGACGTCGCGCACCGCCTCTCCGCGCGGGATCCGCTCGGCGATGGCCGCCGATGTCACCCCGATCCGGGGGCGCAGTTCGAACACGTCGACCAGGCCCAACTGCTCGCCGAGAAGTGCTGCGCGACCCCGGGTGGGGTGCATCTGGGCGGCCAGGATCGTGAGCAGCGTGGTCTTGCCGGCACCGTTCGGGCCGATGACCACCCAGCGGTCGGATTCGGAGACCTGCCAGGTGATGTCCTGCAGCAGGAGGGACTGGCCACGCTGAACCGCCACGCCGTCGAGTTCGATCACTGCCGCCATGGCTCAAACCTACCGTGCCGTCCCATCCGGGCGTCCATCAGGCATGTTGTGGCGTGCCAATCTGGAGGGGTGGAACCCGTTGACGCAGACACACCCGACCCGCTGGAGCGACTCGAGCTGCCGCTGAGGCTGGCGACGACGCTCAACCAGATGGAGGCGGGGCTGATCACCGCCCCCGAGGCCGAGCACCTGCTGCGAGCAGACGGGCGTCCCCATCACGTGAGCGATGAGACGGGACTGCTCAAGCTCGACGGCGACGGCGCGATCGGTCTGCGTCTCGTGCTCGCGCGGGTGGCACGGCTGCGCGGGCCCTGGGCGCTCGTGGTACCGGCCGAGGGAGACCTCGGCGGCCTGCGCGGCCCGATCGGCACGAACCGGCGGGCACTCGAACACGGCGCGATCGTGGTGCACCACGAGGGGGGCATCGGCTGGGTGTGCGACGAGGTCGGTCACGGCGTCCAGTGGACGCTGCTCGCCTGCGAACGGCCGCTGCTTCCCGACGATCCGGGACAGGCCACCCGGGCCCTGGCGGCCGCCGTCGCCGAGGCGACCGGCGCGCTCGCGGGCGCGACCGTCGCCGCACAGCAACCGCGGC
>JAJXWF010000141.1 GCA_021781735.1 Actinomycetes bacterium
GTCGCTCGCCCTCTTGCTCGCCGCGATCGGCGTGGTGCCGTGGCGGCAGGCCGGCCACCAGGTCGGCGCGATGCTACCAACGGTGGTGTTCCTCGCGGCCGTGCTGATGCTGAGTCACCTCTGTGACCGCGAGGGGCTGTTCGTCTGGGCGGGGGACGCCGTCGCGCGCGGCTCGGGCGACCGGCCCGTGCGGCTGCTCGCGCTGGTCTTCGTGATGTCGTCGCTCGTCACCGCGGTGCTCAGCCTCGACGCGACCGTGGTACTGCTCACCCCGGTCGTGTTCGCCACGGCGTCGCGACTGGGCATGAAACCGGCCCCGCACGTCTACGCGACCAGCCACCTCGCCAACTCCGGGTCGCTGCTCCTGCCGGTGTCGAACCTCACCAACCTCATCGCCCTGAGCAGCGCCGGGGTGAGCTTCACGCGGTTCGCCGGGCTGATGGCCCTGCCGTGGGTGGTGGCGGTCGGCATCGAGTTCGCCGTGTTCGTCCGCTTCTTCGGACCAGACCTGTCGGTGCACGCGAAACCCCGGGACCCCGGCCCGGCTCCGGCGACGCCGGTGTTCGCGCTCACGGTCCTGGTGCTCACCCTGATCGGATTCGTCGCCTGTTCCACCGTCCACCTGCCACCCTTCTGGGCTGCGCTGGCGGGAGTCGTCGCGATCGGCGTGAAGCGCCTGGTCATCGGCCGTGCCCCCCGCTCCGAGCTGGCCGCGCTCGGGCGGGCCGCCAGCCCGTGGTTCCTCGGGTTCGTGCTGAGTCTGGCGGTGGTCGTCGCCGCCGTGCTCGACCACGGGCTGGGCTCCGCGCTCGGGCGGCTGATGCCGCGCTCGGCGCACCCGGTGGGGGCCGGCGTCCACGGTTTGATCGACCTGCTGTGGCTCACCGGGCTGGCCGCGCTGCTGGCGAACCTCGTCAACAACCTGCCGGCCGTACTCGTGCTCGCGCCCCTGTCGGCGCCGCTCGGCCCGCTGGCGGTGCTGGCGGTGCTCATCGGGGTGAACATCGGCCCGAACATCACCTACGTGGGATCGCTGGCCACGCTGCTGTGGCGGCGCATCCTGTCGGCCCACGACCACGACGCGCAGTTGGGGGTGTTCACCCGGCTCGGGCTGCGCACGGTGCCCCTCGCCCTCATCGGGTGCACTCTGGCGTTGTGGCTCGTGGGGCCGTTGCTCACCTGAACATCGACCGGACCGGTCATCGCCGACCGGCCCACGAGGAGGTCATCATGCGTGTACTCGGCTGGATCGGCCCCGGCACCTGGCCGGCGGTTGTGCAGGCGCTGCGACAACGTCCGGACGCCGACCAGCTCCACCTGGTCACGGTGTGCGATCCCGACGCGGCGTTGCCGCCGGGGCCGGGGTCGCTGTTCGGTCGCGGCCACCGCCCGCACGACGACGACCCGACACGGGTGGCGCTCAGCGAGCAGGAGGCGCGTGACCTGCTCGACCAGGCCGTCGCCGCGCTCGGACGCGCCTGCACCGCCGAGGTGCTCACCGGGCGCACCGAGCGGGTCGTGGTCGAGGCTGCCGGCCACGCCGACCGGATCGTGCTGGCCCGCGACGGCGACCGCAGCCGACTGGGCCCCCACAGCCTTGGTCGCGACATCCGGTTCGTGCTCGACCACGCCCCGTCCACGGTCGAACTGCTGTGGCCTGAGTCGCCACCGGCCCTGTCGACGATCCCGCCGCCGCCGGCGCGGCCCGGCTGGGGGAACAGCCCGAACGACCCTCCCGTGCACACTTGACAACCCCGGGTCTTCAAGGGTGCACACGTTCCCGCCAGCCCTTCCACGGGGTGAGGCCCGGTGCTTGACTGAGCGACATGAAGAAACTCATCAACGACGTTGAGAATGTCGTCATCGACTCCCTGCGAGGCCTCGAACTCGCGCACGGCGACCTCGTCACGGTCGACTACGAGAACCGCATCGTGCTCCGCAAGGGGGGCCCGCGTGCGGGCAAGGTCGGCCTGCTGTCCGGCGGTGGATCCGGCCACGAACCGATGCACGGGGGCTTTGTGGGCCTGGGCATGCTCGACGCCGCCTGCCCCGGTGAGGTGTTCACCTCCCCCGTGCCCGACCAGATGATGGCCGCCACCAAGGCCATCGACGGCGGCGCGGGTGTGCTGCACATCGTCAAGAACTACACCGGTGATGTGATGAACTTCGAGATGGCCGCCGAGATGGCCGCGGCCGAGTCCGGTGTGCAGGTCGAGAGCGTCGTCGTCGACGACGACGTGGCCGTGCAGGACTCCCTGTACACGGCCGGACGCCGCGGCGTCGGCCTCACCGTGCTGATCGAGAAGATCGTCGGCGCCGCCGCCGAAGAGGGTCGCGACCTCGACACGCTCGTGGCGCTGGCCAAGAGGGTCAACGGTCAGGGCCGCTCGATGGGCATGGCGCTCACCTCCTGCACCGTTCCCGCGGCCGGCAAGCCCACGTTCGATCTCGCCGACGACGAGATGGAGGTCGGCATCGGCATCCACGGTGAGCCCGGACGCGAACGTCGCAAGGTGGCGCCCGCCAAGGAGGTCGCCGAGATGCTCGTCGAGCCGATCCTCAACGACTTCGACTTCGGCGGTGGACCCGTCATCGCCATGGTCAACGGCATGGGTGGCACCCCGCTGCTCGAGTTGTTCATCATGTACGCCGAGGTCCACAAGATCCTCGACAAGCACGGCATCACGATCGCCCGCAACCTCGTCGGCAACTACATCACCTCGCTCGAGATGGCCGGCTCCTCGGTCACCCTGCTCAGGGCCGACGACGACCTGCTCAAGCTGTGGGATGCCCCCGTCCTCACGCCCGGGCTACGGTGGGGTGCATGACAGCTCTCAACCCCGACGTGATTCACACCTGGCTGGCGGATTTCGCCAGCCAGGTGCATGAGAACGCTGCGTGGCTCACCGACCTCGACCGTGCGATCGGCGACGCCGACCACGGCTCGAATCTCGATCGCGGCATGCGCGCGGTCGACGCCCTCGACGCCGCCTCGTTCGCCGACTCCGCCGCCTATCTCAAGAAGGCGGGCATGACCCTGGTCTCCACCGTCGGTGGCGCGTCGGGTCCCCTGTACGGCACGTTCTTCCTCCGCGTCGGAGGGGCACTGCCACCCGACGGCGAGATCAGGGCGTCCCAGTGGGGCGACGCGTTCGAGGCGGGCCTCGCCGGCATCGTGCAGCGCGGCCGGGCCGAGGTCGGCGACAAGACCATGGTCGACGCCCTCACCCCCGCCGTGGCCGCGTTCCGCGGAGCCGGAGACGATGTGAAGGCCGCCTGGGCCGCCGCCGCCACCGCGAGCGCCGCCGGTCGTGACGCCACGGTTCCCCTGGTCGCGCGGAAGGGACGCGCGTCCTACCTCGGGGAGCGCTCGGCCGGGCATCAGGATCCCGGCGCGAGCAGTGTCACCCTGTTGATCGAATCGGCAGCCCGCACCCTGGGTTGATGAGCATTGGGAGGTGAGGCTGTGATCGGCATCGTCGTCGTGTCCCACAGTCGAGCGCTGGCGAATGCCGTGGTGGCCCTGGCCGCCGAGATGGTTCCTCCCGAATCGAGGCCGGTCGTCGCCGTTGCGGCCGGCCTTGATGCCGTGACGTTCGGCACCGACGCGTCGGCGATCGCCGAGGCGATCACCGAGGTCGACTCGCCTGACGGTGTGCTGGTGTTCCTCGACCTCGGCAGCGCCGTGCTGAGTTCGGAAATGGCCCTCGAGTTTCTCGATCCCGACGTCGCCCAGCGCGTGCGCCTCACCCCCGCGCCCCTGGTCGAGGGGCTGGTCGCGGCCATGGTCACCGCGAGCACCGGCGCCACCCTGGACGCCGTCGACCGCGAAGCCCGCTCGGGACTGGTGGGCAAGGCCCAGCACCTGGGCGGTGACGAAGACTCCGCGAGCGCGGGGGCGATCGACGCTTCGCGGCCCATCGGGCCCGATTCGGGCACGACGCTCGAGTTCCGGCACGTCCTCACCAATCCGCACGGGCTGCATGCGCGTCCGGCCGCCGCGGTCGTCTCGGTCCTGTCCGATCTGGCGGCCGACGTGAGATTGCATAACGCCACTCGCGGACGCGGCCCGGTGCGGGCCGACAGCGTCGTGCAGATCTCCACCCTCGACCTCCGCGAGGGCGATGAGTTGGTCGCCCTCGTCAGCGGGCCCGACGCCGGCGCCGCGCTCGACCGGTTGCGCGATCTGGCCGCCCAGTCATTCGGCGACGACCTGTCGAGCGGATCCGACGTGACCGCGAGCCCCGCGCTCGCGGCGTCCGTGACGGCCGTGGTGGCCACGCTGCCCGGATCGCCCGCCGTGCGCGACGCCCGCGCCGTCGCGCCACAGGCCGAACTCGATCGGTTCGAGTCCGCGCGCCGGCGCGTCGACGAGCATCTGGCGGCTCTCGCCGCACATCCCCGTCCCACGGTGGCAGCGGTGGCCCCGGCGATCTTCTCGGCGCAGCGCGCGATGCTGTCCGACCGGTCCCTGCTCAAGTCGATCCGTCGTGACGTCGAGGCGGGCTCCTCCGCGGCGCGGGCGGTCGCAGCATGCTGCGCCGAGCAGGCCTCCCGGTTCGAGGCGCTGTCGGACCCCTATCTGCAGGAGCGCGCGCAGGACCTCCGTCAGCTCACCCGGCTGCTCACCCTCGCGCTCGACGACCGCACCCTCGGGCCCGAGATTCCGGATGTCCCCCACGTGCTCGCCGGGCGCGAACTGGACGCGGCCACGGCTGCGGTCCTCGACCCGGCGTCGACGCTGGTCATCGTCACCTCGGCGTCCGGACGCAGCGGGCACGGGGCGATCCTCGCCACGGCCGCGGGGATCCCGTTGGTCACCGGCGTCCAGCAGGCCGAAGGGTGGGCGCCGGGCGCCGTGGTCACGGTGCACCCCGACGGCAGCGTCGAGGACTGAGCGCCGCGTCCACGTCCGCCGGCCCATCCCCCTCCGACAGCGCCCGGCCCGGCTCCGCGCAAACCGGCGGATCGGCTGAGCGCAGGTGGCGCGACGATCGCCGAGACCCGGCGCGGACCGGGGTGACGCACGACGGGCCGACTCCACCGGGTGTCAGCACCGGTGGCCCCTCCCATGTCCCATCGACACCGCGGAGATGAGGCTGGGTCTCGCGGCTGGTCGACCCTGCCACGCATCCGGCAGCCGGCCGAGTTGCCGTCCCGGAGGAGCCGGCCCGGCTCCCGGGAAGGCGCGAGGCGGATCCGCCCGCGTCCTGCGAAAACGCGCATCTGCTGACACTGACCCTGCTCACCGGGCATGAATGTCAGCAGGGGCTCAACTTCGCGGACGCCGGCGCCGACGGGCGTCCGCGAACTGCGCGGAAATGTCCGTCTGCCGGCACTGGTGGGCCACCAGAGCACTCCCTTGTCAGCAGGTGCACAACTTCGCGGCGCCCGGGAACGCGCCCGGCCCCGAAGCGGGTCAGATCCCGATGTCCTCGTAGGCGCGGGGATCCTCCATCGGTTCAAGGTGCACGGTGACGCGCAGGTCGGGGAACTCCTCGAGCAGGGCCAGGGTGACCTCCTCGCACACGTCGTGACCACGGTGGACGCTCCAGTCGCCCGGCACGAGCATGTGGAACTCGCAGAAGCGCCGGTGACCGGACTCCCGCGTGCGCAGCGCGTGGAAGAAGGTCACGGGGGTGGTGTAGCGGTCGAGTACCGCGACGATCGCCGCGTTGTCGTCCTTCGAAAGGCTGACGTCCATCAGCCCGGCGGTCGACTCGGCGATCAGCCTCCAGCCGGTGACCAGGATGTTCACGCCCACCGCGAGGGCGACGATCGCATCGAGCCGGTCGTATCCGGTCAGCCAGACGAGCAGGACGCCGATCAGCACGCCGACCGAGGTCCACACGTCGGTCAACAGGTGCCGGCCGTCGGCGACGAGGGTGGTGCTGCGGTGCCGTCGTCCCACCCGCACCAGCACCCCGGCCACCAGCCCGTTGACCACCGATGCGAGTACCGAGATCGCGAGGCCGAGTCCGACCGACTCGAGCGGACGTGGGTGGATCAGCCGGGTGATCGAGGATTCGAGGATGACGGCCGCCGCGACGAAGATCATCGCGCCCTCGAGCGCCGCGGAGAAGTATTCGGCCTTGCTGTGACCGTAATTGTGGTTCTTGTCCGGCGGTTTGACGGCGACCCGAAGCGCGACGAAGGCGACGATCGCCGCAACCAGGTTGACCACCGACTCGGCCGCGTCGGACAGCAGTCCTACCGACCCGGTGATGCGCCAGGCGAAGGTCTTGAGCACGATCGTCACGATCGCGGCGGCGATACTGAGCACCGCGAACCGGGACAGGTCTTCGGGAGGCCGGTGCCGGGGCTGCGCGGACGCCGCGGCGGCCGCGGCGTCCGCGGCGCCGGGGATCTCGGCGGCTTGGGCGATCGCCTCGACGACGCGCGGGTCGGGGCGTGACGTCCTGTCTTCGCGGGAGCCTCGTGTGCGAGCCATGATGCCCCAGTGTCCCAGCCGCGGCGCGCAGCACTCAAGCCGACCAGTGTAGTGCGCCGTTAATTCATTGTCTATGTTTTAGGATGGGGTGTGACTCGAAGCGGGCGACCCAAGGCCGAGTTGGTATTGAGCGACGGCGAGCGTGAGCAGCTGTCGCGGTGGGCGCGTAGGAGAACCTCGTCGCAGGCACTCGCCTTGCGGTCGCGGATCGTGCTCGAGTGCGCGACGGGGGCACCGAACACGGTGGTGGCCGAGCGGCTCGGGGTCAGCCGGCCCACGGTCGGCAAGTGGCGTGCGAGGTTCCTCGAGGCCCGCCTGGACGGCCTGAGCGATGATCCGCGTCCGGGCCGGCCGGCGACCGTGACGGTGCAGCAGGTCGAGGACGTCGTGGTCGCCACGCTGGAGTCGACACCGTCGAACGCGACGCACTGGTCGCGGGCGAGAATGGCCGAGCGCACCGGATTGTCGAAGTCCACGATCGGGCGGGTATGGAAGGCGTTCGGGCTGAAGCCGCACCGCACCGATGGACTCAAGCTGTCCAACGACCCACTGTTCGTGGCGAAGGTGTACGACATCGTCGGCCTCTACCTGGACCCGCCCGAAGCCGCGGTCGTGTACTGCGTGGACGAGAAGTCCCAGGTGCAGGCGTTGGCAAGATCGCAGCCGGCGTTCCCGATGATGCCGGGCATGCCGGGCAAGCGCACGCACGACTACTTCCGGCACGGCACCGCGAGCCTGTTCGCGGCGATGAACCTCGCCGACGGCACCGTGATCGCGTCCACACACCGCCGACATCGGGCCGTGGAGTTCAGAAAGTTCCTGGTCAAGATCGACCAGCAGGTACCCGAACACCTCGACGTGCACGTGGTCTGCGACAACTACGGCACCCACAAGCACCCCACCGTGAAAACCTGGATCGACAAACATCCCCGCATCCACATGCACTTCACCCCGACCTACTCGTCGTGGATCAACCAGGTCGAACGCCTCTTCGCCGAGGTCACCCGAGACCTGCCGCAACGCTCCGACCACCCCAGCGTCCACGCCCTGGAGAAGGACCTCCGCGACTGGATCAACGCCTGGAACGAGCACCCGAAACCGTTCATCTGGACCAAGACCGCCGACCAGATCCTCGAATCCCTCGCACGACTACTGCAACGAATCAACGGCGCGGGACACTAGGTGCCTCC
>JAJXWF010000142.1 GCA_021781735.1 Actinomycetes bacterium
ACACGCCCCTCGATCCCACGCCCCTCGATCCCACGCCCCTCGATCCCACGCCCCTCGATCACACCACCGGAGGACACTGATGGCCGGACACGGAGCTCCCATCCTCACCGTCGACGCGACCGGCATCCGGGTCGCGATCGTCGCGTCCAGCTGGCACCAGCGGGTGATGGACGGCCTGGTCGCCGGCGCGCAGCGCGCACTGGCCGACGCCGGCGTCGTCGACGCCCCGCTGGTACGCGTGCCTGGCAGCTTCGAGTTGCCGGTGGCCTGCGCGACCCTCGCCGACAAGTACGACGCGCTGGTCGCTCTCGGTGTGGTGATCCGGGGCGGTACCCCGCACTTCGAATACGTGTGCGAGGCCGCCACAATGGGCCTCACCGAGGTGTCCGTGCGCACCCGGACGCCGGTCGGCTTCGGCGTCCTCACCTGCGACGACGAGCAGCAGGCCCTCGACCGGGCCGGCCTCGAGGGGTCGAAGGAGGACAAGGGCTACGAAGCTGTCGTCGCCGCGCTGGCCACGGTGCGCGCGCTGCGCATGGTCCGACCGGTGGAGTCGCCGGTCTACTGATCGCCCTTCCGCCGACCGCCCGGTTCCCGTCGTGTGGGTGGGGCGTGGGGACCGACGGTCGCGTTCGCCCGCATGGATTGGCCGTCAGGTTGGGGCGTGCGGGCTGACCGTCGGGTTTGAGGTGTGAGGATCGACCGTCAGGTTAGGGGTGTGGCCGAGTCCCCCTGGTGCGGCGTACGAACGGGCCAGCGGCGTCCGAAGAGGCCGCAGAGACTGACCGGGTCCTACGCCGCCCCAGCCATGTCGTACGCCGTTCGCGACGGGTGGTGCCCCGTGACCCATGGGATGACCGCTGCTCGGGTTGGTTTGGGCGGCTGGCGTTTTCGACGGTTTGGCTGGCGATCTCTGCCGAGTTGCTGGCGATGTCTGCCGAATGGGCGTCGTTTTCGCCAGCCGGAGCAGAGATCGCCAGCCGTTCGCGGGCCGCCCGTCGTTTTCGCCAGCCGTTCGGACACCGCTCGTCGTGATCGCCACCCGTTCGGACGCCGGTGCCTGCTCCTCCGCCACTCGGCTCGGCTCGCCCCGCCCACGGAATCACTGACAGGGCTGGAGGTGGACACGGAAGGCGACGGCTCGTGCGCCGCACCACACGGAGCGCACGACGTCCAACCCCACGGACGACGACCGCTCCCGGGGATCCGGCACCGACGCACCCGGACGCCGGCCGATCAGCGGAGCATGCCCACCTCGTGGGCGAACAGCACCAGCCCGACCCTGTCGCGGCACTGGAGCTTGGCGAGCAGGTGACCGATGTGGGTCTTGACGGTGCCCTCGGCCATGTAGAGCGTCAGAGCGATCTCGGCGTTGGTGGCGCCGCGGGCGATCTCCTGGAGCACCTCCCGCTCGCGGTCGGTGAGCTGCGTCAGCCGGGTGTCCTCCTGCCGCGGGGTGGTGGGGAGGATCGGCACCACCTGGTCGAGCAGTCGCTTGGTCGCACTCGGGGCCATGACGGCGTCGCCCGCGGCCACGTTGCGGATCGCGCTGAGCAGTTCGGCCGGGCGCGCGTCCTTGAGCAGGAACCCCGAGGCCCCCGCCTTGAGCGCCGCGAACACGTACTCGTCGAGGTCGAAGGTGGTGAGGACGAGCACCCGTGCAGGTAGACCGGCCTCGACGATGCGCCGGGTCGTCTGGACGCCGTCGAGCACCGGCATCCGGATGTCCATGAGTACGACGTCAACGGCCCGCTGCGCCAACACTTGCAGCGCCTGGACGCCATCGGCTGCCTCGCCGGCCACCTCCATGTCGTCCTCGGCCTCGATGAGCATGCGGAAGCCGCTGCGCACGAGCGACTGGTCGTCGACCAGCAACACCCGGATCGGTGGTCCGACAGCCTGTGACTGGGGCTCGGACTGTTCGGTCATCGGCTGCTCCCTGGCGTGTCGTCGGCGGTGATGCGCGTGTCGGCCGGGACGCGGTCGCCGGTCGGTGCGGTGAACGGCAGGCTGGCGCGAACGAGGAAGCCGCCCTCGGGCAGGGGGCCACTGGTCAACCGGCCGCCCATGGCCTCGACCCGCTCGCGCATTCCACGCAGCCCCGTGCCCTGCCCGTCGGACGTCTCGTCGGTGCCGCGTCCATCATCGCTCACCTCGACGACCACCAGCCCGTGGCCGTAGGTGAGGGTGACCGCGGCGGCGGCGTCGGGGCCCGCGTGGCGGAGCACGTTGGTGAGGGCTTCCTGCACGACCCGGTAGGCGGTGAGTCCGAGGGTCTGGGGAACGCGCGGCGGGTCGCCGACGATCCGGTAGTCGGCTGGCAGTCCCGAGCGGGTCACCAGCTCGGGGATGTCGTCGACCCCCGGGGAGGGCGCGAAGTCGGCGGCCCCGTCCGGCGCGCCGCGCAGCACCGACACGATCCGGCGCATCTCCGTGAGGGCCTCGCGTCCCGACTCGGCGATGGTTGCGAGCGCCTCCAGCGCGGCGTCCGGACGCTTGGCCGCGAGCGCCCGGCCGCCCTCTGCCTGGACGATCATCACCGACAGCGAGTGGGCGACGATGTCGTGCAGCTCGCGGGCGATCTGGGCGCGCCCCTGCGCCTCCCGGATCCGCAACTGTTGCTCCCGCTCGGCCAGGGTGTGGGCGTCCCGTTCGGCCTGGGCCGCCTGCCGCTGTTCCACGAGCCGGATCGACTCGAGCACCCGGCGTCCCATCGCGTACGGCGCGACGATCGATCCGGCACACATGACCGTGAGGACGCCGATGGCGACCAGTCGGGTCGTGTCACCCGAGACGATCGGCCCGAAGTTCCCGGTCCACCGCAGGGGTGCGAGCACCGAGGCGACGCCCCCGATGAGCAGCGTCCACCGCGACGAGCGCCCCGGTACCCAGCGGGCCACCGAATAGGCCGCCAACGGCACCACCACGACGCCGGGAACCATCTGGTGGGAGGTGGCGAGCACGAGCAGCCCGCCCACCGTCACGACCCCGAGCATGAACAAGGGCGCTTTACGCCGCCAGGCGGTCGAGGCGACCATCGCGAAGTTGCCCGCGACCGTGAGCGGGTGCTCAGCAGGAAAGATCACGACCAGCACCGCGAGCAGTGCCAGGGACACCGCGATGTCGGACGCCCACTCGCCCGGCGGCAGCGACGGGCGCCCCGACGCGACGGAGGCGACGGGCGTCCGGGCCGGTTCGTGGGCGGAGATCATGGTGTATTCAGCCTAGATCGGCGCCCCAGCCGCAGGGATCCGCCCCGGGTCGCAGGGGGATCCCCGGAGCTGCGCGTCCACGGATCGCCCCGCGGGGTCGGCGTCGGTCACCACGGGGAGTCCGGCCGCTGGTGATCGGCGGGTCGTGCCAGGCTCAGAGATAGCGGCCGATCCAGGCGGACAACTGCGCCCGGCTGCCGGCGCCCTGCTGACGCGAGGCCTCCTCGCCGTCCTTGAGGATGACCAGCGTGGGGATCGCCTGGACGCCGAATCGGGTCATGATTCGCGGTGACTCGTCGACGTCGACCTTCACCAGCTTGAGCCTTCCGGCGTTGTCGGTGGCGAGGCGCTCGAGGATCGGACTGACCATCCGGCACGGCGCGCACCAGGGTGCCCACAGGTCGAGCAGCACCGGAACCTTCGCGACGATAGCGGAGTCGAAGCTCGCGTCGTCGGCGGCGACGATCCACGGGAGGGGGGCGTGGCACTTGGCGCAGGTGGGCGTGCCCGAGGCGGCGACGGGCACCCGGTTTCGGGTGCCGCAGGCGGGGCAGGCGACGACATCGGAGCTCATGACGTCAAGCGTAGGCGTTCGATACGCCCCGGGGCTTCCGGGGTGGGGGGTTGGCGTGAGCGGCCCGCGTCGAGGCTGCCCCGAGGGGTGAGTACGCCCGCGAGCCCGCGTCCGTGCGGTCGGTGAAGTCGGGTATGTTGGCCGCCACGAAGGGAGTTTCGTGAACCGCGACGCCGCCTCCGGCTGGGAACCGCACGCCTCGCCGTACCGCACCTTGGCACTCGATGTGGCCGAGGGACGCCGTGACGAATCCTGGTTGACGCGCCGCCTCGAATTCATCGACGCCCGACTCGACCTCAGCGATCATCGACTGCTCGGCGTCCTCAAGCTCTACCTGCGGGGCGGCGACCTGCTGCGCCCCGACCAGCGGGCACGCATCGAACGCACGATCCTCGGGTTCAAGTACCACTGGCTTGAACCGGGCGTCGACTCGATGTGCACCTGGAGTGAAACCCACCAACTCCTGTTCGCGGTGTGCGAGTACCTCGCAGGCCAGGCGCTGCCTGACCGGCGCTTCACCAATGACGGGCGCACCGGGGCCGTCAAACGTGATGCTGCCGAACGCCGACTCCGCGGCTGGCTCGACGACCGTTTCCTCTACGGGTTCAGCGAGTGGCTGTCGAACACCTACTACGAGATCGACATCATCGGCCTGTCGGTGCTGGTCGATCACGCCGAGGATCCCGACCTGGTCACCCGGGCGTTGATGGTGCTCGACCTCGCGTTCTACGACATCGCGCTGCACCGGTTCGGCGGACGGTTCGCGGTCACCGCCGGCAGGGCCTATTCGCAGCAGAAGGCGCGCCCGCACCGCGCCGAGATCACCACGATCCTGCGTGAGGTGTTCGAGACCCCCCAGGCGTTCGACCCCGACGCCCTGTCGGCGGTGTTCATCGGGCGTGATGTCTACCAGGTTCCCCAGGCGATCCGGGAGATCGCCGACTACGGTGGCGAGGTCGAGGTCCGCGCGTCCTACGGGCTCGATCTCAGCGAGGTCGAAACCGAGGTCGCCCGGCGTGAGCCGTCCGATCCGCAGGCCCGCCGCGACGCCCGGATCCGGCTCCTGTGGGCGATGGAGGCGTTCACGACCGCCGAGGGCATCGCCCCGAGCCTCGAGGAGTTCCGCCGCAGCAGCATCGGACGCAACCGGTTCCTCGCCCCGCTGTCCCGGTTGGGTCGGATCCCGCCGCGGCTCGCGCCGGCTACGCTGCGCGCCGTCAACCCGATCACCCAGGGCGCGGCCCTGCAGCGGGCCAACGTGCAGACCTATCGCACGCCCCACTACCTGCTGTCGAGTGTCCAGAGGTACCAGCCCGGCCGGTTCGGGGACCAGCAGCACATCTGGCAGGCGATGCTGCCGGGCGACATCTCGGTGTTCGGCACCCATCCGGGCAGTTCGCGGCTCGCCACCGAGGCGCGCCCGTCCACGCCGTCGGCCTGGGTCGGCAACGGCATCAATCCCGACGTCGCCCAGCACCGCAACACGCTGCTCGCCACCTACGACACCGTGGCGCGCTCGGGCTATCTCGAGGGGTTCAGACACCGGTTCTCGCACCTCCACTTCCCGTTCTCGAAGTTCGACGAGACGACCTTCGGCGAGCGGTGGCTGGCGGGACGCCGGGGTGACAGCTTCATCGGCATCGTGGCCCTCGAGCGGCTCGAACTGGTCACCGAGGCCGAAGTGCTGCAGCGGGGAGCGATCACCGCGTGGGGAGTCGTGCTCACCGACCGCAGCGAGTACGGCACGCTGAGTCACCTCGTCGAGGCGCTCAGAAGCCATCCGCTGCGGCGCCGCGGCCAGCGGCTCACGTGGACAACCCCCGACCATCGCTTCGAGCTGGTGCCCGATGGCGACTTCCTCGTCGACGGCGTCCCCAAGCCCAGCGATTACCTTCGGTACGACACACCATGGACCCGGGTGCCGCGGCGTCCCAGCGTCGTCACCGTGCGCACCGATACCCACGAACTGCGCCTCGATCGGCTCGGGGGCATCCGGGAGGAGACTCAGCGTGAGTCGTCATGATCGGTCCCACGACCTCGCGCAGTTCCTGGCGCTGACCGCAGTCTCGACGGCGCTCTCCCTGGCTGCGACGGCGCTCGCACTGCGGCTGCGGCGCCGCCGGGCCGAGCGGGAGGCCTGGGCGCACTCCACCGACACCGTGCCCCCTCGCCCCGCGGACGCCGGCCACTGACCGCGGGCCGGGTCACACCGAGCATCCGGCCACGGGGGCAGGGAGAGCGTGGCCGGCGAAACCGAGCGCCGGGTCAGGAGGCCTCGACCACGAGGGGCGAGACCGCGAGCGCGACCACGACGAGCATGGCCAGGGCGATGAGGATGAATGCGCCGATGTCGAGGAGGATCATCCCCCCACTGTGCGTCGGCGATGGGGTCGGGACATCGGAGCGGGGTCGTCACTTCGGCCACACCGTGGGCGTACGGCGTCCAGCCGGGATTGCCCTGAGGGACGATGTCCGGGGGCGCGGATGGCCCCACCCGGATCGACCGGATGGGGTCGGTGGGTTCGCTCAGTCCGTTGACCATCCGGATGAGGGTCGATGAATGCAGTCATTCACCATGGGGGAGCGAGGACCCGGGGTAATTCGATTCACGACCCTATCGACGGGGTGGGGGCCGGTACACGTAATGCGGGGGACCCTGACCTGACGCCGACCTCCGATGTGACCCGCGAAATGGGTCACATTCAGCCCAATTGACTAGGGATATCGACGAATTTGTAGCCCTTGGCCGAGATTCCGCTGATGATGCACGGGAGGGCGTCGGCGTCGAATGTCGTGCCGTCGTCGGGGTTCGCACCCACGTGCATGAGGGCGATCCCGCCGGGCACTGCGGCGTCGACGACGCGCTTGCAGACGGCGGCCGCCGACCCCGCCACCGTCGACGACGTGCCCTGCCATCCCAGGGAGTCGACGGTCCAGCGGAACGGGATGTAGCCGAGGCGGTTCACCACGATGATGTCGAGCGCTTCACGGTCGCCGAACGGGAACCGGAACAGGGGTTTGGTGGTCTGCCCGGTGAGGGCGCCGATCGAGGCCTCGGCCCGGGCAAGCTCCAGGGCGATCTGGTCGTTGGTGAGGTCGGGGAAGTGCGGATGGGTGTCCGAGTGGTTGCCGATCGCGAATCCGCCTCGGTCGATGATCCGCACGGCGCCTGCGTAGGTGCGGGCGAACTGGCCGGTGACGAAGAAGGTGGCCGACACGTGGCGGTCGACCAGGGTCGCGACGATCCGGGCCACGCCGGCGTCCGAGGCGCCCGCGTCGAAGGTGAGGGCGAAGATCTTCTGGGTGGTGGGCAGCCTCTCCCAGTCCTTGCCGAGCCACTCCGTGAGGTCGCTGGTCGTCGTCGTCGACGTCGTGGTGGTGGTCGACGTGCTGGTTGTGGAGGTGCGCGTCGTGGTTGAACTGGTGGTCGTGCGCGTCGTCGTGGTGGTGGGAGCTGTGCTCGTCGTTGTCGCACCCGTGGTGGCCGCCGTCGTGGCGGGGGTGGTGGCGGGTGTCGTTGACGGACCCGAACTGCTGGAAACCGCGGAGGTGGGCGTGACGCCGCCGTTCGGACTCGACGTCGTGCAGGCGGTTATCGCCGCGAGGGCGAGAGCGGCGAGGCACATCGCACGGCACCTCATGCCTCCCATGATCCCCGGGTCAAGGTCCATCGAGAGCAGTTCGTGTGGCCCGTGCCGGGGCTGCCGGCTCGAGGGTGGGACGGGCTGCTCGAGGGTGGGACTGCCGGCTCGAGGGCGGGGCTGCCGGCTCGAGGGTGGGACGGG
>JAJXWF010000143.1 GCA_021781735.1 Actinomycetes bacterium
TGCACCTTCATCGCCATCCGGCGGTAGGCCTTCTTGATCTGCTCGGGTGTCGCATCGCGCGGCAGGCCGAGCACCTCGTAGTAGTCAGTGCTCATGAGTGGTGTCGATCATCCTTCTGCCAGGAAACGGCCGACGTAGCGGGCCACGGCGCGCACCGAGGCCATCGTCGAGGGGTAGTCCATGCGTGTGGGTCCGACGATGCCGAGGGTCGCCCGGCCATCGGACACTGTGCCATAGCTGCTCGCGACCAGCGAAGTCGCCTGCAGGGTCTCGTAGGGGTTCTCGTGCCCGATGCGAACCGTCACCGCCCCGTCGACCGACGAGGCGGCCTCGCCGAGCAGCCGGAGCAGGACGACGTTCTCCTCGAGCGCCTCGAGCACCGGCCGCACGGTGGTCTCGAACTGGTCGCCGAATCGCGCCAGATTGGGCACGCCGCCCACCACGACGCGATCGGACGCGTCGCTGGCGAGCATGTCGAGCAGGACCGCGATGACCGGCGTCCCGATCGGGCGCAGGGCCAGGTCGAGGTCGGCGGCCAACGCCGCGAGGCGGTCGGCCGCCGCCGACGGGGCGATCCCGATGAGATGGGAGTTCAGCAGCGCCCGCAGTT
The DNA here is from genome assembly GCA_021781735.1 of Actinomycetes bacterium. Lineage (GTDB taxonomy): Bacteria > Actinomycetota > Actinomycetes > Propionibacteriales > Propionibacteriaceae > JAJYQH01. The sequence continues at coordinate 611 of JAJXWF010000143.1, forward strand.
GGGCGATCTGGTCGTCGCTCACGTGCGGCAGCTCCAGCGTGCGCTGCTCGACGGTGCCGCTGGAAGTGATGAGCACGACCAGTGCGCGGTCGGTGGTGAGCCCCACCAGTTCGACGTGACGGATCTGTGCGGCCGGCGCAGCCGGATATTGAACGATGGCGACCTGGCTGGTGACCTGGGCGAGCAGCCGGACCGTGCGGCCCATGACGTCGTCGAGGTCGATCGCGCCGGCCAGGAACGTGCTGATCGCCCGGCGTTCGGCCGGCGACAGCGGCTTGACCGTGGCGAGCCGGTCGACGAACAACCGGTAGCCCTTGTCGGTGGGAATTCGTCCGGCGCTGGTGTGCGGCTGGACGATGTAGCCCTCTTCCTCGAGCACCGCCATGTCGTTGCGGACGGTCGCCGGGGACACCCGCAACCCGTGCCGTTCGACCAGTGACTTCGACCCGACCGGTTCCTTACTGGACACGTAATCGGTGACGATCGCCTTCAGCACGTCAAGTTTCCGGTCGTCGAGCATCGTCCCTCCTCACGCCATCTTCCGGCGCGCCCTCGCGCGCCTGCCGCGCCGTGCTCGCCCATCCGTGGGCGGCTGGGTGAGCACGGCGAACCTGGCACTCACATCGTGCGAGTGCCAGCTTACCTGCCGGCACACGCTACCGGGAATCCGCTCGCATCCGGGCGTCCGCACGGGTCGTCCGCCGGATCAGAGCGAGGCGATCGGCAGGCCGCGCCGCGGCGTGACACCCCGGCGCCGCAGCTCCGCGTACACGTGGGGAAGGATATCGACGACGTGCTGCGCGGCGAACGGCCAGGCGTGCTCTCGGGGGCCGTTGAGGTCGGCGATGACGTCGTCGATCGTCACGCCCTCGCGGAAACAGTCCTCGGCGCTGGCCCACATCGAGGCCAGCGCCGCCTGCTGCTCAGCCACCGCCATGGCGTCGACAGGATCGCCGTGGCCGGGTACGAACAGGAGATCGTCGGCGTGGCCGGCGCCGGACAGGACACCGTCGAGCGCCATCGACCACCCGGCCAGGCTCGAGTCGGGGCCGACGGCTGGATCCGCCGAGGTCTCGACGAGGTCTCCGGTGAAGACCACCCGGGCATCAGGAACGTAGATGCACAGGTCACCGTCGGTGTGGGCGGCCCCGGGCGCGAGGATCTCGATCCGTCGGCCCCCGAGGTCGATCGCCCGGACGACCGAGATGTCGTCGGTGGGCGGGACCAAATCTGCGGCGTCAAAGCCCAGTTCGCGGCGGATGACCTCCGGATCGATGTCGTCGCCGACGAGCCGGGCGCGCAGCGACTCGTGGCCGTAGGAGACGACACCCGGGATCCCGGCCAGTCCGAAGTAGTGATCGAAGTGCCAGTGGGTGACCACGACGTGAGTGATCGCCCGCCCGAGCAGTTCGACGACCGAGTCGGCCAGCCCGGCGCCCTGCTCGGGTGACGAGCCGGTGTCGATGAGCAGCACCGCGTCCGCGCCGACCACGAGCCCGACGTTCACCGTTGCCGGCTCGAGGGTCGCGACGTACACGCCGTCACGCACCGGCCGCCAGGGGGCTCTCCGGAAATCACGCATGCCAGCGAGACTAACGCGGGACGCGCGGCAGCGGGCAATCGACGGCCCCCGCGCGCGCGGACACCCCACGGGGTATCTTGGAGACAGCCCTCGGGTGCACCGCACCCATCCTTGGGAATCGCGACAAAGGGAGTCCCGTCATGACCGTCAACGTTGGAAACATCGACCGCATCAGCCGTCTTGTCGCCGCGGTCGTCGCCGTCGTCGTCGCACTCGCCATCGGCATCTCCAGCGTCGGTGGCATCGTCCTGCTGATCGTCGGCCTGGTCCTCGCCGCGACGGCCCTGGTCAAGTTCTGCCCGATCTACCGCCTGTTCGGCATCAGCACCTGCCCGACCAAGTAGGACACGCGGGGCGAATGATCCGGATCCGCCCCGCAGTAGGTCCGCGCTATTCTCTATACCCCCATGGGTATATAGTCGTTGTGGTCGAGGGTCGAACCTCGACCACACGCAGTAACGCTTCGAAGGAGCAGCGGTGTCTGAGGTAGTCATCCTGGGTGCGGGCATTGCGGGCCATACGGCCGCCCTGCACCTCAGCCGCCTGCTGGGCAGGCAGCACCGGATCACGGTGGTATCCCCGAATTCCACCTGGAACTGGATCCCCTCCAACATCTGGGTCGGGGTCGGCAAGATGTCCAAGAACGACGTCGTCTTCCCGCTCGCGCCGATCTACCGGCGCAAGGGCATCGAGTACATCCAGGCGAAGGCCGTTGCCATCCGCCCGCACGGGGACACCGACAGCGACAGGCCCGCAGTCGACATTGTTCACACGTCGAAGGCGGACGCCGGGCGCGAGCAGCGGATCCGTTACGACTACCTCATCAACGCCACCGGCCCACAGTTGCGATTCGGCGCCACTGAGGGCCTGGGGCCCGAACATGGCAACACCGTGTCGGTGTGCACCGCAGACCATGCCGTCGCGGCGTCCGCACGACTCCGCGAGGTGATCGACAGGTGCCGGGCGGGCGAGCACCAGACGCTGGTCGTCGGCATGGGGCACGGCACGTGCACCTGCGAGGGCGCCGCGTTCGAATACGTGTTCAACATCGACAACGAACTGCGCGAGGCCGGCGTGCGTGACATGGCCCGCGTGGTCTACCTCACCAACGAGAGTGAGCTCGGCGACTTCGGCGTAGGCGGGATGACGTTCAACGACAAGGGCTTCCAGACCACCTCCGAACTGTGGACGGCATCACTGTTCCGCGAGCGCGGAGTCGAGGCGGTCCTCGGTGCGCACGTCGAGCGGGTCGAACCCGGCAGGGTGCACTTCGAGACCCTCGACGGTGCGCACCACTCCATGGAATACGACTTCGCGATGCTGCTGCCGCCGTTCGGCGGGGTCCCGCTGGCCGCCTACGACCGCGACGGGACCGACATCACGCCCCGACTGTTCGCGCCGAACGGGTTCATGAAGGTCGACGCCGATTACAGCGGCAAGCCGTACGACCAGTGGAGCGCCGCCGACTGGCCGAAGACCTACCAGGCCCAGGGATTGGACAACATCTGGGCCGTCGGCATCGCCTTCGCGCCGCCGCACCAGATCAGCCGGCCCCGCACCTCAGCCAACGGCACGCCGATCACCCCGTCACCACCGCGCACCGGCATGCCCTCGGGCGTCATGGGCAAGACGGTGGCACTGACGATCGCCGACCGGATCCGCAAGGGGCCCATGGCCGTGGCCCACCAGGCGTCGATGGCCGACATGGGCGCCGCCTGCGTCGCCTCGGCCGGCGCCAACCTGCGCACCGGATCGGCGGCCGCCATGACGATGATGCCGGTCGTCCCCGACTACAGCCGCTACCCCACCGGCCGCGACCTGCGGGAGACCCGGGGCGAACTCGGCCTGTCGGGCCACTGGGTGAAGCTCATGCTCCACCACCTGTTCATCTACAAGGCCAAGGGGCTTCCCGGCTGGCACCTGATTCCGGAGTGATCGACATGCCTGACAATCCCCCCATCCCCGTGGCCGACCTGAGCAGGGCACCCCTGCCGACCGAGTCCATGCAGCGCTACCGCAGGAATCCCGTGGTCCAGAGCTGGAAGTTCGCCGTGTTCAACGCCCGCATCATGCGGATGGTGCTCAAGGGCAAGCACTGACGTATCACCCGCTCCGACGCGGCGTCCGGCAGGATCGGGCGTCGCGTCACCAGCACCGGGATGCCGCAAGGCTCAGGCGAGCCGGAGGAACAACTTCTCCATCTCGTCCAGGTCGACGTCGCTGGCGCCCGGATCGTTGAGGCACTGCTGCATGCCTTGGGTGATCACCGCGAACCCCGCCCGCTGGACGGCCTTGGCCACGGCCGACAACTGGGTGACGATGTCCTGGCAACTGCGCTCGGTCTCGATCATGTGGATCACCCCGCCCAACTGGCCGTGGGCCCGGCGCAACCGGGCCAGGATCTCGGGCACACCCTCGGGTTCGAGCGCCCTCGCCGGGCCGTGGGCCTCGGCCGGACCGCGCTCCGACGGAGTCGATCCAGGATCGGCCATCCCGGTGGCCTGCGTGTGATCCACGACGCCCCGCGGGGCAACCCCCCCGGCATCAACGCCGTCGGGAACGGGAACCACCGGAAGGGGGACGTTGGTCGCGGGCTCGATCTCGGACATGATCACACGCTCCTTGCACGCCGAACAGCATGCGGCAGCGGAACGGCCGGGCGCGGCGCACCCACCGGCATCCGCCCACTCGGCGTGACCACACGGGCCCGGCCCTCGGCGATCTCACTCACAATCGACATCATACCCCGTGGGGTATAGTCGTGTCACGGACCACCCCCTATCCGGAAGGCAACCGTTCGTGATCTTCGCCATCCTCGCAGGCATTGTCATGGGACTCGTCCTCGGGGCACTGGGCGGAGGTGGATCGATCCTCGCGGTGCCGGCCCTCGTGTACCTGCTGCATCAGAGCGCACACACCGCCACCACCGAGTCGCTGGTGGTGGTCGGAACGACCGCTCTCGTGGCCACGCTCGGGCACCACCGCAGGGGCAACGTGCGGTGGGGCCAGGGACTGCTGTTCGGCGTCCTGGGCGCCGCGGGCACGTGGGCCGGAAGCCAGCTCTCCCAGCACATCTCGCAGAGGCTGCTGCTCGAGTCGTTCTCGCTGCTCCTGCTGGTCGTCGCGGTGATGATGTGGCGCAAGACCACCTCCCGCGGTTCGCGGGGCGGGGCCGGCGTGCCGGTCGCCTGGACGCCGCGACGCGTCGTCCGCCTGCTGATCACCGCCTCCGCGTTCGGGCTGCTCGTCGGCTTCTTCGGGGTCGGCGGCGGCTTCGCGGCGGTGCCGGCACTCGTACTGGCGCTCGACACCCCGATGCCCGTGGCAGTCGGCACCTCGCTGCTCGTCATCGCCGTGAACTCGGTCACCGCGCTGGCCAGCCGGCTCGGGGGAGGCGCCACGATGCACTGGGACGTCGTGCTTCCCTTCACCATCTCCGCCGCGATCGCCAGCCTCGTCGGCGGGCACGTGGCGTCCCGGTTGCCCCTCCGTACCCTCACCCGCTCGTTCGCGGTGCTGCTCGTGCTCGTGGCGGTCTACATGATGGTGACCAGTCTCGCCTGAGCGCCGCGGCGTCCGCTCACACCGACAGGGCAGGGCTGGCGCGCCGCCAGATGTCCTCGGTGCCCGCACCGATGACCCCCGGGCCCGTGTCTCCCGGGCGGTAGTCGTGGCCGTCACGCAGACGGGCCACTCCACCCGTCTCCTGGAGCAGCAGCGACCCGGGGACGTGGTCCCACGGGTGCAGGTTCTTGTACACGACGAAGTCGACCGCGCCGGTGGCGACCCTCGGATAGTCGATCCCCGCTGCGAAGGCGCCGTAGACGATCGGTGCCAGCGTGGCGTCGGCGTCGAAGCCGATGAGCCGCCGCTGGGAGGCGACGCCCTGGGGGCGGGCCGGCATGGCCTCCCGGCGTGGCATCGGCAGCCCGTCGCAGGTGGCGCCGGCCCCCGCCTCGGCGACATAGGCGTGGCCGAGCACCGGTTGCAGGATCCAGGCCCGCACCGCCCGCCCCTCCCGCACCTCGGCGAGCATCACCGCAAAGTCGGCGCTGCCGCGAACGAAGTTGCGGGTGCCGTCGACCGGGTCGATGAGCAGGGCGTGTCCGGCCGTGTCGGCGGCCGCTTCCAGCCCGGGGTCGAGGAAGCACGCCTCCTCGCCAATGATCAGTGCGCCCGGGAACAGCGCGCCGAGATCGCGGGCGAGAGATCGCTCCGCCTCACGGTCGGCGATCGTCACATAGTCCCCGGGCGCCTTCTGGTCGACGTCGCCCTCGGCCAGCCGGCGGTACCTGGGCAGGATGAGTTCGGCGGCGACCGCCTGCATCAACTCGAGGATCTGGTCGGACGAAGGCTCGTGGCGGGTCGGCATGACACCATCGTGGCGCACGGCACGAGGTGGACCCGCCACCGGCAGCGTCCGTCTCATCGCCGACGGCGGCGCCAAACTCACGATCCGATGTCGAGATGGTCCTGGGTGACGAAGTCGATGAGGCGTTCGACCTCGGTGTTGAACCGCGGATCGAGGTCCCGCCAGGAGCCCACCCTGGCGAGGATCGCCCTCCAGCCGCGAGCGATGTCCGCCTGGTCGTTGTGCGGCTGCCCGAGAGCCGCGAGGGTGCCCTTCTTGAAATCCACGTCACGTGGCACCGCGGGCCATGCCTTCAGCCCGACCGTCGACGGGAGAACTGCGTTCCACACGTCGATGAACCGGTGCCCGGTGATCATCACGTGGTCCCCGTAACCACCGCGGGCCACCTGGTCGGCGATCCGCGACTCCTTCGACCCCGGCACGAGGTGATCGACGAGGACGCCGAGACGCCGCCCGGGCTCGGGCCGGAACTCCTCCACGACGGCCACCAGGTCGTCGATGCCGCCGAGGAACTCGACGACCACCCCGACGTGACGCAGATCGTCGCCCCAGACCTTCTCGACGAGTTCGGCGTCGTGGCGACCCTCGACATAGATCCGGCTCGGTAGGGCCACCTTGGCCGACTCGGGCGCGCCTCGACGCGACCCGGACGCCGTGTGCGCAGGCGCGGCGGAGGAGCCACGGCGGGCCGGGATCCGCAGCGCCACCGGTTCCCCATCGAGCAGGAACCCTGGCCCCACCGGGAACGATCGCCGTTTGGCGTGCCGATCCTCGAGGATCACCAGCCCGTTCTCCCAGCCGACGACGGCGCCGCAGAAGCCGCTGGTCGGATCCTCCACGACGAGGTCGAGTTCGATGTGCACGTCACGGGAGCTCGTCCGGCCGGCCCGC
>JAJXWF010000144.1 GCA_021781735.1 Actinomycetes bacterium
GCAGGTCGTCTGGCAGTGAGTACCCGGCGAAGCCCTCGATGAGGGACAGGCTCAGCAGGCCGATGCCGATGAGCCAGTTGATTTCGCGCGGCTTGCGGAAGGCGCCGGTGAAGAAGATGCGCAGCATGTGCACGACCGCGGCCGCGGTGAACAGGATCGCGGCCCAGTGGTGGACCTGGCGGAGCAGCAGTCCGCCCCGCACGTCGAAGGACAGCTGGAGGGTCGAGGCGAACGCCTCCGACATCGGAATGCCCTTGAGCAACTGGTAGGACCCGTCGTACTGGGTCTCGGCCATCGACGGCTTGAACCAGATGGTGAGGAACACGCCGGTGATCAGCAGCACGATGAACGAGTAGAGGGCGATCTCGCCGAGCAGGAACGACCAGTGGTCGGGGAAGACCTTGCGGATGAGCCCCTTGCCGAGACGGGCCGCCCCGACCCGCTCGTCGACCCACTCGGCCGCGGCCCCCGCGGAACTGGGCCGGTGCGGCGCCGTCGGTTCATGGGCTTCGACGGCAGGCGATTCGGCGGTGGTGACGTCGGCGGGTCGTGCCATCAGTTGTCGCCCTTCTTGAAGTCGTGGCGCGAGTCGCGCTCGAAGAAGCTTGGCCCGACCGGAACGGTGAAGTCGCTGCGAGCCACCAGGTAGCCCTCGGAGTCGATCGTGATCGGGAGCTGCGGCAGTGATCGCGCCGCCGGCCCGAAGATCACGACCCCGGAGTCACCGAGGTCGAATGTCGACTGGTGGCAGGGGCACAGCAGGTGGTGGGTGGTCCGCTCCCAGAGGCTGATCGGGCACCCGACGTGGGTGCAGATCTTGGAGTAGGCGAGGATCCCGCCCACCTGCCAGTTCTTGCGCGAGGCCGGGATTCGGATCGACTTCGGGTCCATCCGCACGACGATGATCGCGGCCTTGGCGATGGCCTCGAGCTTTGCGGCACCCTCCATGTGGGCGATGACCTCGGGCTCGCCGTTGACGAGTTGGCCGATCTCGATCTCCGACGCTTTGATCGGGGTGTAGGTGACGTCGTTGACCAAACGGACGCCCTCGGCCCACACCGTCTTCTCGAGGGTGGCGCGGATCCGGCTGGGGGTCGCGTAGGGGCCCATGTCGCTGAGGAGCACGACCGCGGGCGCGGCGACCACTCCCAGAGCACCCATCAGCGCGGCGCCGATGAGACGGCGACGGCCGAGGTTGGACTGGCGCACCCCGTCGTCGACCATGCTGAGGAACTCCTCGCGGTCCTCACGGCTCGACAGGATCGGGTGGCGGTAGTCGATGGACTCTTCGTCGCCCATGATCTGCTTGGCCCACTGGATCGCCGCGAAGCCGATCAGCGCGACCATCAGACCGCCGGTGACGCCGAGGCCGACGTTCATCGCGTTGGCGTACAGGGGCCCCAGGCGGATGGAGGCCTGCCGGGGAACGGCGAAGTAGATCACGATGAACGCGATCGCCATCACCGGCACCAGCGCGAGCATGCCCACGACCTGGGCGTACACGCGGCGTCCGGCGGCCGGGTTCGCATCGGTGTAGCGCTCGATGTGCTCCTCGATCCCGGGGTCGGGAACGGGATGCTGGTGGTGGACGTAGACCGCCGGGGCGCTTCCGTGATCGTCAGCGGGCTCGAGATCGGTGCCGTTCATCGGGCGCGTGCCCCCTTCCGTGCGAGCCACGTGGCGACCATGACGAGACCACCGATGCCGACGATCCAGCCCCAGAGGCCTTCGGACACGGGGCCGATGCCGCCGAGTGAGAAGCCCCCGTTGTTGGGTGTCGAGTGCAGGGTCTGCAGATAGCCGATGATCTCGCGAACGTCCTGGTCGGTGAGTGTGCCCGAGGAGAACACGGGCATCGCGTAGGGGCCGGTCCGGACCGCCTCGTAGATGTGACTGGCGGTGGTCTGGCCGAGAGACGGCGCATACTTGCCGTTCGGCAGCGCGCCGCCGTCACCCTCGTAGTTGTGGCACGCCGAGCAGTTGGTGCGGAACAACTCGCCGCCCCGGGCGATCTCCTCGGCGGTGAGGTTGTTGGTCGACACCTGCTGGGACGTGGGGATGCCCGGACCGGCTCCCAACGAGGCGACGTACGCCGCCAGCGCCGAGATCTCGGCCGGGGTGAACTCGGTCTTGCCCCGCGGGCCCTGAGCGCCCGGCTTGGCCATCGGCATGCGGCCCGTGCCCACCTGGAAGTCGACCGCGGCCGCGCCGACCCCGACCAGGGAGGGAGCTGCGCTGGTGCCCTCGGCGCCGAGGCCGTGGCACGTCGCGCAGGACACCTGGAACAGTTCCTTGCCCTGGACGATCTGGGAGTTGACGTTGCCGTCGGCCGCCGACCGATCCGCCGGTGAGAAGACGGCGTACAGCCCACCCATGAGGAACAGTGCCAGCAGCAGGGTGATCGGCTTGGCCACCGGATGCCGCCGGGGTCGGGGGAGGTGTCTCACGGTGTGTGCCCTTTCGCAGGTGCGGACGCGGGTCAGACGCGTGGATGGGTCGAGGAGACGGTGGTCATCCGAGCAGGTAGATCGCGCTGAACAAGATGATCCAGACGAAGTCGACGAAGTGCCAGTAGTAGGAGATCACCATCGCGCTCACCGCCTGCTCGTGGGTGAAGGTCCGTGTCATGTAGGTGCGGCCCAGCACGAACAGGAAGGCGATGAGACCACCGGTGACGTGCAGCCCATGGAATCCGGTGGCGAGGAAGAACGCCGAGAAATAGACGTTCGAGCTGATCGTGTGGCCATCGTGGATCAGGCTCGCGTACTCGAGTGACTGGCCGGCGATGAACAGCGCGCCCATGATGAAGGTGAGGATGTACCACTCCCTCAGGCCCCACTTGCCGACGTTCAGCAGTCCCGATGAGCGGCTCACCTTGCCGTGTTCGGCGGCCATGACGCCCATCTGGCACGTCACCGACGAACTCACGAGGATCAGCGTGTCGACCCCCGCCAAGGGAATGCTGAGCGTCGCGTGCCCCATCTGCCACAGGGTCTGGGTGCCCGGGGCGGCCGCGTCCGTGGTCACCTGGCGGATCATGAAGTACGCAGCGAACAGCGTCGCGAAGAACATGAGGTCGCTCGCCAGCCACAACCACGTACCCAGGGCCACCATGTCGGGGCGGCCCTTCGGCGGGTTGAGTCGCGCGGAAGCGATCGGGTGAACCGCTCCGCTGGGCAGTGCGGGTGCGCTGGAGGTCTGGGAATGGGTGGCCACGAGAGGCATTCTGCCCGAAAGTGACCGTGAGGTCATGTCAAGGTCCATAGAACCCGCACGGTAATTCTGCCCCCCGCTTTCCAGAGCCCGTCGGCGGGGTCGACTTAACGGTCCGGTGGGACCCCTAACGGGCCGTCCGGCGCCTCCGGCTGGCCGCGCCCGTCGCCCTGTGGGCGCTCCGGATCGGGCACCGGTTCCGCGGCGCTACGATGACCCGGAACGACGTGGACCACCCAGATGAGGAAGCCGAGGGCGACGATGAGCGCTGAGACCACGACCGACACGCTCAAGGTGCTGCTGTTCAGCGACGACCGCACCACACGCCAAGCCGTCCGGTACGCACTGGGACGCCGCATCGCCTCCGACCTGCCCGATGTCGAGATTTTCGACACGGCCACCCAGCCCGGCGTGATCCACGCCCTCGAGAACGGGCACTACGACGTCGTGATCCTCGACGGCGAGGCGAACCCGTCCGGCGGCTTCGGCATCGCGTACCAGATCAAGGACGAGATCCCGAACTGTCCGCCGGTGGTGCTGCTCGTCGCTCGCGCCGACGACGCGTGGCTGGCGTCCTGGTCGCGTGCCGAGGGCGTGTCGTCCTTCCCGGTCGACCCGATCCGGCTTCCCCGCACCGTCGCCACGGTCGTCCGGGCCACCCGGACCGCCCGCGCCGCCCAGTGATGACACAACCACCGCCCGAGGTGACATGGCCCCAGGTGCTCTCGGCCCTGTCCGCCCGGCACGACCTCGAGCGCGACGAGTTGCGCTGGGCCATGGGCCAGATCCTGTCGGGCGAGGCCACGGCCGCCCAGATCGCCGCCTTCTCGGTCCTGTTGCGGGCCAAGGGCGAGTCGCCCGCCGAATTGGCCGTGCTGCTCGATGTCACCCTGGCTAACGCGACCCCGATCGAGATCGACCGCGAGGGGGTCGACATCGTCGGCACCGGGGGCGACCGGGCCGCCACCGTCAACATCTCCACCATGGCCGGTATCACCGCCGCGGGAGCCGGGGCGCTGGTGATCAAGCACGGCAACCGCGCCGCCAGCTCACGGTCGGGAACCGCAGACTGTCTCGAGGCGCTGGGCGTGGCGCTCAACGTCCCGCCGGCACGCCAGGCCGAGGTGCTCGAGGCCGCCGGCATCGTCTTCCTGTTCGCGCCGCTCTACCACCCGAGTTTCCGGTTCGCAGGACCTGTACGCAAGGAGATCGGCGTCCCCACGCTGTTCAACATTCTGGGGCCGTTGGGCAACCCGGCCCGCCCGGCGTCGATGGCGTTCGGTGTCGCCGACGTCGCCATGGCCCGGCTCGTCGCCGACGTGCTTGCCGCGCGCGGCACCCGGGGCCTTGTTTTCCGTGGGCGCGACGGGCTTGACGAGCTCACCACCACCACGTCCTCGCAGGTGTGGATCGTGCGCGAGGGCACCGTCACCGAGCACGAGCTCGACCCGACGTCCCTCGGGCTCGCCCGAGCCGGGGCGTCCGACCTCACGGGGGGAGATGCCGCGCACAATGCGGCGGTCGCCCGCGAGATCTTGGCCGGCCGCACGGGGCCGGTGCGCGATGTGGTGCTGCTCAACGCCGCGGCCGCGCTGGTCGCCCATCGGGGCGTCGACGAGCGCCCCCTCGAGGCGCAGTTCGCCGAACAGATCGCCCGGGCCGCCGAGGCGATCGACTCGGGGGCCGCCGCGGCAACCCTCGACCGGTGGATTGCGGCGACGCAGCGCACCATCGCCTGACGGCTCACTGCAGCACGAGGGCCAGCCAGGCTCCGATCGCCAGGGACGGGCCGTAGGGGAACGCGGTGCCGAGCAGAGTGGGGCGGCGGCGTCGGACGATGGCCGTCGCGATGGCCCACACGCCGCCCGTGAGCGTGCCGGCCACGAGCCAGGAGGTCCACGCGGTCACCGACACCAGGGCGGCATCGGCGGCGAGGATCGTGGCGAGCCGAACGTCGCCGTAGCCGACTCGACCACCGAAGTGCCACAGGCCCCAGAACAGCAACCGGGCCGCCAGGGCACCGACACCCACCCTCACGACCAGCCCGGTCGTGTGCCCGGGGTCGGACACCAGCGCCTCGCTCCAGGAGGCCAGGACCGCCAGCGCCGTCAGCAACTCCCACGGGCGCATGAGGCTGGACGGGAGATACGTCGTGCGCAGGTCACACAGCACGGCAGCCGATCCCAGCCCAGCCATCATCGCCCAGCCGAGCGCGGCTGGGAGCCAGGCTACTTCGGTGGTACCGGCGGGACGGGCGAGCACGGCGGCCGTCGACAGGACGCCGGCGAGTGCGAGGACCTGGGCGAGCATTGCCCGGTCGGCCACGACGTCGTAGCGGGGCTTCACCCAGCCGCCCGATTCTCCCGACCCGGCCGGTTCGGGCGTGCTCCGGAGCCGCCACCAACCCCAGGCCCCCAGCGCCAGTGCGCCCGGAACCGCCGCGGCGACGAGAGGGACGCCCCAGGCGCTCGGCACGCTCACGCCGCCCAGTCTGGCATTCGTCGGGCGCAGCACGGGCCGGTGTCGAGCGCATCGCGCCGATCATCATCGTCGAACCAGGCGTCGCCCGACCACCATCCTGACAGGCCTGCGGTGGAGCAGGCGCAGGCCGCCCGCAACTCCACGAGGGCCGAGCACCATGACGAATCCGACAGCCGCACCAAATCCGCCGGTCCGAGGCGCACCTGCGTGGCGATCCAGGCGGGGGAGCGGCCCAGGGCCCGAAGGGCCGCGATCCGGCGCACGGAGTCGGCGGCCGGCACGGGCGTGGAGCCCAGGCATCGGAGGCGGTCCGGGTCGGTGGTCAGCAGCAGCACGGCATCCTTCGCCCGGATCCGGCGGGCGGGTGAGCCGTCCCGCCCGGCGAGCAGGTGCCGAACCGTCGCGGGCGCGACGCCGCACGCGAGGGCGACCACTCGCCAGTGTTCGGCGCTGTCGAACAGCAGTCGGCGCAGGTGGGCGCGGAATGGGGCCGCATCGACCCATGCGCCGCCCGTGGCTAGCACGTTGAGATCGACCACGGGCGGGCGCACGGGGTTGCGGGGGGCGGCCATCGGAACTCCTGGGTATGAGCGGGTCTCACCCGTCAAAGCCCCGGATCGAGGTCGTCTGTGAGGATCGGCGTCGAGATGGTGCCCCGGACGCGGTGAGGGCCCGCCGCATTACGGCGGGCCCTCACCGAAATGCGGTGTCAGCGCTGGGCGCGGGTGAAGCCGGCTTTCTGGGCGGCGTCCTCCGTGGCGAACCACACGTCGGCCATCGTGCGTTCGTAACCGCCTGATCCCGGCACGTGATACTTCATCGAGCGCTCGTTGCCCTTGATGACGAAGCCCACGGGGGGCTCGTCGCCGACATACGATCCTTCCCACTGCTCGTCGGCGCCGGCCTCAACCTCGTCGTCCTCGTCGTCCTCGTCGTCGGTTTCGACGACGGGTCCGCCCTCGGCGATCATCTCGACGTCGGCAGAACTTTCCGAGAGCTGGTCGTCCCCACCCCTGGCCACATCGTCGGGTTCGACGTCGACCTCGGGTTCGAGGTCGACCTCGGGCTCGACGTCGACCTCGGCCACTGGCTCGACGGGCTCGTTCGGTGGCTGCGTGCCGCCCGACGACGCGGGGGAGGGCACGTATCCCTGGCTCGGCCGGTGGGCCTGCCAATCGTTGTCCTTGCTGGCAAGGAACTGGCGCACGGCCACCGTGACCGCGGCGAGCACGGCTCCGGCCGCCATCACCTTCACCACGCCCGCGAGCCTGCTGCGGCGGCGTCCGGCGACCTGGGTGCCAGCTGCCTGCTCCCGAACCATGTCCATCGTCTCGGAGCCGCGCGCGCTGATCTCGGTGACCGCCGGATGTTCGGCGGCCCGGTGCAGCATCTCGGTGAGCTGTGGGACGAGGTCGTCCTGCACGCGCTGCCGGGCATGCTCCAGATGCGGGTGAGCCCGTTCCATGGCTTCCTGAACGTGTGGTGCCAGTTGGGTGCGCGCCTGCTCGAGGGCTTCCTGAACGTGTGGTGCCAGTTGGGTGCGCGCCTGCTCGAGGGCTTCCTGAACGTGTGGTGCCAGTTGGGTGCGCGCCTGCTCGGCCAGATCGGCGGAGCGTTCGCGGGCGGTGGCGGCGAGAGGTCCGAGATGCTCCGCT
>JAJXWF010000145.1 GCA_021781735.1 Actinomycetes bacterium
CCAGCGGCTCGACGGCCTGGTGGTGGCCTCCTGCTCGCCCAAGCTGCATCAGGTCACCTTCCGCAACATGTCCAAGCGCGCCGGACTGAACCCGTTCTCGTACACCCAGGTGAACATCCGCGAGCAGACGTCGTGGGCCCATACCCACGACCGCGCGGGGGCCACGGAGAAGGCGATCGGGCTGGTCCGGGCGGGCGTGGCAAAGACCCGGCTGTCCGTGCCGCTGGTGCCGCTGGTGGTTCAGACCAAACCGCGCACCCTGGTCGTGGGCGGAGGCATTGCGGGCCTGCGCGCCGCCATCGGCCTCGCCGACGTCGGCCTCGACGTCCTCGTCGTCGAGCGCGAAGCTCAGCTGGGGGGGTGGATGGGCAGGTTCGGGCCCACCTTCCCGCGGGACGCGGCCGGCCGTGACGAGATCGCGGACCTCGTCGCCGAGATCGATGCCCGTCGCGACATCACCACGTACGTGGCGGCAGAACTGACCGGAAAGTCGGGCAGCTTCGGCAATTACACGACCGAGATCACCCTGCATCGTGCCGAGGGCGACAAGTTGCTGACGCTGGAGGTCGGTTCGATCATCGTGGCCACGGGCTTCGACACCTACCTGCCCGAGATCGGCGAGTTCGGCTACGGCATCGACGGGGTGGTGACACTGCCCGATTTCAAGGCACTGGTCGAATCCAGCTCGGGCCGGCTGACCCGCAACGGGAAGCAGGTGCGCAGCGTCGCCTATATCTACTGTGTGGGGAATCGCCAGGAGGCGCCGGGCAACGAATACTGTTCCAAGTTCTGCTGCGCCGCCACGATCCACCAGTCGGTCCAGGTGAGCCGGCTCGATCCCACGGTGCGACAGTTCCATCTGCATCGCGACGTCCGCGCCTACGGCAAGGCCGAACTGCTCTACACCGAGTCTCGCGAGTTGGGCTCCACCTACCTCAAGTTCCCCGACGACGAGCCCCCGGCCGTCGCCACCCTGCCGGACGGCCGCCTGGGTGTCACGGTCGTCGACCTGCTCACCGGTCGTCGCGAACTCACGCTGCCGGTCGACCTCGTGGTCCTGGTCACAGGCATGGTGCCGCGCGAGAACACGGGCCTGACGAACCTGCTGAAGCTGCCCCTGGGAACCGACGGGTTCTACAACGAGATCCATCCCAAGCTCCGGCCGGTCGAGACCGTTGTCGACGGCGTGCTGATCGCCGGGTGTTGCCAGGGTCCCAAGACCGCCGGGGAGAGTGTGGCCTCGGGGATGGCGGCAGTCGCCCAGAGCGCGGCGATCCTCAAGAAGGGCTACGCCGAGCTCGATCCTCTGGTGGCCACCGTCACGGTCGACGCGTGCACCGGCTGCATGACGTGCGTGTCGGCGTGCCCCTACTCGTCGATCACGCCGATCAGCTGGGACGGGCACCAGATCGCGTCGATCGACGCCTCCAGCTGCAAGGGGTGTGGCGGGTGCGTCCCCGTCTGCCCCGAAGACGCCATCGATCTTCTCGGCTACACGGACGCGCAGATGCGCGCCGCAATCGAAGCCCTCGTGAAGGAGCCAGTCGGATGACCACGCCGTTGCGCGATCCCCGGGAGGTGATCCGCGAGGAGCCGCTGATGCACGCGCCGATCCTGGCGGCCGTCGCCGACCAACCCCTCACCATCGCAGGCATCGCCGAGCGGCTCGGACGCCCCACCCAGGAGGTCGTCTACTGGGTCATGGGCATGCGGCGCTACGGACTCCTGGTCGAGGGCCCTGAGGCCGACGACGACGGTTTCTTCACCTTTCAGTCCACCGGCAAGGAGGCATAGTCGTGAGCACTCTGATCGATCCCGGTCTGATGGGTGACGTTCTCAAGTTCGGCGCGGCCGACGTCACCGCCTGCTACAGCTGTGGCAACTGCACCGCCAGCTGCCCCCTCGCGGACAACGACGCCACGTTCCCCCGCGGGATCATCCGCCTCGCGCAGGTCGGGCTGAGCGCCGACCTGGTGTCCAGCAAGGAACTGTGGACGTGCTACCAGTGCGGAGAATGCACCACGAAGTGCCCGACCCAGGCCGACCCCGCCGAGTTCATGGCAACCTCGCGGCGCTATGCGATCGCCCACTACGACAAGTCCGGCCTCGCGAGGGTCTTCGCCACGAGGCCCGCCGTGGGGTGGCTTCTCGTGGTGGTGTTCGCCGCGATCTTCGCGGGCTTCTTCATGACCGTGCGCGGGCCCGCGGATGCCAACGCGCTCGTCCTGTTCGACTTCATCCCGTACCCGGTCATTCACTGGACCGGAATCGGCGTCATGGTCCTGGTGGCGGTGTTCGCCGCGTGGGGTGTTGCCTCCTTGGCCCGGGACATGGCCCGGAAGGATCAGGTCACGTGGAAGGAACTCACCGGTTCCGCCGAGGGGCGTCGTCGCGCCGGGAAGGCTCTCTGGTACGCGCTCGGCGTCGAGTCCCTGGGGCAGCGGCGCTACCGCGAGGATTGCGTGGACAGCGCGCCGATCGAACCGTTGTACCGCCGCCGCTGGTTGATCCATGCGCTCACGATCTGGGGCTTCCTCGGGCTGATGCTCGCGACCGGGCTCGACTACGGGCTCGACGTTGTCGGCATCAAGGCCACCGGCACGCCTGTTCCCCTGTGGTACCCCACTCGGGCACTGGGGACGGTCGCGGGCCTGTCGCTCCTCTACGGCGTGACGTGGTTCATCATCAAGCGCATCCGGCGCACCGGTGTGGCGTCACGGACCAGCACCTCGATGGACTGGATGTTCCTCGGCCTGTTGTGGGTGACCGGGCTGACGGGCTTCCTGATCGAGGTCGCGCTGTATGTGACACCTGCACCGGCGTGGGGGTACTGGGTGTTCCTGGTGCACGTGGCGATCGCGCTGGAACTGGTGCTGTTCCTGCCGTTCACCAAGTTCGCCCACGCGATGTACCGTCCGGTGGGCCTGTTCTTCTACGGCCTGGCCACGCAGAGGGCCGACGCCGCGTGAGTTCGGGGCAGTGGTGTCGGACGATTCGACGCCACTGCCGCTTGCGACCAGCCGATCCTTGCGCGGAGCGCGGCGCGACGGCCATTCAGCCGACGACTACAGGCTCTGGAGACCTTCCGCCGCCTCCTGCAGGGAGTCCCGCCTGAGGCTGTACAGCGTTTGACGCCCCACCTGGCGAACCGACACCAAACCGGCCCTCACCAGGATGGACATGTGATGCGACACGGTCGATGCCGCGAGGCCGGTGTGCTCCACGATCTTGCAGCCACAGATCTCGTCGGGACCGCAACACGTCTTGCCGTAGTCCGGGGTCCTATCACCGATGTACCGCAGGATCTCGCGGCGCTGCTCAGAGGCGAGAGCCTTGAAGACGTCGGTTGCCGAGGTCCGGCTCTGCGTCACGGTCATGGCATCCCACCTCGATGATCCTTCAACGATCATCCCAGTCTACTCCTCCGCGGCGGGATCAGCCTCGCGCCGGCATCCAGGACGCCGGCGCGGCCAGCACCCGCTGGCGGACCGCAAGGGCGGCGCCCACGGCGGCGGGGGCCGGGTCGAGGCTCACCGCCGAGACCTCCGGGGGGCTGAACGGCGCGGACAGCACCCGGGAATTGAGCTCGCTGGTGAGTGTCGGGCGCAGCCAGTCGAAGACGACGGCAAGGTGCCCGCCGAGCACCACCCGCGGAAGGTCGAGCAGGTTGAGGGCCGCCGACACGGCGATGGCCAGCGCATGGCCCGCGGACTCGACGGCACCGAGCGCCCGGGCGTCGCCCGAACGCAACGCCGCGACGAGCGCGTCGAGCGAGTCGACGCCGGCCTTCTCGAGGATTGCCCGGCGCCCGGCGTACACCTCCAGGCAACCGTGTGACCCACAGCCGCAGAGCGGCCCGCCGTCGTTGACGCAGACGTGCCCCAGTTCCCCGGCCCACCCATGACGACCGGTCATCACCTGCCCCCCGACGATCGCGGCGGATCCGATGCCCACCTCGCCTGACACGTACAACAGGTCGTCATGCCGGCTTCCCTGCAACACGGTCAACGCGGCGCAGTCGGCCTCGTTGGCGGTCCACAGGTATCCGCCGGGATCCCAGCCGGCCGCCGCCAGCGCCTGCCGGATCGGCGGGAGCGGCTGCAGGTCGTGCCAGCCGAGGTTCGGGGCGCGCAGCAGGGTCGCCCCGTCCACGAGTCCGGGCAGGGCCAGCTGGACGCCGGCGAGGCTGAGCTGGGGGAGGGCCGCCCGGGCTTCCTCCAGGCAGGCGATCCCCACCTGGGCCAGCTGGGCGAGCACCCGGGCGGGATCGGAGTCGACGAAGTCGCCCTCGACGATCCGGTTGCTCACCGATTGGCCCCGCAGGTCGACGACGCTCGCGGCCACATGCCACACGTTGACCTCGAGCCCGAGGCCCACGAGCGTTCCGGACGCGGGCCGCAACGGCACGGCGGGGCGTCCGCGCTGGCCGCCGGTCACCGGGTCGCCCTCGTCGACCAGCGCGGCGGCGACCAACTCGTCGACCAGTCGCGAAACCGTCGACCGGGTGAGACCGGTGAGCGCTGCGACGTCGGCCCGCGAGGTGGGTGACTCGGAACTCGCCACCTGAGTCAGCACCAGGGCGAGGTTGCGCTCTCGCAGGCTCGCCTGGGTCGCGGCCCCGGAGGCGCTGCGGGCGGCGGCGGACAGGGCCGCTGTGGCTGAGATGCTCGCCGGTTTCGCGATTGACATGGCCTCACTCTATGGCGCTGGGTTTGCCCGCGGCGTTGACCACGAGCGGGTGATGCGATAAGTTCATTCGTATAACAAATCTCATCGAGGAGCAACCCATGGTTCGCAAACCCACCCCCGAAGACAGGTTCTCGTTCGGCCTGTGGACCGTCGGCTGGACCGGCACCGACCCCTTCGGCGTGAACACGCGTCCAGAACTTGATCCCTGGGAGTACGCCGACAAGCTGGCCGAGTTGGGCGCCTGGGGGATCACGTTCCACGACAACGATGTCTTCCCCTTCGACGCCGACGACGCGACCCGCGCCGACCGCATCGCCAAGCTGAAGGACGCCGCCGACAAGGCCGGCCTGGTCATCGAAATGGTGACCACCAACACCTTCACCCACCCGATCTTCAAGGACGGTGGCCTCACCTCCAACGATCGCCGGGTGCGCCGGTTCGGGCTGCGCAAGGTTCTGCGCAACGTCGACCTGGCTGCCGAGCTGGGTGCCAGCACGTTCGTCATGTGGGGCGGCCGTGAGGGTGCCGAGTACGACAGCAGCAAGGACCTCTATGCGGCGCACGAGCGCTACAAGGAGGGCCTCGACACGGTCGCCGGCTACATCAAGCAGAAGGGCTACGACCTCAGGATCGGCCTTGAGCCGAAGCCGAACGAGCCACGCGGCGACATCTTCCTGCCGACCGTCGGGCATGCGCTCGCCCTCATCGCCGAGCTCGAGCACGGTGACATCGTGGGGCTCAACCCCGAGGTCGGCCACGAGCAGATGGCCAACCTCAACTACACCCACGCGCTGGCCATGGGCCTGTTCGCCGGCAAGTTGTTCCACATCGACCTCAACGGGCAGCGGGGCCTCAAGTACGACCAGGACCTCGCGTTCGGTCACGGCGACCTCATGAGCGCCTTCTTCACCGTCGACTTGCTGGTCAACGGCTTCCCCGCCTCGCCCGAGGCTCCCCGCTACACCGGCCCGATCCACTTCGACTACAAGCCGAGCCGCACCGAGGGCATGCAGGGCGTCTGGGATTCGGCCGCCGCCAACATGGCGAGCTACATCATGCTGGCGGACAAGGCGCGCGCGTTCCGTCAGGATCCCGCGGTGCTCGCGCTGATGAAGGAGGCCTCGATCTACGAACTGGCGGAGCCGACCCTTGAGCCGGGCGAGTCGGTCGACGACTTCCTCGCGAAGAACGAGCCGGTGGACGCCGACGCGCTCGGCGCCCGCGAATACCGCTTCGTGCAGCTGCAGCAACTGGCTCTCGAGCACCTGATCGGCTGAAGGGACGCCCACCGATGACACTCGTGGCGGGGGTCGACTCGTCGACCCAATCGTGCAAGGTTCTGATCGTCGACGCCGGGAGCGGTCTGATTGTCCGTACCGGGGTCGCCGCGCACCCCGAGGGCACCGAGATCGACCCTCGCCACTGGTTCACCGCCCTCACCCAGGCTGTGGCCGCGGCCGGTGGGCTGTCGGACGTCGCCGCGCTCTCCGTGGGTGGGCAGCAGCACGGCATGGTCTGTCTCGACGCCACGGGCGAGGTGATCCGACCTGCCCTGCTGTGGAACGACACGCGCTCCGCCCAAGCAGCCGCCGACCTCGTGGTCGAACTGGGCGGTGGTGATGCCGAGGCGGGGGCGAGGGCCTGGGCCGATGCCACCGGCAGCGTTCCGGTGGCCTCCTACACCATCACCAAACTGCGCTGGCTCGTCGACCACGAACCCGACAACGCGGCGCGGATCGCCGCGATCTGCCTTCCCCACGACTGGCTCACGTGGAAGTTGGGCGGTGCGGCGTCCCTCGACACGCTCGTCACCGACCGGTCCGATGCGTCGGGCACCGGCTACTTCGATTCGGTCTCCAACACCTATCGGCGGGATCTGCTCGCGCTCGCAGTGCGCCGCGACGCGGTCGACGACATCGTGCTGCCCCGGGTGCTGGGTCCGCACGATGTGGCCGGGCACGGCGACGGCACACTGCTTCCCCGCACGGCGCTGCTCGGTCCCGGATGCGGCGACAATGCCGGCGCGGCGCTGGGTCTCGGCCTGTCGGCCGGCCAGACGTCGGTGTCGCTCGGCACGTCCGGCGTGGTCGCCGCCGTCTCCGATGCGCCCACCGCCGACGCCACCGGCCTCGTTTCGGGATTCGCCGACGCCACCGGACGCTGGCTCCCGCTCGCCTGCACCCTCAACGGATCGCGGGTGCTCGACGCCACCGCGCGGTTCCTCGGCGTCGACCATGACGAATTCGCCCGGCTCGCCCTCGCGGGGGAACCTGGCGCCGGAGGCCTGACACTCGTGCCCTGGTTCGAAGGGGAACGCACCCCCAACCTGCCGACTGCGACGGCGTCCGTGCACGGCATCACCCTGTCGAATCTGACCCGCGAGAACTATGCGCGGGCCGCGGTCGAGGGGCTGATCTGCCTGATGGCCGGCGGCATCGACGCCGTGCGCCACCTCGGCGTCGAGGTCGAGGGTGTCCGGATGATCGGTGGCGCATCGAAATCGGCGGCCGTGCAGCAATTGGCCCCCGACCTGCTGGGTGTCCCGGTCGAGGTCCCGGCACCGGGGGAGTACGTCGCGATGGGCGCCGCCCGTCAGGCGGCCTGGGTTCTCACCGGCGACCTGCCCGATT
>JAJXWF010000146.1 GCA_021781735.1 Actinomycetes bacterium
GACCTCGACCAGCGCCGAGAGGTCGTCGGACTGGTAGGTGTCGATGTTCACCCCGGCCGGGACGACGTCGTCGACCGACAGCGTGGCGGGGTGTTCGCGCAGATCACGCCGCATGATCAACAGGCGCCGGGTCTCGGTGAGCCCCACCTTCGTGGCGAAGGCCTGGGCGGCCGGCAGGTTGCCGAACGCCCACAGGGTCGGCGCCGGCGTCACCTTGCGGATGCAGCCGAGCAGTTCTCGGCCGACGCCCTCCCCCCGGTGCGCGGGATCGACGACGATGATCGCGCTGCGTGTCTCGGGATCCCACTGCGCGTAGCCGCGAGGATGCGGCGAGCCGGGGGTCGGGGCGATCCAGTGGACGGCGGGGCGTTCCCCCCGCAGTGCGAAGTGGGCGTTCTCGTTCAACGGGTCGACGCCGTCGGCGGCGCGAACCTCGCGGATCAGCGCCTCGATCCCTGCCTGTTCGGAGTGGGTGGGCGCACCCGTGCGATAGGTGGTCGATGACACGGGGTCCACGGTAGCCCACCAGCTGACGGGCCGGATGACCGGTGCGGGTCGCAGATGCGGGGGCCGGGCGGCGACGACCGACGCCATCCCGACGGGCTCAGCGTCCGCCGTGGGGCTGGGGTGAGAAGCGGTATCCGACGTTGCGCACGGTGGTGATGCACGGCTCTGTTTCGGGGCCGAGCTTGGCGCGGAGCCGGCGGATGTGCACGTCGACCGTGCGGGTGCCCCCGTAGTAGTCGTACCCCCACACCTCGCTGAGCAGCGTTTCGCGGGTGAGCACGCGTCCGGGATGGGTGACCAGGTACTTGAGGAGTTCGAACTCGGTGTAGGTGAGGTCGAGCGGGCGGTGGTCGACGCTCACCGTGTAGGCGCCCTCGTCGATGACGATGGGCCCGCCCGAGATGGTGCCGGCCTCGGGACGCCGCAGCATCAACAGCCGCACCCGTGCGTCGACCTCGCCGGGGGACGCCTCGTCGAGCACGAAGTCGTCGAGTCCCCAGTCGGGGGTGATCACCGGTGTCGCCTGCCCGGTGATCAGCAGCAGTATCGGGTGGGTCGGTGCCGCCCCGGCCAACTGCTGGCAGGCCGCCCGGGCCCAGGCCGGGTCGGTGCGGGCGTCGACGACGATGATCTCGGCGTCCGGCGCGGCATCCAGGGCCTCCTCGAGGCCGCGCACCGCGGCGATCTGGTGGGGCAGCAGGCTGAACGACGCGGGCGGTACGGGGGCAGCGATCGCATCGGAACCCACGAGCAGGAGCTTGGCCATCAACCCTCCTGCTCGATCATCGACGAGGTTGCCTCACCGGCACAGAACTATAGTGTCGCCGATGCCGGCCGTTGGGGCCGTGCCCGCGGGCTAGACTCGCCGCCGTGAGCGGCAGCCTGCCCGACGAGTGGTTCCGGGCGCGGGAGATACCGGCCGACGACCCGTCGGTCACGGCCCCCGTGCCCGCGGACGCCACGTCCGGCGAGCCTCCGCAGGACCGGCCCGACCAGGCCGGATCCGGTGACGCGGAGGGGGCCGCTCCCGAGCCGCGGCGTGCCCCCGACCCCGAGACGATGGGCGACGCCGGGCATCCCCCCGGAATCTTCGGATCCAACGCCGCCGGTACAACCTTCTCCCTCGGTGAGGTCCGCGAAAGCCCGGTGGCGGCAACCGGTGCGAGCCGTGCTGCCCGGGTCCGCGGCACCATCCAGGTCACCCTGCTGCTGTCGCTCTCGCTGGCGGTCGGCCTGCTCGTCGGCGGTTGGGTGTCCGCCAGGGTCCGCTCGTCGACCCAGGTGGTCGTGGCGACGGCGAGCGCCTCCCCGACCATGGAGCCGTCGGCCACGGCCTCGGCTTCAGCGGTGGGGCCCTACACCGGAGCGATGACGTTGCTGCCGGTCACCAGCGTCGACGCGACCTGCACCCAGCCTCCGCTGCGCGAGGAGACGGGCTGGGTGTCCTACGCCGCCAAGAACCTCGTCGACTCCAACCCCGAGACCGCGTGGCGCTGCTACGGGGACGCCGTCGGGAAACGGTTCACGTTCCACGTGGCCAAGGGCAGTACGGTCGTCGGATTCGGCGTCGTCAACGGGTACGCGAAGACCACCCCCGCCGGGGTCAACCTGTACGAGCGGTACCGACGCGTGCTGGCGGTGCGGTGGAGCCTGCCCGACGGCCGGTTCGCGGTGCAGACGCTCACCGACCACCAGGAGAACGAACAGCAGATCACGATCCCCCCGACCGTGGTCGACGGCCGGATCACGATGACGATCATCGAGGTGTCCGCTCCCGGACGCGGGCCCGAGACCCTGACGAACGCGACGGTGCTGTCGACGGTTGACATCTTCACCGCCTCGCAGTGAGCGGCACCCGGCATCCCACGACGATTCACCGGGACCGGCGGGGAGCCCTGGTGCGGGACGCCGACGCGGTGGCCCGTGGGCGCGCCACGGCACTCATGCACCTGGGCATCGTTGCGATGAGCTGCGGCGCGATTTCCTACCATGAGTAGTAGGAGAGGGGCCGTCATGGACAGAGCACGAGCCGCCCGCCGCGCATGGTTCAGCCTGCTCGGCATCCCGATCGCCTACGTCGGGGCATTCCTCATCGGTGAACCACTGGCCTCGTGGGCCGGGCTGGAGGAAGGCAGCCGGGCACCCGTCTGGCTCGCCGTGGTCATGATGGCGATGGTGCTGGTGCTGTTCGGGGTGGCGGTGGGGGTGTCGCTCCGGTTGTGCACCCGCGCGAGGAGCCTCGGAGTGCCGCACGCGATGGTCCCCGCATGGATCGTGGCCGCGGCCGCGGTGGTCACGGTGCTGCAGGGCACAGTGGGGTACCTGTTCTCGTGGGCGTGACCGACCCGCGGACGATCACAGCTCCATCGTGATGGTCACCGGGCCGTCGTTGACCAGCGCCACCAGCATGTGGGCCCCGAAGATGCCGGTCCGCACCTGCGCCCCGAGCCCGCGCAGGCCCGACACGAACTCCTCGACCAGCGGTTCGCCCACCGGGCCGGGGGCCGCGGCGCTCCACGACGGGCGGCGTCCCTTGCGGGTGTCGGCGTAGAGCGTGAACTGGCTCACGACCAGGATCGGGGCGTCGAGATCGCTCGCGGACCGTTCGCGTCCGGCCCCGGGATCGGCGGGATCGTCGAGGATCCGCAACTCCCACACCTTGCGGGCCAGCCGGTGCGCGATCTCGGGGGTGTCGTCGTGGGTGACGCCGACCAGCACGAGCAGTCCGGGGGCGTCGAGCCGCGACACCACCCGGTCGTCGACCGTGACCGACGCCGAGGCGGCCCGCTGAACCACAACCCGCATCCGCCGATTCTGTCCCAGTGTCCGCCGGGCGGTCCACTCGGCACGTCACCGGACGCCGACGCCGCACGCTGGGCAGGGCAGAATCGGCGCATGCGGCTCATCCTCGACCTCGACCTGCGCGACCTGCAGCAGGCAGACCTCGACCGGCTCGACTGGTCGGGGGGCCCGGCACATCAGCGGACCCTCGACGACCTGCTCCGGGCCACCTGGGAGGGTGGTGCCGAGGCGGTCGTCGCGGAGTTGCCCACCGGCGTGGTCGTCGCCATGGGTGCCCTCGACCTCACTCGGAGCGACCACTGGGCGTGGATCTGGCTGCTCGCGGTGCGCCCCGAATGGCAGGGCCTCGGCATCGGGAGCGCGGTCACCGCCGAACTGGAGGCGCGGGCGGCCGCGGCGGGGTTCGGATCGGTGCGGCTCGGCGTCGAACACGACAACCCCCGGGCGGCCGCCCTCTACCGTCGCCTCGGCTACCGGCAGGTGGCGAGCACGGTTGAGAGCTGGCCCGACGATGCCGGACGGGTCTACGTCACGGTCTCGGCCGTGGCCGAGCACCGGCTCACGTCCGCGGAATAGCGCCACGGGCGCCGGGCGTTGGGGGATAGCGCGGCCCGACATTAGGCTGTCGGGGTGTCGACCTTCGCCGCCGTGGCCCTCGCCGTGGTGTCCTTCCTCATCGCCGCCGCGGCGCTGGGAGCACTCACCCGCGTGCTGCTCCGGCCGCGGCGCAGCATTGACGAACCCGCCGGTGCCGATGACGAGCAGGCCGCGTAGGCCGCGGCCGGCGTCCACCCGACTCCCAGGAGCATTGATGACCTTCCAGATCCCCTCCGACCTCAACCCTCAACTCATGGCCCTCGCCTGGATGATCGGGCGATGGGAGGGCGACGGCCACGGCACGTGGCCCGGGCGCGGTGACTTCGACTACGGCCAGCAGATCGACATCGACACCTTCGGCGGTCCGTACCTGCACTACATCTCGCAGACGTTCACTCGCGACGACGACGGCAACCCGCTCGCGCCGCTGAGCATGGAGACCGGCTTCTGGCGCCCCCAGGGCGATGGCAGCGTCGAGCTCGTGCTCAGCTCCCCCGAGGGGTGGAGCGAGGTGTGGGTCGGCAGGATCACCGGCGCCAGGATCGAACTCGTGAGCGACGCCGTGATGCGCACCAACAGCGCCGAAGTGCCCTACACGGGGGGCCAGCGTCTCTACGGCAACGTCGAGAGCGATCTGCTGTGGACCTTCGACCGGGCCACCGACGACGTCGCCCTGCAGCCCTACATGTGGGCGCGCCTGCGCCGGGTGACCCAGTGATCGGCGACCCGGGCGGCCCCACCGGTGCGGTGCTGGTCGCCGACGGTGTCGACGCCGGACTGGTGTGGCACACCGGGCACCCGATGCACGAGCAGCGCGACCTCGCCGCCGGACGTGCGATGGTGCGACTCGAGAACCGCGGCGTGCTGAGCGTCAGCGGGCCCGACCGGCTCACCTGGCTGCACTCGCTCACGTCCCAGCACCTCGAGACGCTCGCGCCCGGCGCCTCGACCACGGCCCTCGTGTTGACGCCCACGGGACACATCGAGCACGTGCTGTACGGCGTCGACGACGGTGACACGTTCTGGGCGTTCACCGAACCCGGTCGGGTGGACGCGCTGGTCGCGTGGCTCGACCGGATGCGGTTCATGCGCCGGGTCGAGGTGCGCAACCGCAGCGACGAGTTCACCGTGCTCTGGCTCGCCGCCTCCGCCGTCGGCCCGCTGTCCGCCGGCGCGGTGCTGCGAACGAGCGACGTGCCCGCCGACGACGCCCCGGCCGTCGAGTTGCTGCTGCCCCGGGACGCCGCGACACCCGACCTGCCCGAGGCCGGCGTGTGGGCGCTGGAGGCGCTGCGGATCGCCGCCGGTGTTCCCCGCATGTTCGTCGACACCGACGAGCGCACCATCCCCAACGAGATCGGCCTCGTGGGAACCCATCTCGACAAGGGGTGCTACCGCGGCCAGGAGACTGTGGCGCGGGTGCACACACTCGGGCGCCCGCCCCGGCGCCTGGTCGGGCTGCATCTCGACGGCAGCGGGCACACGCTGCCGGCGTCCGGGGCGGCGATCACCCACGAGGACCGGCAGGTCGGCTTCCTCGGGTCGGCGGCCCTGCACCACGAGCTCGGACCGATCGGCCTCGGCCTGGTGAAGCGTTCGGTGCCCCTCGAGGCGACCCTCGACGTCGACGGCGTCGCGGCCAATCAGGAAATGCTCGTCGATCCCACCGTGGGCCTGCACGTGCGGCCCGCCCTGCGCGGCTGACCCCGCGAACCAACCCCGAAAGGACTGCCGTGAGCACACCGCTCGATGCCGACCCGATCCTTGTCGACGTTCAGCGGGGTGAGCTCATCGAGACGGTCCATCGAGGGCGCCTGGTGATCACCGCCCCCGACGGCTCGACGCTCGTGGCGCTCGGGGCCGTCGACGAGCCGATGTACCCCCGCTCGTCGGTCAAACCGCTCCAGGCGATCGCGATGCTCGAATCTGGGCTCGACACCGCGGACAGCGAGCTGGCGCTCGCCGCGGCGTCCCACCGGGGAGAGGACTTCCACCTCGACGGCGTCCGGTCGATCCTCGCGGGGGCCGGGCTCGGCCCCGGCGATCTGCAGAACACTCCCGACCTGCCGCTCGCCGACGATGCTCGGGCCGCGTGGCTGCGGGCCGGACACGGAGCGGAGTCGCTCACCCAGAACTGCTCGGGCAAGCACGCTTCGATGTTGCGCACCTGCGTGCGGGCCGGCTGGCCGATCAACACCTACCTCGATCCGGACCATCCCCTCCAGCGGCACATCCGCGCGACGATCGCCGAGTGGTGCGGTTCGGCCACGCACGGGACGATCGACGGCTGCGGCGCTCCGCTGTTCGCGGTGCCGCTGACGGGTCTCGCCCGCGCCTTCGGTGCGATCGCGGCGGCCCCCGACGGCCCGGCGCGGCGGATCGCGGACGCCTACCGTGCACACCCCGCATACCCGTCGGGCACCGGCACCGCGGAGGAGGCTCTGCACCGGGCGGTGCCGGGGCTCATCTGCAAGGGCGGCGCCGAGGGATGCCTGGCGATCGGCCTCGCCGACGGCACCGGGATCGCGATCAAGAGCGACGACGGCTCGCACCGTGGCCAGTTCGCCGTGGCCGTCGAGGTGCTCATCCGTCTGGGCGCCGCCACCCGGGAGGTCCTCGCCAGTGTCCCCGAGGACCAGGTCCTCGGCCACGGACTGCCGGTCGGCGAGGTGCGGGCGGACCCCGCCACCCTCGACCGGGTGCTTGCGTCCCTCACGTCGGCCCGCTGACCGCGGGCCTGCCGTGGGCTGGGGATTGGCGGGCGCTCTTCTGGCGGCCCTCGCGTACGGCACCGCCACGGTGCTGCAGGCCATCGGCGTCCGTCGGCTCGCCGCCCTGCCGGCGGGGTCCGGGTTTCGCGCGCGGGTTCGCGTGGGTTACCCGTTTCCCCTCGGCCTCGCCCTCGACGGCGTCGGCTTCGCGAGTTCCCTCGCCGCCTTGAGAACCATGCCGCTGTTCCTGGTCGAGTCGGCGGTCGCCGCGGCGGTGGCGGTCACCGCGGTGCTCGCGGTGATCATCCTGCACGCCCGGCTCCTCGTCCGGGAGGTCGCCGCGCTCGCCGGTGTCGCGGTCGGCCTCGTGCTGCTCGCGGTGAGTGCGGCCGATGGGCCCGCGCGGCCCGGAGCCGACCGGATCGGCTGGTGGGTGCTCGCGGCGGTCGTCCCCCTGGCTGCGCTGGTCCTGGTCGCGCGCGGGCGCCGGTCGCGCGGGCTGTCCGTCGTGCTCCTCGCCGTGGCCAGCGGACTCGGGTACGGCATGGTCGGTATCGCCGCCCGCGTCCTGGTGGTACCGCACCCCTGGTGGCACACGCTCGCCGAACCGGCCCTGTGGGCGGCCGTCTGGCACGGCAT
>JAJXWF010000147.1 GCA_021781735.1 Actinomycetes bacterium
CAAGCCCGGCGGCGTCTTCGCCAACATCGTCGTCGGCGACGAGATCAACCGGGCCTCCCCGAAGACCCAGTCGGCGCTGCTCGAGGCGATGGCCGAACGCACCGTCTCGGTCGACGGCATCACCCACCACCTCGACGCCCCGTTCATGGTCGTCGCCACCCAGAACCCCATCGAGATGGAGGGCACCTACCCACTGCCGGAGGCCCAGCGCGACCGGTTCATGGCGCGGATCACGATGGGTTACCCCGCACGGATCTCCGAACTCACCATGCTCGACGCGCACGGCGCGGCCAACCCGCTCGATTCCCTCGAACCCGTGACCGACGCCGCCAGCGTCAACCGGCTGATCGCGACCACCCGCCGCATCCACGTGGCCCCGGCGGTCAGGGACTACATCATCGACATCGTCACGGCCACCCGTTCGAGTGGCTCGTTGCGGCTCGGCGCGAGCCCGCGGGCGAGCCTGCACCTGCTGCGGATCGGGCGGGCACACGCCGCGATGAGCGGTCGTGACTATGTGATTCCCGACGACATCTCGTCGTTGGCCAGCGCCGTGCTCGGCCACCGCGTGCTGCCCTCCACCCAGGCGCAGATGGCCGGTCGCAGGGTCGATCAGATCGTCGCGGACCTCGTGGCCTCGGTGCCCATCCCCGACTGGAACTGATCCGATGCCCGGCTCCGCGTCCAGGTCGCTGACCGCGAGGGGGCGCTTCTTCCTCCTCGGCGGGGCGTCGGTCACCGTGCTGGGTGCGCTGTGGGGTGAGCGTGAGCTGGCGTGGATCGGGGTGCTGCTCCTGGCGCTGCCCGTGGCGGCGATGATCGTCCTGCACCGCACGCAGGTGCGACTGTCCAGCCAGCGGACCGTCACCCCGTCGCGGTCGGCGATCGGCGACCGGCTCACCGCAGACCTGTACCTGACCAAGACCGGGAGCCTGCCCGTCGGACTGCTGCAGTTCGAGGACGCCGTGCCGCCCCAGCTCGGCCGGCCTCCCCGGTTCTCCGTGCACCGCTTCGCCGGCCCGTGGGAGCGCCGGATCACCTACCCGCTGATGGGGCTCGCCCGCGGCCGGTTCCGGGTCGGCCCGCTCGTCGTGCACGCTGCCGACCCGTTCGGGATGGCCCGCCTCGACAGCACCTTCACGGGCACCGAGGAGGTGATGATCACCCCGCGGGTCTTCCCGCTGCAGCAGCTCACCACCAGCGGGGGGGCCGGCGCGGCCGGCGACACCACCCCCCGGCACATCGGACACCTCGGCCAGGACGACGTGCTCGTGCGCGAGTACCGCCAGGGCGACGACGTCCGCAGGGTGCACTGGCGGTCCACCGCGCGGTGGGGTGAGCTCATGGTGCGCCGGGAGGAACAGGCGTGGGAGCCCTCGGCCACCGTGCTGCTCGACAACCGCGCCACCCACCACGCGGGCACCGGCCGGGGCAGTTCCTTCGAGTGGGCCGTGTCGGCCGCGGCGTCGGTGTGCAGCCACTTCGCCGGAGGCGGATACCGGATCGGGCTCATCGATGCCGCCGGACGGGTCGTCACCGGAGGGATCGAGGATCCGCGGGCCGCGCGCGAGGCGATGCTCATCGCCCTCACCGACGCGGCGCTGTGCCGGGCCGAGTCGCTCACGGCCGCCGCCAACGCGTCGATCGCCGCCCGGGACGGCGAGATCGTCGTCGCCATCCTCGGGCGACTGGGCCCCGACGACGTCGTCAGTCTCGAGCGTGTCCGGCGGATGCGCTCCCAGGGTGTGGCGCTGGTGTTGCACCCCGACACGTTCGCGGCGTCCGGGGGGGTTCCGGACGCCGGCCAGTTCGACGCGGTGCGGCGGTTGCGCGAGCAGCGGTGGCGGGTCGTCGAGGTCAGCGCGGGCACAGCCGTGCCCGACGCCTGGGAACTGCTCCGACGGGAGGCCCTGGTGTGAACCCTACGGCGATCATGCGTACGGCTCTTGTCCTGTGGCTGGCCGCCGCGGCGTCCGTGCTGCCGTTCACGAACATCACCCGGGACCGACTGATGATCGGGGATGCCGTG
This sequence comes from Actinomycetes bacterium, assembly GCA_021781735.1. GTDB lineage: Bacteria > Actinomycetota > Actinomycetes > Propionibacteriales > Propionibacteriaceae > JAJYQH01. The sequence goes on from JAJXWF010000147.1 coordinate 2,030, forward strand.
GCCCTCGCGGGGGTCCTCGTGTTCCTCGCCGGCGGGCTCCGGCTGGCCCGGCTGCGCCCGCTCGTCGTCCACGGCGTCCAACTGCTGTTCCTCGGGGGCGTGCTGATCGTCGCCGAACTGCAGATCCGCACGGCACAGGGCCAATCGGTCGGGCTGCGTGCGGTCGTCGACAGCGCGATCACCCAGTTGCGCGACGAGAGCGCGCCGCTCGGCGTCTACCCGCCCACCAGGTGGCTGCTGGTGGCGTTCCTCGCCCTGCTGGTCATCGTCGCCGATGTCATGGTCTCGACGCTGGGCGCGACGGCCTGGGCGCTGCTGCCGATCGCCACCCCGTACATCATCACCACCCTCACGATCAGCGGAGACCTGCCGTGGTGGCAGTTTGCGCTGGTCAGCCTCGGTTACCTCGCGATGCTCGCGGTCGAGGCCGTCAACCGGAACGAGGAATGGACGCGCAACGTCCACTCCGACACGGCGCGTCGGCGCAGCACCCAACTGGGCGTCTGGCGGATGGCGCTGCTCGTCGGCCTGCCCGCGCTGCTCGGATCCCTGATCCTCGGGTCGGCCGTCCCGCTCATCGGCACCGCGCCCGCCATCGGGAAGGCGTCGGGCAACGGCCCGATCCAGATGCAGGACCCCACGATCAACCTCTCCAAGGACCTCAACCAACCGGTCAACCGACGGGTCCTCACCTACACCACGTCGAACGGCCAGCCGGTCTACCTGCGGCTGGCCACGCTCAGCGTCGTCGACGCCAGCGGCTGGAAGCTGTCGAGCGTGTCGCTGCTCAACGGCCGGCTCCCGTCGGCACCTGGGGCCGTCCTCGGCCAGGTCAAGGTCACCACCCACGTGACGATCGACAACCTCGACAGCGAATACCTGCCCGTGCCGTACTCGCCGGTCTCGTTCAGCGCGTCGGGCCCGTGGGCCTACGACCCGACGTCACTGATGGTGCTGTCGACCAAGTCCGCCGGACGCCTGCAGGCCACCCGCAACCTGTCCTACACGGTCACCTCGGCGATCGAGGAACCCAACCCGACCCAGTTCGCCCAGGCCACGGCCGGCGTCCCCCCACGCGACGCGCAGATCCTCTCGAACGTGCCCGCCGACGTGCCGAAGGTGATCATCGACCTCGCCCACCAGATCACCCAGGGCGCGACGAGCGACGCGATCAAGGCGGCCGACATCCAGGCGTACCTCACCGACCCGACCCGGTTCACCTACGACACCAACGCCCCCAGCGGCACCGGCTACGGCGTGTTGGTGAACTTCCTCACCAAGACCCACAGCGGCTACTGCGTCCACTTCGCCTCCGCGATGGCGCTGATGGCCCGCATCGTGGGGATCCCGTCGCGGGTCTCGGTGGGATTCGCCCCGGGCACCAAGATCGGCAACCACTACGAGGTCGACGTCAGGGATGCCCACGCCTGGCCCGAGCTCTACTTCGAGGGATACGGATGGGTGCGCTTCGAGCCCACCGCCGCCGTCGCGGGAGCCCCGTCCTGGACATCGCTGACCAACCTCCAGACGACCCAGCCGACGTCGGTCGGCTCGGCGCCGGCAGTCGCCCCCGCCTCCGCCGGCCCGACCCAGCTCCCGTCGGTGGCGGGCGGCCCGGTCCTGCCCGTCCACGAGAGCCCGACGGCCCCCGTGACGATCACCACCGCGAACGGCCTGCCGGGGCAACTCGCCCTGGCCCTCGTCGTGATGGTCCTGCTGGTCACCCCGATGTCGACCCGGTGGATCATCCGGCGGCACCGCCTGGCGGCACGGTCGAACGACCGGGCCCGGATCGCCGCGGCCTGGCGGGAGATCCACGACAGTCTGACCGACCTCGGGGGGCACTGGATCAACGGCTCGCCGCGGGCGATCGGCGAGCGGCTGGCGTCCCGCTGCGACGCGGAGACGGCCGCGGCCCTGCGACGGGTTGCCCACTGGGTCGAACTGGCCCGCTACGCCCCCTCGCTTCCGGCCGGGGCCGATCTGACGGCCGATGTCCGGACGATCCGCAAGCACTGGTCCGGGCAGGCGGGATGGCGGGAACGGGCCGCCGCCGTGCTGCTGCCGCGCTCCCTGTGGAGGACGCTCGGCGAGGGGATCGGCTCCCTCTTCAGACCCGCCGGCAGGGCCGACGCCGGTCGCACCGGCGGGTCATGAACCACCGGACGACATCGTGGATGCCCGACGTCGAAAACCGCGGCCGGGAACCTGAATGTCGGGGATCTGACGTGCGTCACGCATCCGCATCGCCGGACATCGAGAACCGGGACGTCGCGAACCGTGACCGGGAACCCGGCATGTCCGGGGCTCCGGACCGCCAACATCGTTCCCGAATGCGCGAGGCAGCAGATCGCCGGGGTCCCGGAAGCGGGCATGCAAACGGCCGGACGTATGAACGGCCGGCCGTGTCACGGTGTCCCCGTCGGATTCCCCGATACGCGATGGCGTCGGCGTCCGCCAGCGGATCACATGCCCTGATCGCGTCGGCGGCGCCAGCGCTCCTCCATGCGGTTCATGAAGTCGCCCTTGCCTGCGCGGGGCGGACGGGGGCCGCGCTGCCCGTGCGGTGGGCGGGGGGCCGGTCGGGGTCCGTCGCCACCGTGCCAGGCGCCGATTGCGGCGACCGAGGACACCAGCATGACGAGGAAGCCGAGCACGCTCACCAGGGGATCGATCTGCATGCCGAGGACCAGAAGGGCGACTCCGGCGGCGAGACCGACGACAGCCAGGACGACCCTGCGTGCGGGCATCCGGCGGCGCCGGGCGCCTCGGAGCGCGTTGGCCAGGTGGGGATCGTCGGCGGCCAGAGAAGCTTCCAACAGGGCGAGCTGTCGCTTCTCCTCATCGGTGAGGGCCATCGTCGTCTCCTTCGGTTCCAGCGGGTGCTACCAGTTTAGGTCGCTTACCGCGCAGGCGGCAGTGGGCGGATCAGCCCTCCCCGCGGGAATCACACGTCAGCCCACCCGTCGATCTCATCGACCGACTTCGCCACCGAATGCCCGCCGCCGGTGAGGCTCGCGCGGCGAACAGCCCGGGGGCCGAACCGCTGAACGGCCATATCGGCCGCCCGTTCAACCTCACGCATCCCCCGATCGGGGGCGTCGAGTGGCAGCTGCTGATAGGCCCGGTCGATGTCGACCAGCCCCTCGACCCGCACCCCGATCCGCCGGACGCGGGCCCGTTGCAGGTTGAACTTCGCGTAGGCCGTCATGGCGGCGGCGTGGATCTCGTCGGTGACGTCGGTCAGCGCCGGCATCGTGAAGGACCGGCTGATGGTGGTGAAGTCGGCGAACCGGACGCTGACACCGACCGTGCGCCCGAGCACCCCCGCCCACCGCATGCGCTCGGCGGTGCGGGCACTCATCCGCAACAGTTCGACGGCGATGAGAGCGGGATCATCGGTATCACGGGCGAAGGTCTCCTGCGAGCCGATGCTGCGCTCCGCCGGCGCGGCGCTCACCCGACGGGTGTCGCGTCCCCAGGCCAGATCGTGCAGCAGGTTGCCCTGGGTGGCCCCGAACGCACGGTGCAGGGTGCTCCGGGGGGTGTGTGCCAGGTCGGACACACTCATGAGGCCCAGCCGGTGCAGGGCCGCGGCCGTCGACTCGCCCACCCCCCACATCGCTTCGACCGGCAGCGGGTGCAGGAACGTGATGACGTCTTCGGGACGCACCTGCACCAGGCCATCGGGCTTGGCCTGCTTCGACGCCAGTTTGGCGAGGAACTTGTTGGGGGCGATCCCCACCGAGCAGGAGACCCTCTGCTCATCGGCCACCTGGGCGCGCAGCCGCTGCCCGATCGCTACCGGATCACCGCCGAGACGGCGCAGCGACCCGGTGATGTCGAGGAACGCCTCATCAATCGACGCCTCCTCGACCTGCGCGGTGACGGTGCGCAGGATCGCGAAGATCCCCCGGGACGCGGCCGCGTAGGCGTCGAAATCGGGGGGGATCACGACCGCGGCCGGGCACAATCTGCGAGCCCGGGTGGAGCTCATACCCGACCGCACCCCGCACGCCCGGGCCTCGTAGCTGGCCGAGAGCACCACCCCCCGGCCCGAGCCGCCCACCCACATCGGGCGGCCCACGAGGTCTGGATGCCGGACGAGTTCGACCGAGGCGTAGAAGGCGTCCATATCGGCATGCATGATCACCGGCATCGGCTCACCTGCCGGAACTTCCGGGACTCGAATGCCACAGCTTGCGCGGCGCCTCGGCACTGGGCGGAGCGGCCATCGCCCCCGGAACCACGCTCGGGGGTGGCGGCTGCGCCGGGGACGCTCCGGCAGGCCGCACATCGGCGTAGGGGGACTGTTTGAACCCCGACGCATGCACCAGCACGCGCCGACGGCCCATCCCGCCGGCACGGGTGCGATGCTCCGTGTCGGCGGCCTCAGCCTCGGCGTCGGCGCCGGCGTCGGCCCCATCGGGCACCCCGGGCCGGCCATGACCGGCCCCCCGCCGACTCCCGGGCACCCAGTCGGCGTACGCCGCGGAATCGGTGCCGGGGGTGCCGGAGGTGCCGGGCGACGCGGGCCCACCGGTGCCGGAGAGGAGGGGCTCGCCGACGATCCCGATACCCATCGGCACCCTCTCGAGTACGCGGCGCACCGCCGCGATCGCGGCGTCGGGGTCGCCCGTGGCGGCGAGTTCGGCCTGCCAGACGGCATGCACCGCCGGAAGGTCCCAGGCCCCCGTCGCGAGCACCGACACCCCTCGCGGACCCGTACGACGCACCTCACCCCGCACCACCAGCAGCCAGGAGGCGAACACCGTGGCGGCGTAGGGCCCCTGGACGTCTTCGAAGAAGGTGGCGTCGACGGGGCCGGTGGCGTCGTCGAGCGTGAGGAACACCACCCGCCGCCCGGACCGCACGGGGGGTGTCTGGGTGGCCACCTTCACCCCCGCGATGAGTACCTCGGAGTGGTTGCGCCGGCGCAACAGCGAGGTGGAGTCGGCGGTTCCGAGTTCACGCAGGAAATCGCGGTAGAACTCGACGATGTGCCGGCTGGCGTCGAGGCCCAGGATCTCGAGTTCGGCCGACAACTGCTCCGACTCGGTGAACTCGGGCAGTCCGCTGGGACGCACGTCACGGGGACGTCTCCCGGACCACTTCCCCGGGGACCACTCCCCCGTGGACCACTCCCCCTCGGGCCCGCCTCGGGGGCTGCCACCGATCGCGTCACCCCACCGGGGGGCGCCCCGGCTCCCATCG
>JAJXWF010000148.1 GCA_021781735.1 Actinomycetes bacterium
CGTTGTCTCCCCGGATGCTCACGCTGGTGATGCCGGAGGTGGAGCCCTGCATCAGCTGGTACAGCCGGCTGATCTGCCCGACCGCGAGGTCGGTTCGCAGGTTCTTCGAGAGCGAATTGAAGATGTCGACGACCGCGATCGGGTTTGCCAGGGCGGCGCTGCCCTTCGCCTTGGCGATGAGGGCGCTGAGGATCTTGCGCTGGTTGGCCTGCCGGTCGAAGTCGCCGTTGGGCAGCCCGTAGGCCACCTTCCCGGGGACCGGGTCGTTGCGGGACCGGGCGAGCTGAAGTACCTGGTCACCGTTGAGTTGCTGAGGGCCGTTGGCCAGTCGCAGGCCCATATTCGGGTCGTAGATGCCCCGGGGATCGGGGCTCGTGATGTCGACGGTGATCCCTCCGACCGCGTTGACGGCATCCTTCAGGGCGGTATATCCGACGAGCATGTGCTGGTCGATGTGCAGGCCGGTCACCTGCCCGACCATTGACCCGAGCGCGTCCAGCCCGGGGATTCCCTCGCCGGCGACGACGTACACCGCGTTGATCTTCATGTCGGTGCCCTGGTACTTCACCATGAGGTCGCGCGGGACGCTGATGAGCGTCAACTTCTTCGCCGCGACGTCGATGTGGGCCACCATGATGCTGTCGGTGAGTGCCGCACCTCCGTGCCCGGGGTCGTCGAACGAATTGCCGGCGAGCAGAACGTTCACGCTGCCGGTGGTCTCGCCCTGCAGCGGTTTGGGCCGCAGCACGTCGATGATCGAGCCGCCCTTGTTGCCGGTGGCGGAGTTGATCGCATGCTGCAGCGACCATCCGACCCAGCCGACCACGGCCACGATGATGACGAGCGGAATCGAGAGTCCGATGATGATCCGGCGGCGGCGGGTCCGGCGTCGCGCGCTCGGGTGGGTGGGTGGCGTCTGGGTCACCCAGTGATGGTAGGCCACTCCGGCAAACCGGGATGCCACACCGAATTCCCGGGGGTGCTCCGTGGACGGCCCGGCGAGCGGCTGGATGCGGGCATGTCCGGTTCGTCAGCAACCGCGGTGAGCCCCGCGATCCCGGTCGTCGGCTCGAGCGGCTGACCACGTCGTTCGGGGGACGCCGCGGCATCCTCGAGGTGGGCTGGGAGGTCGACCCGCGCGGGATCTTCGGCTTCCTGGGCCCGATGCCCTGTCGGGGGTGAATCTGCTCGATCGGTCGCCGCGATGGGCGGTCTGCGCGACACCATTTCCCGCGAACACCTCGTCGAGCGCTTCGGTGCCGAGCTCGACCGCCCGCTGCGAGCCCTGTCGAAGGGCAATCGGCAGAAGATCGGGATCGTGCTCGCGGTCATGCGCCGTCCCGCGCTGCTGGTCCTCGATGAACCGACCTCCGGTCGCGACCCGCTGCTGCGGGACGAGTTCGGATCGCTGGTGCGCGGGGCGGTCGACGAGGGGCGCACCGTGTTCCTCTCGTCTCAGGATCTCGACGAGGTGCAGCGCCGGACCATGCTCATCGGGACGTCGCTCGGCGCGGCCCTCCGCCTCTTCCGCATCGTCGTGGTGTACCCGTCGTTCCGCCACGATGCGTCGATCAGCGAGATGGTCGCGGCCGATCCGACCGCGGCGGCGGCATTCGGCCTCACTGGTTCGATCACGACGCCGGTCGGGTGGCTCGGCGTGAACATGTCCCCCGCCATCGGCCGGCTGCTCGTGCTGCTGATGGTGGTCGGCTACGGCGCGTACACCATCGCCGGCCGGTGGGCCGAGGGACTGCTCCCGGCCGGGCGACGCAGCCCTCCACGCGGCGGTGGCTCGTCGCCGAGAAGACGATCGTGCTGGTCCTGGTCTCGCTCGTCGTGCTGGTGGCATCCCTCGTGGTGAGCCTGACGGCTCCACGGGACGAACTGCACCCCGACTGGGCGGCGCCGGTGGGGGTGGCGATCAGCCGGACACTGTTCGGGTTCGACCTCGGGGGGGGGGTCGCCCTGGCGCTCATCGCCCTCACCGGCAGCCGCGGCTCCGGGCTCGGCCTCGCGGCCGGGGTCGAACGGCGTGGGGGTTGGCGTGCGGCGTGGGGGCTGGACGTCCGGCGGGCCACGCGGGGGACGGGTGTCGTAGCGACCCCTGGGACCGGCCAGCGACGAGGTGGGAGTGTGCGGCCGGCGATTTCGACGGTATTGCTGGCGACGTCTGCCGAGTTGCTGGCGATCTCTGCCAATCGGGTGTGGTTTTCGCCAGCCGGAGCAGTGATCGCCAGCCGAACGGACGCCGGCTGTCGTCTTCGCCAACTGCCCCGGACCGCCCCGACCTCCGCCTCCGGACGCCGGTCAGTGGCGGTGCCGGTGGTGCACGTCGGGCAGGTGCGCATGCGCGTGGGTGGTCGGTTCGTGCACGTGTTCGTGGGTGTGCCACGTGCCCGTGGCGACGGGGGAGGAGTGTTCGTGGGTGTGGTGCCCGTCGTCGTGGCGGTGGCGGTGGGTGTGTCGCAGCGGCTCGTGCGTGTGCGTGTGCGTGTGCCGCTCGGTGAGGTGGAGTGCGACGCCCCCGGCCATGAGGACGCCGGCCACGGCCAGTTGCCAGCTGAACGCGGCTCCGAGGGCCAGAGCGAGCGCGGCGCCGACGAAGGGGGCGGTGGAGAAATACGCGCCGGCGCGGGAGGTGCCCAGTTCGCGTAGCGCGACGATGAACAGGGCGAGGCTCACCCCGTAGGCGAACAACCCGATGAGGAGCGCCCAGAGCACTCCCCGCCCGAGGGGCAGCACGGCACCGGCCGTCAGGCCCAGCGCCAGGTTCACCGGGCCGGCGACCAGCCCCTTCATCATGGCCAGCCACGTCTCGTCGGTGAGCGACACCTTCCGGGTGAGGTTGTTGTCGATGGCCCAGGCCGCGCACGCGCCAACCACGAGGAGCGCTCCCCAGCCCCCGCCCACGGGGGCGACGCCAGCTCCCGGCAGCGACAGGACCACGGCCCCGGCCACGATCAGTGCCATGCCGGTGACGATCCGCCGACCAGCCGGCTCGCCGAACACCACCCACGCGACCACCGCCGTGAGCACCGCCTCGGCGTTGAGCAGCAGCGATGCGCCGGACGCCGGCATCAGCGCGAGGCCCGCCATGAGCAGCAGCGGCCCGACCATGCCGCCGGACACGATCGCCGCGCCGATCCAGCCCCACTCGCCCGGTGCCGGGCGCACCGCGGGACGCCGGGTGATGCGCCGGTACGCGAACAGGCCGATGCCCGAGCCGCAGTAGAGCAGGCCCGCGAGCACCCACGGGTCGATGCTGGCGTCGAGAAGGGTCTTCGCCAGCGGCGTCCCGGCGCCGAACAGCGCCGCCGACGCGAGGGCGGCCACGACACCGGTGCGGGACATGCCCCGATCGGTCAACGCCATCTCACTCCCGGCCCTGCGGCGACGAACGGCCGACAGGTACCCATCATGCCGCTCACGGCGCCCTCGAGGCCGATGGGCCGGTTGGTGTCCGACCGCGCGCCCGGGGGTGGTCGAAGCCCTGCCGCTGTCCTCCCCCTTGTTGGGTCGCCTACGGTGTGCGAGTCTTGGAGCTCACGGTCACTCAACGGGGAGTTCGCCATGAAGGTTCTTCATCTGCTGCAGGCCAAGGGTGCCGACGTCGTCACCATCAGTCCCGGCGCCACGGTGGCCGACCTCGTCCATCGCCTCGCCGAGAACAACGTCGGCGCGGTGCTGGTCACGGGCGACGGTTCGACCCTCGAAGGGATCGTGTCCGAACGGGACGTGGTGCGCAGTCTCCATCACGACGTCGATACGCTCAGCCGTCGCGTCGCCGACATCATGACGCGTGACCCCGACACCTGCACCCACGACAGCGTCACCGACGATCTCATGGTGGTGATGACCGAGCGGCGGGTGCGCCACCTGCCCGTGGTCGACGCGAGCGGCCACATCGCGGGCATCGTGAGCATCGGCGACGTCGTCAAGACCCGGATCGCCGAACTCGAGTTCGAACGCGAGCAACTGCAGAACTATCTGCAGCAGTGACGCGTGGTTGGGCTCAGCCCCAGGGGATCGGCCCGCCGGGGCGTTCCCGCTGCACGAGGTCGAGCAGTTCATGCCAGGCCTCGAGCTTCATCCGTTGCCGCCCGTGGGACGCCCCCCGGTTCGCCTCGGCGGCGTCGATGCGTTCCCAGTCGCTGAACGTCGAGGGCCAGAACCCCCGGGCGGCCATGAGTTGCAGGGCGTCGCCCCGCTCGGGCAGCGGCCCGTGGGCGGCGAGGTCTGACAGCAGGGCCTCGACAGTCTCGCGGGCGTCGGACTTGTTCGTGCCGATGACGCCGATGGGTCCGCGCTTGATCCATCCGACGACGTATTCGCGCGGGCACGGGCGGTCGCCGTCGACGACGCGGCCGGCGGCCGAGGGGATGACCCCGTGCCGCTCGTCGAACGGGATGCCGGGGAGGCGCACGGCGCGGTAGCCGATGGCCCGCAGCACCAGTTGCACGTCGATCTGCTCGGTGTCGCCCGTGCCGACGAGTCGCCCGTCACCATCGAGGGCGGTGCGTTCGATGACCAGCCCGGTCACGGGGTCGCCGAGGATGCCGACCGGACGCCGCCAGAACGCGAAGTGCAGCCGGGCGCGGGGATCGGGCACCTCCCGCCGGGCGGCGTCCCGGAGCACCGCGAGATTGCCGCGGGTGCGTCGGTCGAGCGTGGACTCGTCAATGCCCTCGAGCACGGCGGGGTCGATGACCACCTGAACCTCGGGCAGCGTGCACAGTTCGCGAAGTTCGGTGGTGGTAAAGCTGGCGTGCTGGGGCCCGCGGCGTCCGACCACCCAGACATCGGATACGTTGCCTCGCCACAGTTCGGCCAGCACGTCCTCGGGCATGTCGGTCTCGTCGAGCGCGAGCGGTTCCTTGAGCAGAATCCGGGCGACGTCGACGGCGACGTTACCGACCCCGATGGTGGCGGCACCCCGGACGCCGGCGAGCGACTGCGGCGATGCGTCGGGGTGTCCGGAATACCATGCGACGAACTCGCGGGCGGACCCGCTGCCGACCGCGCCCTCGCCGGGGATGCCCATGTGCATGTCCTCGTTGGCGCCGACCGCGTAGATCACCGCGTCGTAGGCGCTGAGCAGTTCGTCGCGGGTGATGTCGCGGCCGAAGTGCACGAGGCCGAGGAAGCGCACCATGCCGCTGTCGAAGACCCGGGCCAGAGCGTTGGCGACCGACTTGATCGACGTGTGATCGGGGGCGACGCCGTAGCGCAGCAGTCCGTAGGGGGTCGGCAGGCGGTCGTAGATGTCGACGGCCACCTCGCCGGTGGCGGTGAGGTGTTGGGCGGCGAACAGTCCTGACGGCCCGGCGCCCACGATGGCGACCCGGAATCGGGGTTCCGACATGATCGGCACCCTACTCGGCCCGGCCCTGGTGAGCGGTGTATCAGCTGGTGATGTCGGCGTTGCTGAATCTGGCCCAGGCGAGCAGGGCGAACACCGCGAAATACGCGGCGTCGACGAGCAGGCCCATCTGCATGGTGTGCCAGGCCGGAGGCTGGCGCATCAGGTCGGTGAACCCGGTCCACCGGTCAACCAGCAGCCACGGGTGCAGCCAGTCGAGTTGGGGCAACTGGTCGAGGATCCACATGCTCATCGTCGCCAGCATCATCACGACGGTCACCGCGATGGGCTGCTCGGTGAGGGTGGACACGAACAGGCCCACGGCGGCCAGCGCCATCAGCCCGGCGCTCACGTAGAGGGCGGCGATCAGCAGCCGCCACAGGCCGTCGGCGAAGCTGATCGAGATGCCCGACAGGGTGAGCACCGGCCCGCCACCGAAGACGATGAGGCCGGCCACCAAACCGACGAGTGCCACCGACAGCGTCGCGACGAGCGCCCCGGTCATGAGGGCGGCGAGCTTGACGACGATCAGCCGGGTGCGCCCCGCCGGAACCGTCAGCAGGTAGCGCAGCGTGCCGCCGTGGGCCTCGCCGGCGATCGCGTCGCCGCTGACGATCGCGATCGCGAGCGGTAGGAACATCGTGAGTTCGAGCGTCAGCGCAGCCAGCGGGACGAAGATGCCGTTGCCGGCGATCTGTGACACGAAGTCGGGTCCGCCGCCCCCGTCGCCGTGGCCGGGGTGCGAGTAGCGCACGGCCAGGGTGATGAGGATCGGGACGGCCACCAGCACGAGCAGGCCGAACTCGTTGCGGCGCCGACTGAGCATGAGTCGCAGTTCGCTGCGGTAGAAGCGCCAGAAACCCGGCCCTCGGCGGCGGTTCGCCGGCCGTGCCGCGACGGACAGGTCAGCCACGGACATCGAAACCCTCCCCGGTGAGTCCCACGAAGATGTCCTCGAGGCGCTCGTGATCCTCGCTGAACCCCTGCACCCGGACGCCGGCGCGCACGAGTTCGGCGACGATGTCCTCGGGGCGCTGCGCGTCGGGGATTCCGGTGACGCGGTCGCTGGAGGGGTTCACGTCGGCGAGGTCGAGGCGACGGAGCACCGTCGCCGCATCGGCGGCGTCGGGCGTGCGCACGGTGACGGTGCGCCGGCGGGCGGCCCCGATCTCATCGAGCGGGCCCTGGGCCACGAGGCGTCCGGCGCTCATGACGCCGACATGGGAGCACATCTGCTCGATCTCGCTCAGCAGGTGGCTCGACACGAGCACGGTGACACCCTCGTCGCACAGCGTTCCGACGAGTTGGCGCACCTCGCGGGTGCCCTGCGGGTCGAGCCCGTTGGTCGGTTCGTCGAGGACGAGGAGTTCGCGGGGCAGGAGCAGGGTCGCGGCGATCGCCAGGCGTTGCTTCATGCCGAGTGAGTAGATGCGGAAGCGCTTGCCGGCGGCGGGGAGGAGGCCGACCCGGTCGAGGGCCCGGTCGATCCGGGCCTTGCTGGTGCGCGGGTCGGCCCGGCGGTCGGCGGCGTCGATCCGGGCGAGGTTGGCCCGGCCGCTCAGGTGATTGTGGAACGCCGGGCCTTCGACCAGCGCTCCCACCCGGTGCAGTGCGTCCGTCGCCGCCTCGGGATAGGGCTGACCGAGCAGTTGCACATGACCGGCGGTGGGGCGTGCCAGCCCGAGCAGCATGCGGATGGTGGTGGTCTTGCCCGACCCGTTGGGGCCGAGGAACCCGTAGACCGCGCCGCGCGGCACGACGAGGTCGATGTGGTCGACGACCGTGCGACCCGAGAACGTCTTCGTGAGGCCGGTGGTGATGACGGCCGCGCCGCCGACGGACGTGTCGGCGG
>JAJXWF010000149.1 GCA_021781735.1 Actinomycetes bacterium
GCTCGAGCGGCCCGTGCACCTCGGCGACGTCTACCTCGACGGGACGAGCTGCTACGAGGCGCCCACTCGGGGGGCGCTCGACACCCCCGAGCGGCGTGACCGCGTCATCGATGACCGCACCGGACGCGCCGTGCCCGTGCGGCGTCCCGATGAGACGACCAGCCTGTGGTTCGCGCAGGTGGACGCCGACACCACGACGATCTGGGCCACCTTCGGCGGCGCCGACCCGCACGAGCACCTCGTCGAGGTGAACGTGCGCCGCTCGGTGTTCCATCCGGTGACGACGGGCGTCGACTTCATCACCGTGCGCGGCTTCGAACTCGCCCACGCCGCCACCCCCTGGGCGCCCCCGACCGGCGACCAGCCCGGCCTCATCGGCCCGAACTGGGCGAAGGGCTGGATCATCGAGGACAACCACATCCACCACGCCAAGTGTTCGGCGGTGTCGTTGGGCAAGGAGGCCTCGACGGGCGACAACAACTACACCCGGCGCGGTGACAAGCCCGGGTATCAATACCAGCTCGAGTCGGTGTTCTCGGCCGCCCAGATCGGGTGGTCGAAGGAGCGGATCGGCGGCCACGTGGTGCGTCGCAACGTCATCCACGACTGCGGCCAGAACGGGATCGTCGGTCACCTGGGCTGCGTGTTCAGCGCGATCCACGACAACGACATCTTCGACATCGCCACGAAGCGGGAGTTCTACGGCCACGAGATCGGTGGCATCAAACTGCACGCGGCGATCGATGTCGAGATCGCCCACAACCACATCCACGACTGTGCCCTCGGGATCTGGCTCGATTGGCAGACCCAGGGCACGCGGGTGACCCGCAATGTCCTCAATGGCAACGCGCGCGACCTGTACGTCGAGGTGTCGCACGGGCCGTATGTCGTCGACCACAACGTGCTTGCCTCGCCCGCGAGCGTCGAGACGATGAGCCAGGGTGGCGCCTACGTCGGCAACCTCATCACCGGCACGGTGCTGCTGCAGCCGGTGATGGATCGCGCCACGCCCTACCACGTGCCCCACTCGACCGTCGTGGCCGGCTACGCGATCATCTACGGCGCCGACGACCGGTGGTGGGGCAACATCCTCGTCGGCCCCGGAGGTGACCCGGCCGACACCGGCGAGGTGTATCCGGTGCTTCCCGGGGAGGCCACCGTGCGTTACGGCACGTCGATCTACGACGGGCGCCCGGCCTCCCTCGACGACTATCTGCAGTCGGTGCGCGACGCCCAACCCGGAGACGTGAACATCTTCAAGAATCTGCCGCAGCACGCCGAGGTGAAGGGAAACGTCTACCTGCACGGCGCCGAACCCTTTGACCGGGAACGGGGGGCGCTGGTGGTGGCCGACGCCGACCCCCGGGTGGTTCTCGGCGACGACGACGGTGCGGTGCGGCTCGACATCACCCTGCCGGACCCGTTCGACGCTCACCGCCCCGGGGTGCCGAGCACGGCCGAGCTGGGGCGCACGCGGATGAGCGACGCCGACTTCGAGGCCCCCGACGGCTCACCGATCGACCTGTCAACCGACCTGCTCGGCGAGAGGGTGCCCGGGTGCGTCGCGGGACCGCTCAGCGCGTTGCACGCGGGGCGCCAGTCGATCATCGTGTGGCGGCGTCCCTGACCCCGGACGCCGCCGCCTCGGGATCCTCGTCGGATTGCTCGGTGCGCCCTCCGCGGGGGAGGCGCCCGATCGTCGTGTCGATCTGGGCCGCGTGGTCGACGAGCTCGGGTGCGGTGAGAACGCGCACCGATTCGCCCGAGGTGGGTACCGGGTCGAGGGTGGTGGAGGTGACCTTGAGCGTCTCGAACCGGCGCGCGGTGACCAGCACGCGGCCCTCGAGCGAACCGACCGCCGAGTTGTAGGCCTTGACCGCGCCCGTGAGTTGGCGTCCGAGCTTGTCGAAGTTGCTGCCGAGGGTGCCCAGCCGCTCGTGCAGCTCACGCCCCAGAGCCGCCACCTCGGCGGCCGATTCGGCGAGCGCGGCCTGCTTCCAGCCGTGGCCCACCGCCCGCAGCAGAGGAATGAGGATGGAGGGTGTGGCGAGCACGATGTTGCGTCTCACTGCGTACTCCTGCAGGTCGGCGGAGCGCTCGAGGGCCGCCTGAAGGAACGCCTCGCTGGGCAGGAACAGCACGACGAACTCGGGCGACCCGTGGTCGAGGCGCCAGTAGTTCTTCGACGACAGCTGGTCGACGTGATTGCGCACGTGCCGGGCGAAGGAGTCGAGGTGAGCGGAGCGCTGCTGCTCGTCGTCGGTGTCGAAGGCGTCCATGAACGCCGACAGCGGCATCTTCGAGTCGACGAACACCACCTTGCCGTCGGCGAGGTTCACCCGCATGTCGGGCCGTAGCCGCCCGTCGTCGGTGTCGGCGCTCACCTGGAGGTCGAAGTCGCAGCGTTCGACCATGCCGGTGATCTCGGCGACCCGTCGCAGCTGGGTCTCACCCCACGCTCCCCGCACCTGCGGTTTGCGCAGTGCGGTGACCAGAGCCGATGTCTCGCGGCGCAGCCCCTCGCCGGTGGCGATCACCGATTGCACCTGGGCGCGCAGATCGGCGGCGATCCCCGAGCGTTCCTTCTCGACCTCGGTGAGCCGGGCGTTCATCCGCTCGAGTCCCTCACGCACCGGCGCCATGAGCGACTCGGTGGCCTTGAGTCGCTCGTCGGCGGTGAGTTCGGCCCGCCTGTTCTGGGCCTCCAACTGCTCCGCCGACAAGGCCTTGAACTGGGTGACCAGGCCGTCGCGGTCGGCCGCCAGCTCGGTGGCGTGGGCGAGCGCGCTGTCCCGTTCGGCCCGGGCCGCGGCCAGGTGGGCCTCGACCCGTGCCCGTTCGGCGACCGCGGCCGAGGCCCGCTCGTTCGCCTCGGCGACTGCCGTGTCACGTCGGGCCTGGTCGGCCTCGATCTGGGCGCGTTCGGCGCGCCGGCGTTCGAGCTCGCCCCGGGCGTCGGCCAGTGCCGCCCGTGACTGGGCGGCCTCGTTGCGGGCGTTCGCGGCGTCGGCCCGCAGGTCGGCCACGGAGGCGGCCCCGGCGTGGGCGCGCGCGTCGCCCCGCGACCTCAGCACCAACCAGGTGGCGACGATCCCCACGGCCAGACCGAGCAGCAGCCCGGTGAGCAGCAGAGGCAACGATTGGACATCCATGGCGTCCACTGTGCCGCCGGGCTCCGACACTTCCCCGGACGCCGCGCCGCCCGGCCCCGCACGCGCGGCGTGCGCTCGTGATCGCGCAGCACCCGGCGCGTGCCACCTCCGTACGGGTTGGCCCACCCTGGCGTTGAGCGTCCCGGCGATGAGCGACAGGATGGGCGCATGCCCCATGACGATGCCGTGGCCCACATCAGCGCGTTCGCCGACTTCATCGACGCGTCCCCGAGTTCCTACCACGCCGCGCGAGCCGTGTCCGACCAGCTCACGTCGGCCGGCTTCACTGAACTCGACGAGCGTCGCGTCTGGTACCCCGAGGCCGTGACCAGGGGCTTCGTCGTGCGTGACGGAGCCGTGGTCGCCTGGTCCGCTCCGGACTCCGTCGACGACGACAGCGGATTCCGGATCGTCGGTGCCCACACCGATTCGCCCGGATTCAAGCTCAAGCCCCATCCCGATGTCGCCCGGCACGGCTGGCAGCAGGTGGGGATGGAGGTCTACGGCGGGCCGCTGCTCAACTCGTGGCTCGACCGCGAGATCGGCCTCGCCGGCCGGCTCGTGACGATGTCGGGGGAACGGCACCTCGTGCGTACCCGTCCGATCCTGCGGATCCCGCAATTGGCGCCGCATCTCGACCGCAGCGTCAACGAGAACCTGCACCTCGACAAGCAGGAGAACCTGTTGCCGGTCGCCGGGGTCGGTGGCGAGGCCGCCGACGTGCTCGGTGCCCTGTGCGCGCAGGCGCGGATCGAGCGCGACGAGCTCGCGTACTTTGACGTGATGGCCTATCCCACCGAGTCCCCCGCGGTGTTCGGCCTCGCCGACGATCTGTTCGCCGCGCCGCGCATGGACAACCTCTCGTCGGTGTTCGCCGGGCTCACCGCGCTGCTCGACGCCGCGCCGGCGTCCGACATTGCGGTGCTCGCCTGCTTCGACCACGAGGAGGTCGGCTCGTCGACGCGCAGCGGGGCGAGCGGCCCCTTCCTTGCCGACATGTTGCACCGCCTGGCCGGGCTCCTCGGGGTCCGCGACGACGCGTACGCGGCGATGCTGGCCCGATCGGTTCTCGTGTCCGCCGACGCGGGTCACGCGGTGCACCCGAACTACGCGCACATGCACGACGCCAACCACCATCCGGTGGTCAACGCGGGCCCGCTGCTCAAGATCAACGCGAACCAGCGGTACGCCACCGACGCCGTGGGCGCGGCGGTCTGGCTGCGCGCCTGTGAGGCGGCCGAGGCGCCGAGCCAGCCGTTCGTGTCGAACAACTCCGTGCCGTGCGGCTCGACGATCGGCCCGCTGACGGCCACCCGGCTCGGCATCACCACGGTCGACGTCGGCATCCCGCTGCTCAGCATGCACTCGGCGCGCGAACTGTGCGGCGTCGACGACCCGTGGTATCTCACCCGGGCCCTCGGCGCGTTCTGGGCGGGCGCCTGACCGGTCCGCACGACGTCGTTCGACGTTCGCCCGCGACTACGGGGGTAAACGTCGAATGCTGATGCGGGGCGCGAGCCGGTAGGGTTGACGCCCGTGGCTCTCACCATCGGCATCGTCGGTCTTCCCAACGCCGGCAAGTCAACCCTGTTCAACGCCCTGACCCGCAACAACGTGCTCGCGGCGAACTATCCGTTCGCCACCATCGAGCCCAACGTCGGCGTCGTCGGCGTCCCGGACGCGCGGCTGGCCAGGCTCTCCGAGCTGTTCCACTCGGCCCAGATCGTGCCCGCGACGGTGAGCTTCGTCGACATCGCCGGCATCGTCAAGGGTGCCAGCACGGGCGAGGGCATGGGCAACGCGTTCCTCGCCACCATTCGCGAAGCCGACGCGATCTGCCAGGTCACCCGGGTGTTCCGCGACCCCGACGTCACCCACGTCGACGGGGACGTCAACCCGGCCTCCGACCTCGAGACGATCAGCACCGAGCTGATCCTCGCCGACCTGCAGACCCTCGAGAGGGCGCTGCCGCGCGTCGAGAAGGAGGCGCGGATCCGCAGGGAGGCCCAGCCCCGCTTCGCGGCTTACCAGCAGGCCTACGACACGCTGTCGGCGGGCACTGGGGTCTTCGCCGCCGGACTCGATCCCGAACCGTTGCGCGACCTGTTCCTGCTGAGCGCCAAGCCGTTCCTGTACGTGTTCAACATGGACTCCGACGAGCTGACCGACGAGGAGCTCAAGGCCCGGATGCGAGCCCTCGTCGCCCCTGCGGAGGCGATCTTCCTCGACGCGAAGATTGAGTCGGAACTCGCCGAGATGGAACCGGAGGACGCCGCCGAGTTCCTCACCGACATGGGCATCGACGAACCCGGCCTCGACGTGCTCGCCCGGGTCGGGTTCGACACGCTCGGACTGCAGACCTACCTCACCGCCGGACCCAAGGAGTCGCGCGCCTGGACGATCCACCGTGGCTGGACCGCCCCCCAGGCGGCCGGGGTCATCCATACCGACTTCCAGAAGGGGTTCATCAAGGCCGAGATCGTCGGCTACGACGACCTCATGGCCGCGGGTTCGATGGCCGCCGCCCGCGCCGCGGGCAAGGTGCGGCTCGAGGGCAAGGACTACGTCATGCAGGACGGCGACGTGGTCGAGTTCCGGTTCAATGTCTGAGCCGGGCCCCCGGACGAGGAGACCCAGGATGAGGGCAACCGCGTGAGCACCGTGAGCGTCGCGAGGGCGCTGCTGGTCACGACCCGCCCGCGCCAGTGGATCAAGAACCTCCTGGTCGCGGCCGCGCCGATGGCGGCCGGGGTGATCGGACGCCCCGTGGTGCTCGAGAAGGTGCTCATCGCCTTCGTGGCGTTCGTGCTCGCCTCCTCGGCCGTCTACGTGGTCAACGACCTGCTCGACCTCGAGATCGACCGCACGCACCCCAAGAAGCGTCGGCGTCCTCTGGCCAGCGGTGCGCTCCCCGTGCCGGTCGCCCGCGTGGCCGCTCCGGTCTTCGGGGTGCTGGCGCTGGCGGTGGCGGCGACCTGCAACTGGGCGTTGGTCGGGCTCACCGCGATCTACCTGGTCAGCTCGCTGATGTACAGCATCCGGCTCAAGCACGAGGCGATCCTCGACCTTGCGTTCATCGTCATCGGCTTCCTGCTGCGGGCCCTCGCCGGCGCTGTCGCGGCCGACGTGCGCACGTCGACCTGGTTCGTCCTGACGACCGGCATCGGGGCACTGTTCGTCATCGCCGGCAAGCGCTATGCCGAACTGGAACTGGCCGAGCGCGGACTCACCACCGCCCGTCCGGTGCTGCGGCACTACACCGTGAGCTTCCTGCGCTTCGTGTGGACGATGGCGGCCGCCGCCCTGCTGGTCACCTACTCGCTGTGGGCGTTCTCGGTCGGGTCCGGCGTCGAGGACAGCCTGTGGAGCCAGCTGTCGGTGCTGCCGTTCCTGCTCGTCCTGCTGCGCTACGCGCTGATCATCGACCGGGGCGACGCGGGCGAGCCCGAGGAGATCGTGCTGTCGGACCGGCTCCTGCTCGGGCTGGCCGTGTGCTGGCTGGTACTGCTGGTCGGGGGCGTCTACCTCTGAGCGCCGCGCGGTCCCCGCGTTCCCCGGGTTGTGCATGTCCTGCATGGAAGTGGCGCCTGGGAGCACCATCCATGCAGGACGTGTGAATCTTGGGGCCTGCGGGGGCACGGGGGCCGATGGATCCGAGGGACCGGCGGACTGATCAGATGGGCAGCCTGCGGAACAGCGGGTAAGGGACGTGCCGCAGCGCGGACATCACCCACCGCATCGCCGACGGGCTCCACACG
>JAJXWF010000012.1 GCA_021781735.1 Actinomycetes bacterium
ACCGGGTCGGTGCCGCGGCGATCGTCGACGACGGGCGGATGGTGAGCGGCTGCAACGTCGAGAACGCCGCTTACGGCGTCGTGCTGTGCGCCGAGTGCGGGCTCGTGTCCGATCTGGTCGCCGGCGGGGGAGGACGCCTGGTGGCGTTCAGTTGCGTGAACGGGGTCGGCGAGCTCATCATGCCGTGTGGGCGCTGCCGCCAACTGCTGTGGGAGCACGGGGGCGCGGGCCTGCTCATGGACACCCCTCGGGGTGTGCTGACCATGGACGACGTGCTGCCCCAGGCGTTCGGTCCTGAGAATCTCTGAGACGGGGGGCGGCCCGCCGGGTGGTGACGCCCGCCCTTGTCGCCGAGGGAGGTCCGAGGGGCCGACAACACGCGCTCCTAAGATTTTGGCGTAACTTTTCTCAGCATCGTAGGCTGGGAACCGTGAGCCTTTTTGCGCCCTCCTCCGTCAACGCTCCGCTGACGACCGACCGGCCCCTCGCGGGATATCCTCGCCGGGCCGTGCTGTCGGTCGTGGACGCGCGCAGCAGTGACGACGACCGGCGGGTGTGGGCGACGGTGGTCGTCGCGTGGGGACTGGTCTGGGCGTTCGTCTCCCGCATCGGCGGCATGTACTCCTGGCACTACTTCATCACCGGTGGCCAGCTGCTCATCCACCCAGAATGGAGCCAGGGCGGCCTGCACCTGTTCGCGACCCACCCCGAACTGCAGATGGGCCCCCTCACGATGGTCGTGGCGGCGGGGGTGGTGGGCACCGTGGGGCCCGGGCTGAGCTCCTGGATCGCGGGGGCGCTGATGCTCGCCCTCGGCGCCCTCGACGTGTGGTTCCTCGCCCTGCTCGCCCCGGGGCCACGCCTGAGACGCTGGGTCGTGTCGGCCCTCGTGGTGATCCCGGCGTGGTCGGTGCTGGCCGTGCACTACGGGCACCTCGACGACGTCCTCGCCCTCAGCTTCATGTCGGCCGGGCTGCTCCTGGCGCGACGCCGGCAGTCCTGGCCCGCTGCCGTGGCGATCGGACTCGCGGCGGCGGCCAAGCCCTGGGCGTTGCCCATGCTGTTCCTTGCCTGGGGCGAGCGGGAACACCGCGTCAAGCGGCTGACGCTGGGCTTCGTGGTGTCGGTGCTCCCGTGGCTGCCGTTCATCATCGGTGACCCCCGCACCATGCACATCAGCTCGTTCGTCATCAAGAACGCCGCCGACTCGGCCCTGCGCGTCTGGGGCGTCACCGACCCCATGACCCCCTGGTGGTGCCGCTTCGCGCAGCTGGGACTCGGCGCCCTGTTCGCCTGGTACGCCGCCCGCGCCGGACGCATCGAGTGGATCCCCCTGGCGGTCATCGCCAGCCGGCTGGTGATCGACCCCGGAACCTACCTCTACTACACGAGCGGGCTGGTGCTCGCTGCACTGGCGGTCGACCTGTCGGGGGGCCGCCGGCGTCCGCGCCTGGCGCTGGTGGCCTCCGGCTGGCTGTTCGTCGATCTCGTGCTCAAATGGCTGCACTTGCCGCTCGTGGCGGGTCCGGTACGCGCCGCGTTCCTCGTGGGCCTGCTGGCGCTGTTCGTCGTGGTCGTGTCCCGCAGGGCGACGGTGAGTCCGCGCCGGGTGTCGCCGGTCGGCGTCCGCTGAGGGGCGCGTGCGGCGGCCGACGCCCCCGACGCGCCAGGCTACGATGTCGGCCGTGATCACCGCGGCTGCAGACGGGTCCTCGCTGTCCAACCCCGGCCCGTCCGGCTGGGCCTGGTACATCGACGAGGATCGGTGGGCGGCGGGCGGATGGCGGCACGGCACCAACAACATGGGCGAGCTCATGGCGGTGCTCGACCTGCTCCGGCAGACAGCCCCGGTGGCCGACGAGGACCTTCTCGTGCTGTGCGACAGCCAGTACGTCATCAACTCCGTCACCAAGTGGAGCCCCGGCTGGAAGCGTCGCGGATGGCGCAAGGCCGACGGCAAGCCGGTGCTCAACGTCGAGCTGCTCCAGGAGCTCGACCGGGAACTCTCCGGCCGGCGCGTGCGCTTCGAGTGGGTGAAGGGCCATGCCGGGCACGACCTCAACGAGGCCGCCGACCTGCGTGCCCGGGCCGCGGCCACGGCCTTCCAGCGGGGTTTACCCGTCGACTCCGGACCCGGGTTCGACGGCGGGAGCCGCACGCCGGCGGCGTCCCCGGTGACCGGGCCGTCGCCTGCCCCGGTGGAGCCGGCGACCCTGTTCGACGATCCCGCGCCCGACGACGTCCACCTGGTGGGGAGGAGGGGCTCCGGCGATGACGGGTTCGGCGATGTGGTCGACCTCGAGCGCTCGCTGCTGAGCGACGCGGTGCGGGCCGACCGCGACGCGGTGGCCGCGCTGCTGCACCCCGACTTCGTCGAGGTCGGGCGGTCGGGGCGTGTCTCGACCCGGGGGCGCCTGCTCGCGACGATTGCGCCGCTGGATGTCCGGCCCGAGGTGCAGATCCTCGGCATCGACCTGCTCGCCGACGGCGTTGTGCTGCTGCGGTCGCGCACGCGGGACGCCGACGGCGGGGCCCTGCGCTGTTCGGTGTGGCAACGGACCCCCGACGGGTGGCGACAGCGGTACCACCAGGCGACCCCCATGGTGGGGTGAGGTGGCCGGTTCGTACGCCGCGGGACGCCCACTGCCCTGGGCCCGCATGTCGGGAGGCCACGGCGCGCTGCCCTAGGCTAGGGCCCATGTGCGCGAACATTCTCGCCGCGGTCGCCTGGCCCTACGCCAACGGTCCGCGGCACATCGGTCATGTGTCGGGTTTTGGTGTTCCCTCTGACGTGTTCGCCCGGTACATGCGCATGACCGGCCACACGGTGCTCATGGTGAGCGGCACCGACGAGCACGGCACCGCGATCCAGGTGAAGGCCGACCAGGAGGGCCTCACCGCCCGCGAGACGGCCGACAAGTACCACCGGGTGATCGCCGAGGACCTCCAGGGGCTCGGGCTCAGCTACGACCTGTACACGCGCACCACCACCGACAACCACCGCCAGGTCGTGCAGGAACTGTTCCGCACGCTCTACGACAACGGCTACATCGTCAAGCAGACGCAGATGGGCGCGATCTCCCCGTCGACCGGCCGCACTCTGCCCGACCGCTACATCGAGGGCGTCTGCCCGATCTGCGGGTTCGACGGGGCCCGCGGAGACCAGTGCGACAACTGCGGCAACCAGCTCGACCCCGCCGACCTCAAGAACCCGCGCAGCCGGATCAACGGCGAGGTGCCCGAGTTCGTGCAGACCGAGCACTTCTTCCTCGACCTCCCGGCGCTCGCCGACCAGCTGGGGGAGTGGCTGCAGACCCGTGAGGACTGGCGCCCGAACGTCCTGCGGTTCAGTTACAACCTGCTCAAGGACCTGCGGCCCCGCGCCATCACCCGCGACCTCGACTGGGGCATCCCGGTGCCGGTCGAGGGCTGGCAGAACGAGCCGATGAAGCGCATCTACGTGTGGTTCGACGCGGTGATCGGCTACCTGTCGGCGTCCGTCGAGTGGGCGCGTCGCAGCGGCGAGCCGGACGCCTGGAAGCGGTTCTGGCATGACGAGCAGGCCCGCAGCTACTACTTCATGGGCAAGGACAACATCGTCTTCCACTCAGTCATCTGGCCCGGCATCCTGCTCGGCGCCGACGGCGAGGGCGCCAAGGGTGGCACGCCCAGCGAGTGGCTCGGACGCCTCGACCTCCCCACCGAGGTGGTGTCGAGTGAATTCCTCACCATGCGCGGTTCGAAGGTCGCGAGCTCCCGCGGCGCCTCGATCTTCGTCGGGGACTTTCTGCGTGAGTTCGGTCCGGACGCGCTGCGCTACTTCATCGCGGTGGCCGGCCCGGAGAACCAGGACGCCGACTTCACCTGGGACGAGTTCATCCGCCGCAACAACTTCGAGCTGGCCAACGAGTGGGGCAACCTCGTCAACCGGTCGATCTCGATGGCACACAAGAACGTCGGGGCGATCCCGACGCCCGGCGAGTTCACCGACGCCGACACCGCTCTGCTGCGGGCCTCGCGCGCGGCGTTCGCCGTGGTCGGGGAGTATCTCGGCCTGTGCAAGTTCAAGGCGGCCATCTCCGAGGCCATGCGGATCGTCTCGCTGGCCAACAAGTACCTCTCCGATCAGGAGCCCTGGAAGCTCAAGGACGACCCGTCCCGGCGCGACACCGTCTTGTTCGTCGCGCTCCAGGTGGTGAGCGACTGCAATGTGATGCTCACGCCGTTCCTGCCGCACGCCGCGCAGAAGGTGTGGGAGGCGCTCGGCAACACCGGTGTGTGGGCGGCTCAGCCGCAGTTGGTCGAGGTCACTGAAGGGGAGACCGTCTACCCGGTGCTGCAGGGTGACTACACCTCCCAGCAGGCCCGATGGGAGTCCATCCCCATCGAGGCGGGGACGCCGCTCGACAAACCCACCCCGTTGTTCCGGAAGCTCGACGAGTCGCTCGCCGAGACCGGTCCCAGCTGGGCGCCGATCCAGCCCGTCTGAGGTGCCGACCCGCCGCCGTCCCGGACGCCGGCGGGATACGGGGTCGCTCGCCGACCCGATTCTCGCCGGTGCCCGCTGCGGCTCCGGCCCGAGGAGGTTCCCGTGTTCGTGCAACAGGTATCCGAATCATCGCTGGTCTCGCTGTTCGTCATCGCCGCCTGCGCGATGGCCGCCCCGTTGCTGAGTGCGCTCACCCGCAAGCGGGTTCCTGACGTCGTGTGGCTGCTTGTGCTCGGCGTGCTCGTGGGTCCGTACGGTCTCCGCTGGGCCGGGCTAGGCGAGGGCGTCAGTATGGTCCGGGAGCTCGGCCTCGGCCTGTTGTTCCTGCTCGCAGGGTTCGAGGTCGAGACCGGCAGCCTGCGGGGACGCCAGGGACGCTGGGCGGCGCTCACCTGGATCGCTTGCCTCGACGTCGGCTGGGCGGTGGCGGCCGTCGCCCTCCCCGGAACCAGCGCGCAGGCCTCGCTGGCTCTGGCCATCTGCGTCACCTCGACCGCTCTCGGCACGCTGCTGCCGATCCTCAAGGAGGCGGGGGCGGCGCCCACGCCGCTCGGCCGGGCCGTGCTCGTCCATGGTGCGGTCGGCGAACTCGGGCCGGTCGTCACGATGTCGGTACTTCTCGGCTCGCGCAGTGCCACGACCACCGCCGTCGTGTTCGCGGTCTTCGTCGTCGGTGCCCTGCTCGCGGCGCTCGTGCCGGCCCGGCTGGCCGGCGCTCTGCCGTCACTGACCAGGGTCATCGTCCGCGGCACGAACACGACCTCGCAGACCATGGTGCGCGTGGTGTTCCTCCTGCTCACCGCGCTGATGGCACTCACGGCAGTGCTCGGGCTCGACGTCGTGCTCGGAGCGTTCGCCGCGGGGGCGATCGTGCGGATCTTCGTTCCCCGCGACGACCGGGCGCTCGAGCGCAAGCTCAACACCGTCGGATTCAGCTTCCTGATCCCGGTGTTCTTCGTCGCCTCCGGCATGGCCATCGACATCGGCGTCGTCGCCCGGATGTGGCCGCTTGTCCTCGGCCTCCTCCTGCTCATCCTCGTCGCCCGTGGCGTCCCGGTGTGGCTGGCGGAGCGTCTGGCGGATACTGGTTCCGGGATCGACGCCCCTCGGGACGAGGTGCGCCTGGGCCTCTACTCGGCCGCGGGCCTGCCGATCATCGTCGCAGTCACCGATCTCGCGGTGGCTGAGGGGCTGATGTCACAGCAGATGGCCTCGGCGCTCGTGGCCGCCGGTGCGGCGACCGTCTTGCTGTTCCCTTTGGTGGCGCACCTGCTGATCGGGCGCGACAGGTCCGCGATCGGCCGTGCCCGGGTCGCCGGGGAGGCCGCCACGGGCACCCGGTAAGGTCTCGGCGTGTATCTCACACCGTTCACGACGATGACCGACCACGACGAGATCGTGGCGCTTGTCGAGTCCGTCGGAGTGGCCCAGCTGGTCACCTCCGGCCCCGACGGGACTCCGCGGGCCAGCCTGCTGCCGATCCTGTGGGATGGCGGGGACCGACTTCTCGCCCACGTCTCCCGTGCCAACCCGCAGTTCCACGACCTCGCCGACGCGACGCCCGCCCTGGCCGTGGTCACCGGGCCCGACGCCTACATCCATCCGGCGTGGTACCCGAGCACCGCCACGTCGGGACGGGCCGTTCCCACATGGAACTATCTCGCCGTTCACCTCGGTGGCACGCTGCACCTGCACGACGACCCGCGGTGGGTTCGCGACGCGGTGGCCCGGCTCTCCGAGCACCACGCCCGGCGGCATCAGCCTGGCTGGAGTCTCGACGGGGCGCCCTCCGCCTACCTCGACGGCCTGCTCCGGGGCATCCTCGGGGTGGAGTTGCGGGTCACATCGGTCGAAGCCAAGGCGAAGCTCAGCGGCAACCGGACGGAGGCGGACCGGCGGGCGGTGGTCGAGGCGCTCGCCGGTGAGGATGCAGCGGGCGCCCGGGCCGTATCGGACGCGATGGCCCGACGGTTGGACCCGACCGCCACCACCTGAGCCCGCCCGGCCCACGGAGGACCGACCACCTACCGGCTGGGGGCTATCCTCGCGGCATGTCGGTGCGTAAACCCGGGGCCTGACCATGGCGGTCGGCGGCTTCACCAGGATGGGCGCGCGCCTGCATGCGTCCGATCAGAGCGCGGTCACCGATTTGTTCGACCTGCTCGGCGAGCGGATCCTCGGGTACTGCTTCCGGCGAACCCTCGACGCGCGCGCCGCGATCGAGGCCACCGACCTCACCTTCCTCGACGCCTGGAGCCTGCGTGATCGGGCCCCGTTCACCGATCGGGCCCTCGAGGCGTGGCTGTACGGCCTCGCGACCCGGCGGTGTCCCGATCCGCCGGCCGCGGACCGCCGGCCGGGTGATCCCTCGGGGACGCCCGCCGACGAGCGGGTGCTGGGTCAGTGGTGGGACTGGCTGCGCACCCGCACCCCGGCCGAACGCGACGCGTTCATCCTCAGTGAGTGGGAGGGCCTGTCGGTCGGGCAGGTCGCGGCCGCCACCCGTACCAACCGGCGGCACACCGCAGCGCTCGTGGCATCGGCGATCTCGGGTGTGCCGGCGGGCCTCGTGCCCGTGCCACCCGGCCGCCCCGTGCCCCCGGAGGCCGCCGACACCCTGCTGAGGTGGCTGCTGGAGACTCCCGACACGGTGGACGCCGTCCGGCGCGGCCCGCTGCCGGTGCTGGTGGTCACCGTGCTGCTGCTCGTCGGACTGCTCGTGGGGGGCCGCATCCTCAGCCAGGCACCGCCCCCGCCGCCTCCCAGCCCGAGCACCAGCACCGACCCCACCCTGGTGCAGCGCTGCCGTGCGCTCGCCGGATTCGATCCGAGCCTCGTGCGGATGCAGGAGACCGGCGAACCGTCCCAACTCCTGTTGTTCTTCAACCTTTCCGGACAGACCCAGCTGTGCGGCTCGTTCGGAGGCCGCGTGGAGCTGTCCTCGGAGGCGCAGCCCGACGCGTCCGGGGGCAGCCTCGGCCGGTTGGTGATGAACTCGCCCAACCATGTGGCGATCCTCGTCGGTGGTGCCCTCCCGCGGGACACGTTGCGGGCCACCGTGCTCGGATCCTCCGACGGCACCGCCGGATGGAGCCACCCCGTGTGGTGGATGTCGACGGTCCTGCCCGTGGCCGACCTCGCCAAGCAGCCGCCCACCCAGTTCATCCTGTTCGACGGCGGCGCGACGTCGCACACCTGGCTCGTGCCCTGGGTCGGCACCCGGGTCGACGAGTCGCACCTCGCCTGGCCCGAGGCGGCGGGGCTGTGCGGGGAGGCCCTGCACAGCGACCAACCCTTGTCGGGCCTGCGGTTGCTCATTCCGGGCCCGGACGACCCGTGGGCGCGAGGATTCCTCGTCGTCAACCAGAACGGGCTGCTGTCGACGTGCGCGGTCGGATCGGCTGCCGGCTGGATCGCGAACCCGGTCGAGCCCACGGCCTCAGGCACCGCCGGGATCGCGGTCTCGACGCCCCAGGTCATGGACCCCGCGCAGACCCTCATCGTCGGAGGCCGGGTGCCTCCGGGCGTCACCTCGGTGAGCATCGACCTGCCGGGCGGCCCCTATGCCGCGACGGTCGATCGGGGCTACTGGGTGTGGTCGCGCACGATCGACAACCGGCTGCTCGCGGTGCAGCCCCAACTGCTCACCGTGCGGATGGGCGGGTCCAGCCCCCGGGTCCTGCAGGTCGACTGGCTGCGCGCCTACGCGGGAATCAATCTGCGCACGTGGGCGCCGCTGGCTGGCACGGTCCTGCAGAGCCGGTGCGGCATGAAGAGCGCACCGACGGTGGCCTCACCCGGCGGCCATGTCGACGTGTTCGGGCCCGTGTCCGGCACGGCCGCCGGGCCGACACTGTGCTTCGGCACCGACACCGACATGCACCGGGTCGAGCAGTCCGGGTTCACCGCGTCGCTCGCCCTGCATGCGCTGGTCGAGCCGGCAGCGGACGGGTCGCGGTTGTTCGCGGCGGGCGGCGCGCTGCCCGCGGGGGTCGGCGACATCGTCCTCCACACTCCGCAGGGCCCGATCACGGCCACCACCGGCCACGGCTACTGGGTTGTCGAGTGGGTCGTCCCCGGGTACCCCCGCGGCTCGTTGCCCGCCACCGTCGAGGTCACCTGGACGCAGAACGGGCGGCCCATGTCCCGGGCTGTGACAGTGTCCGCGTCCTGACCGGGTGACTGGTGCCCGGCCCTCTCGGGCCGGAGATCGTCCGGGCGCAGCGGGAGTCGGCCGGATCATGTTCGGCCCCGTCGCAGGTTGTCGGGGGAATGTGGGGGCTGACTCGTCATCGGTGCGGCGGCAGGGGTTGAATGGGGGCATGGTCGAGGATGCCCACGAGTCCGTAATCTCCGGCGCCACCGATTCCGGTGCCGCCCCTCCGGGGTTCGCGGAGCGGATCGAACGCGCGGTCGGCATGGCCGCGGGGATCGTCACCGAGTCGCGGGCCGCGCGCCGCGCTCCCGCCGCGCTGCTCCAGGAGCAGCTCACCCGGGCGGTCATGGACGACGAGGCCACCAAGACGCTGCTGCTCGGGCTCACCGACGAGGTGATGCGCATCCGCGACGACGCCCGTGCGGCCCGGGCGTTCCGTCAGCTCATCGATCGGGTCGGGGCGCCATCCGGGCTTCCGGCCGGGTTCCGTGGGCTGGTGCGGGCCGGGGCGGCGTCGTCGGGACTGGCCCCGCGGCTGGTCATGCCGATGGTGCGCGCCGAGGTGCGGATGCAGTCGTCCCCGATGATCCTGCCGGCCCGCGACCCCGGGTTCGCCCGGCGGCTGGCTCAGATCACCGGGGAGGGCTACGCCCTGAACATCAACCTTCTCGGTGAGGCGGTGCTCGGCGACCACGAGGCCGACCGGCGCCTCGAGGCGGTGATCGCGCGGCTGCGGCGTCCCGACGTCACGTATGTGTCGGTCAAGCCCTCCTCGGTCTGCGGCCGGCTGCGGGTGCTCGACCACGACGGCACCGTCGCCGAGGTGGCCCAGCGGCTGCGTCGGGTCTACCGGGCGGCGCGTGACACCACGCCCGCCACCTTCGTCAACCTCGACATGGAGGAATACCGCGACCTGCACATCACCGTCGACGCGTTCCGCGCGGCCCTCGACGACGACGATCTCGCCGGACTCGACGCCGGTATCGTGCTGCAGGCGTACCTTCCCGACACCGTGGACGTGCTCGACGAGCTGATCGGGTGGGCCACCAGGCGATTCGAGCGGCACGGGGGGCGCACGAAGATCCGCCTGGTCAAGGGGGCCAATCTCGCGATGGAGGCGGTCGACGCCGAGATCCACGGCTGGACCCAGGCCCCCTACTCCACCAAGGCCGAGGTCGACGCCAACTACAAGCGGCTGATCGAGCGACTGCTCGACCCGTCGGTCGGCGAGGGGGTGCGGGTGGGGGTCGCCAGCCACAACCTGTTCGACATCTCCTGGGCATGGCAGCTCACCCGGGACGCCGGCGTCCGCGAGCGGGTCGACATCGAGATGCTGCTCGGCATGGCCCCCGCCCAGGCCCGGGCGACGCTGCGTCGCACCGGATCTGTGCTGCTCTACGCCCCGGTCGTCGACGACAGCGACTTCGACGCGGCGATCGCCTACCTGGTGCGTCGTCTCGACGAGAACACCGGTCCCGAGAACTTCCTGCGACACATCCTCAGCCTTGAGGCCGGCTCCGCCGAGTTCGACGAGCAGGCGCGCCGGTTCCGGGACGCCGTGCACGCGCGGCACCAGGTGTCCACCGGGCCGCGCCGCACCCAGAACCGCGGCGTCCAGGCGTCCCCGACCCCCTCCGACGCGCCGTTCCGCAACGAACCCGACACCGACTTCGCGCTGGCCGACAACCGCCGCTGGTGGCGCGAGCACACGGCCGCCTGGCGCGATGCCCTGCCCCCGGTGATCCCCGCTGTCATCGCGGGGCGCGAGGTGCTCGAGCCGTGCGACGGCGAGGGGATCGACCCGTCGGCCCCGGGGGAGGTGCTCTACCGCTACACGCGCTGCACCGTCGAGCACGTCGACGAGGCGATGCGCACCGCTGCGGCCGCGTGCCGCCGGTGGTCGGCGCAGCCCCTCGTCGATCGGCGCGACCTGCTGATGGCCATCGCCGACGAGTTCGCCCGCCACCGCGGCGAGATCGTGGCGGTGATGGCCCGCGACGGCGGCAAGACCGCGGCCGAGGCCGACCCCGAGGTGTCCGAGGGAACGGACTTCGCCCGCTACTACGCCCGTGCGGCGACGCGTCTCGGTGAGGTCGACGGCATGCGGCACGAACCGCTCGGGGTCGTCGTGGTCACGCCACCGTGGAACTTCCCGTTCGCGATCCCCGCCGGAGGGGTGCTGGCCGCGCTGGCGGCCGGGAACGCGGTGATCCTCAAACCGGCACCCGAGTCGGTGGCCACATCCCATCTGATCGCCCGGCTGTGCTGGGCGGCCGGCGTCCCGGGCGACCTGCTGCAGTTCGTGCCGTGCGCCGACGACCCGGCGGGCACCGCACTGATCACCCACCCGCTCACCGCCGCGGTGATCCTCACCGGCTCCTACGAGACCGCCCAACTGTTCCACCGGCTGCGCCCCGACCTGCGCCTGCACGCCGAGACCAGCGGCAAGAACGCGATCGTCATCACCGCCGCCGCAGACCTCGACCTGGCGGTCAAGGACCTCGTCCAGTCGGCGTTCGGCCATGCCGGGCAGAAGTGCTCGGCGGCGAGCCTGGCGATCGTCGAACGCCCGGTCTACGAGTCGGAGCGGTTCCGCAGCCAGCTGCGCGATGCCACCGAGTCGCTGCGGGTCGGGCCCGCCTGGGAGGCCGGCACCGACGTCGGGCCGATCATCTCCCCGCCCCGTGGGCCGCTGGCCGACGCGCTCGCCCACCTCGGGGCCGGGGAGACCTGGCTCGTCGAACCCCGCCAGCTCGACGATGAGGGCTACCTCTGGCGTCCGGGGGTCAAGCTCGGTGTCCAGCCGGGATCGAGCTACCACCGCACCGAATGCTTCGGGCCGGTGCTCGGCGTCATGCGGGCCGACGATCTCGACGACGCGATCGCGTTGCAGAACGCCGTGCCCTTCGGGCTCACCGGGGGCATCCACAGTCTCGACGATGCCGAGGTCGACCGGTGGCTCGAGCGGGTCGAGGTGGGCAACGCCTACGTCAACCGGCACATCACCGGCGCGGTCGTGCAGCGCCAGCCGTTCGGCGGGTGGAAGCGCTCCTCGGTCGGCCCCGGCGCCAAGGCGGGGGGCCCCAACTACGTGGCGAGCCTCGGCCGGTGGGTGTCGACCACGGGCGGTCCGCTCGACGACGGCGCGGTGCGCGCGGCGTCGGCGTCCTACCGGGCGTGGTGGCGTGACGTCGGCTCCCGCGACGTCGACCCCACGGGCCTGTCGGCCGAGATCAACCGGTTCGGCTACCGGCGGTTGCCTCGAGCCATGCTGCGGGCCCCGCAGGGGGTACCCGACGCCGAGGTCGACCTGGCCCGGGCCGCCGCCGCGGTGGTCGACACCCCGGTCGACGCGCATCGGGGTCCGGTCGAGGACGCCGTGGCCGCGTTGGCTGCGGGCGGGTACGACCGGCTGCGGATCCTCGGCGTGCCCGAGCCCGAGATGCTGCGGGCCGCACACGAGGCGGGGGTGTCGGTGATCATCGAGCCGGTGGCCCCGGTCGGCGAGGTCGAACTGCCACGCTGGTTGCGCGAGCAGGCGGTGAGCTGGTCGTGGCACCGGCACGGGAACGTGCGTCCGCCCCGCGACTGGCCCCGGCACGCACACCACGGCAGCTGACCAGGTCATCCTGCGGCATCGATCCGTGCCGCGGCCGACGTACCATCGAGGCGACCGGCCGGAACGCCTCCGGCCCCGATGGCGAGGACGGCACGTGGCAGACGCGCGCACTCTGGTGACGACGCACCGGGCGACCCGGGCCTTCGAACCCACCACCGTGCTGCGCGGCACGCTCGACGACGCCGCCGAGCTCATCGCCAGGCACTCACCGGTGGCGGTGCTCACCGGGGCGGGGATCAGCACCGATTCCGGCGTCCCCGACTACCGGGGTCCCGGCTCACAGCGCGCCACCCCGATGCTCTACTCCGAATTCGTCCATGACGAGGACAACCGTCGCCGGTACTGGGCCCGCAGCTACGAGGGATGGGCCCGGATGGGTCACGCCGACCCCAACGTCGGCCACCGCGTCCTGGCCCGGTGGGAACAGCACGACGCGGGGCCCCGCCTGGCGGGGCTCGTCACCCAGAACGTCGACGGGCTGCACGAGACCGCGGGCAGCCGACGCCTGGTGACGCTGCACGGCCGGATCGCCGACGTCGTCTGCCTCGACTGCGGCGACGTGTCACCACGGGCCGAACTCCAGCAGCGGCTCGCCCGACTCAACCCCGGTGTGCGACCGCGGGCGGACGCCGGCCACGCCGAACTGCGTCCCGACGGTGACGCCGTCGTCGACGCGTGGGCCGGCTTCCGGGTCGCCGGGTGCCGCCGCTGCGGAGGCACGCTGAAGCCCGACGTCGTCTACTTCGGCGAACCGGTGCCGGTGGAGCGGGTGCGCCGCGCCTACGAGATCGTCGACGCCGCCGGCGTGCTGCTGGTGGCGGGGTCGTCGCTCACCGTGATGAGCGGCCTACGCTTCGCGCGGCACGCGGTTCGCCGGGGCAGGCCGCTGATCATCGTCAACCACGGTGCCACCCGGGCCGACGAGCTGGCGGCCGTGCGCCTCGACCTCAACACCTCGGTGGCTCTGAAGGGCCTGTCCGAGCGGTTCGGGATCGCCTGACGGGGTGGGCTCACCCCGCGTCGGCGACCCGGGCGGCGGGCCGCAGCCTCCGGTGCCGCGTCCACGACGGGGCGATGATCCGGTGGCCGCGGACCAGCACCACCGCGCACCCGATGCTCAGCAGCGTCCAGCACGCGACCGAGACCACGCTCGCCTCGATGCCGAACCGGCCACCGCTGAGGAGCGCCGGCCCGGCGGCATGCGAGACCAGCACCCCGCGGCCCGTGCCCGACCCCGACACGTCGATACCGAACACGGCGCCCTCGACGACGTTCCACGCGGCGTGCACGCCGATGACCACCCACAGCGAGCGGGTGAGGGCGTAGAGCAGGCCGAACGACAGGCCGGCCTCGATCGCGATCGCGACCGCCCCCGCCCACGTGGCGTGCGGGTTGGCCCGGTGGATCAGGCCGAACAGGGCGCCGCTGATCACCAGCGCGCCCCACGTTCCGACGACCGACTCCGTCAGGCGGAACACCATGCCGCGGAAGATCAGCTCCTCCGACACGCCCGCGACCACGCCGAGCACCCAGATCTCGCCGACGGCGGGTCGTGACCAGTCGACACCGGTCACGACGTAGCCGCCGAGGGCCGCGACGACGGCCACGACGCCCGCGCACATGAGCGCGCCGATCGCCAGACCCGCCGCGAGGCCGCGCCAGCGGTGCAGGGCCAACTCGACGGGGTGACGGCGCTGCTCGAGTCGGATGACCACCGCGAAATAGGCGGTGAGGGAGGCCGCGAGCTCGCTCGTCGCGCCCACGGCGTCGGAGTGGGGGGCGATGAGCACGGCGAGCGTGCCGAAGACCATGAGGCCGACGACCATGACGAGGGCGAACCCGAGCAGCCGGACCCCGGGGTGTCGCCACCACGGCGCCGCGGGCCATCCCCACGGGGAGTCGTCGGCCAGGCCGTCGGAGCGGCGGGGCGGGGGCGCGAGCGGATTCACCACGCCGGTCCGCGGACCCGGTCGATCCGGCGGTGGGCCTCCGGCAGCGACATCGGCTCGAATCCTCCGGCGAGGGCGCGTCGACGCTGCGTCGCTTCGACCTGCCACAGGGCGACACCCCGTCGCATCAGCACGAGCGGCGGCTTGCGGTGCTCCACCAGGTCGCGCCGCAGGCGGCGGGTGAAGTTCACCACGGCGGGCCGGTCGAGCCAGATGCGGTCCGTCGGGACGCCGCGAACGGTGAGAGCCTCGGCGGTCTCGATCGCGAAGATGCCCTCGGCGAGCAGCAGGGGCGACCCGCCGAGGTCGAGGTGCCTGAGGCCGACGGTCCGGTTCTCGGCGATCGAGTAGTCGGGGGTGTGCGCGCGGCCGGTGTGCAGCAGCTCGACGACCACCGCGCAGGCGGCCTCAAGGTTCCAGCTGCCGATCGCATCCCAGTCGACGATGCCCCGGGAGCGCGGCAGCCGCGGGTCGTCGCCGTCCCGGTAGAAGTCGTCGAGCCGCAGCACCGGAAGGCCGGACATCCGCGCGAGGTGGCTCTTGCCGCTGCCCGAGGGTCCGGCGACCAGGACGAGGCCCCGCGTGGGGCTCACGCGTCGACGCCGAGGGCCGTGGCCATCTCGGTGCGTAGGTGTGCCAGGGTCGTGGCCGCCGACAGGCGGGCCGCGGCGAGGTCGTCGGCCGAGGCGTCCTGGGACACCCGGGCCTCGAGGTAGCACTTGAGTTTCGGTTCGGTGCCGCTCGGCCGGGCGACCACGTGCACCCATTCACCGCTCAACTCGACGGCATCGGTGGGGGGCAGGTCGCCTCCGGCCTGCAG
This sequence comes from Actinomycetes bacterium, assembly GCA_021781735.1. Classification (GTDB taxonomy): domain Bacteria; phylum Actinomycetota; class Actinomycetes; order Propionibacteriales; family Propionibacteriaceae; genus JAJYQH01. The sequence continues at coordinate 15,034 of JAJXWF010000012.1, forward strand.
GTCACGCACCTCGACCGGGCGCCCGGCGAGCTGCCGGGGCGGGTGCGCCCGGAGCCGTGCCATCGCGTCGCCGATGATGGTGAGGTCGGCGACCCGCACCGCGAGCTGACCGGTGGCGTGGACGCCGTAGGTGCGGGCGATCTCGTCGAGCCGGTCGGCCACCGTGCGCCCGGAGGCCCTCAACCCGGAGACCAGCCGCAGCACGCTGATCGTGGCCGTGATGCCGTCCTTGTCGGGGACGAACGCGGAGTCGCAGCAGTAGCCGATCGCCTCCTCGTAGCCGAACGCGAGGTCGGGCACCCGGCCGATCCACTTGAAGCCGGTGAGGGTCGTGGTGAAGCGCCGACCGTGCGCGTCCGCCATCCGCGCCAGCAGGGTGCTGCTGACGACGGAGTTCGCGAACGTGCCCGGGACCTCCCGGCGCAGGGCGTCATCGCCGAGCAGCGCTCCCAGCTCGTCGCCGGTGAGCATCCGCCACGCCGGGACGCCGTCGGGCCCGGGGAAGGGGGCGGCGACCGCGCACCGGTCGGCGTCCGGATCGGTGGCGATGACGACGTCGACCGACGACCGGCGGGCCAGGTCGAGGGCCAGATCGATCGCCCCGGGCTCCTCGGGGTTGGGGAACGGCACGGTGGGGAACGCGGGGTCGGGGTCGATCTGCTCGACGACCGGCACCGCGGCAGGGAATCCGGCCGCCGCCGCGGCGCGCTGAACCACCGGGGCACCGACCCCGTGCATCGCGGTGTAGACCCACGAGACGTCGCGGGGTGCCGCCTGCGGCACGAGGGCCGCTGCCCGGGCGACGTAGGCGTTGACGAGGTCGGCTCCGATCCGCCGGTAGTCCTCCGATCGCGGGACCGACGCGAGCGGGCCCGCGGCCACGGCGGCGATGGCGGCCGCGATCTCCGCGTCCGTCGGCGGGATGATCTGCGACCCGTCCCCGAGGTAGACCTTGTAGCCGTTGTCGTTCGGCGGGTTGTGGGACGCGGTGACCACCACCGCGGCGACGCAGCCGAGGTGCCGGATGCCGAACGCCACCACCGGGGTGGGCGTGGGGCCCTCGGTGAGTACCGCGTCGAACCCCGCGGCGGCCATGATCTCGGCGGTGTCGCGGGCGAACACATCGGAGTTGTAGCGGGCGTCGTAGCCGATGAGAACCGTGCCGCCGCGTAGGCCCCGCCCGGTGAGCCAGGCGGCGAACCCCGCGGCCGCCCGGCCGACCACCACCCGGTTCATCCGGGCGGGTCCGGGACCCAGCGCCGCACGCAACCCGGCGGTGCCGAAGGTGAGAGGACCGGCGAAGGCAGACCGGAGCTCGGCGAGCGCCCGATCGTCGCCGGCGTCGGCGCGGTCGCCGAGCTGCCGCAGCGCCTCACGGGTCGCGGCGTCGGGGTCCTCCGCCAGCCAGCGATCGATGTCGGTGCGCAACCCGATCGGCAGCGTCATCATCCGATCCTCCCTGCTCCTGCGTGGTGTGGTGCGGTGGGGCTCGGCCCCGGGTCAGAGGCGGGCTACGACACCGGCCAGCAGCTCGGCGAGTCTCGGCGCGGCAGCCCGCCCCGACGCGATGACATCGGTGTGTGACAGCGGCTCGCCGGTGATCCCCGCGGCCGCGTTGGTGACCAGTGAGATGCCGAGCACCTCCATCCCGGCCGCCCGCGCGGCGATCGCCTCGAGGGCCGTCGACATGCCGACGAGATCTCCTCCGAGGACGCGGGCCATGTGGACCTCGGCGGGTGTTTCGTACTGGGGTCCGGGGAACTGGACGTAGACGCCCTCGGGCAGATCGGGCGACACCTCGTGTGCGAGCGCGCGCAGGCGCGGGGCATAGGTGGCACTCATGTCGATGAACACCGGCCCGCGGAGCGGGGTCTCGCCCGTGAGGTTGATGTGGTCACGGATGAGCACCGGCGTGCCCGGGGCCCATCCGGGGTTCAGGCCACCGCACCCGTTGGTGAGCACCAGCACCGACGCGCCCAGCGCGGCGGCGGTGCGCACGCCGTGCACGACCGCGGTCACCCCGCGTCCCTCGTAGAGATGGGTGCGGCCGGTGAACACCGCCGCGATCCGGCCGCTGGTCAGTTCGACGGCCAGCAGGTCGCCGCCGTGGCCCGCGACGACCGGGGTGGTGAACCCCGGGACCCGTTCGAGCGGCACCCGGGCGATCGGACGCCCCAGCCGGTCGGCACCACTGCTCCACCCCGATCCGAGCACGAGCGCGACGTCGGCCCGCTCGATGCCGAGCAGGTCGCGGGCGACGAGGGCCGCCGCTCGTGCGGTGGCATCAGCCGCGTCGACGGTGGGGGCCGCAAGGCCGTGCGTCCCGGGTTCGTCGAGGTCCTGATCCACGGCGCTCACTCTAGTGGCGGCCCCTCCCGGACGCCCGCGGGAGGGCCCGCCCACCGTGCCGACGCGGGTGAGGCTCGGCGATGTCGTGATTGAATGCAGGAATGACAGCGCGCGTGGTGATCCTGGGCGGTGGGCCCGGCGGCTATGAGGCGGCCCTGGTCGGAGTGCAACTGGGCGGCGAGGTCGTCGTGATCGAGCGGGGCGGGCTCGGCGGCGCGGCCGTGCTCACCGACTGTGTCCCCTCGAAGACGCTCATCGCGACCGCCGAGGTGATGACCACGATCAAGGGCGCCGAGCAGCTCGGCATCCGACTGGCCGGCGAGACGGCCTCGCTCGCCACCCGGGTGCGGGTCGACCTCGGCGCGGTCAACCGGCGGGTCATGGACCTCGCCGAACGCCAGTCCGACGACATCGCCGTCAAGCTCGAGGAGGCCGGGGTGCGGGTGATCCGCGGCAGCGGACGCCTCGACGGCACCGAGGCGGTGATCGTGACCACCGCCGACGGCGAGCAGGAGCGACTGGCCGCCGACATCATCCTCGTGGCCACCGGCACCACGCCGCGCGAACTCGACACCGCGCGCTGCGACGGGCGACGGATCCTCAACTGGAAGCAGGTCTACGACCTCACCGAGCTTCCCGAGCGGCTGATCGTCGTCGGGTCGGGCGTCACCGGTGCCGAGTTCGCCAGCGCCTACCACTCCCTCGGCGTCGACGTGGTGCTCGTCTCCTCCCGCGACCAGGTGCTGCCCGGCCAGGACTCCGACGCCGCGCAGGTGCTCCAGGACGTCTTCGAAAGCCGCGGCATGACCGTGATGTCCCGCAGTCGGGCTGCCGCGGCGCGGGTCGAGGGCGACGGTGTCGTGGTCACCCTCGATGACGGGCGCGAAGTGCGCGGTTCCCACTGCCTGATGGCCGTCGGGGCCATCCCGAACACAGCCGACATCGGACTCGAGGACGCCGGCGTCCAGCTCACCGCGTCGGGACACATCATCACCGACAAGGTGTCGCGCACGACCGCCCGGGGCGTGTACGCCGCCGGCGACGTCACCGGAGTGTTCGCGCTGGCCTCGGTCGCCGCCATGCAGGGCCGGATCGCGATGTGGCACTCCCTGGGTGCGGCTGTGGCCCCGCTCGACATGCGCTCGGTGTCGTCGACGGTGTTCACCGCTCCCGAGATCGCCACGGTCGGCGCGCCCCAGCAGCAGGTCGAGGCGGGGGAGTTCACGGTGTCGCAGATCACCCTGCCGCTCAGCTCCAATGCGCGCGCCAAGATGCAGGGCCTCGCCGACGGGTTCGTCAAGCTCTACTGCCTGCCGGTCACCGGGATCGTCCTGGGCGGCGTGATCGTCGCGCCGCACGCGTCGGAGTTGATCCACGCGATCACCCTCGCGGTGAGCGAACGGATCACCGTTGACGACTTCGCCCACGACTTCACCGTCTACCCGTCGCTGTCGGGATCGATCGCCGAGGCGGCCCGACAACTGCACCTGCGCGGCGCCAACCGTCTCTCCGGCGATCGCCAGCCGACCTGAGCCGCGCCCACGATTCCTCCCCCGCTCCCGATCTGCAGGCCACCGGGCGGAGTCCCGTGGCCGTGACCGGGCGGGGTGCCGGTTGCCGGCAGATCGTGAGGGTCGACTCCGGTCGCCCTCTGGATTCGGACGCCGGGGGCGCCGCTTCGGTGGTCTCGCCTGTTCCTCACACGGAGCGGCCGGAACGACGTCCGAGGCCTTCCGGGTGGCACGCCGACGTGGGGACCGTCTGGAGGGCAGGGCTCGACCGTGTCCTCACCGGGACGGCAATCCGGCGTCCGGCGCTCAGAAGAGGTCGCCGAAGAAGTTGCCGACATCCCCCATGACGTCGCCGATGCCGTTGCCGACATCGCCCATCACGTCGCCGATGCCGTTGCCGATCTGGCCGATGCCGTCGCCGATGCCGTTGCCGATCTGCCCGAGGCCGCCGCCGAGCCCGTCACCGATCTGGCCGAGGCCCTGACCCATGCCACCGAGAACGAACGGCAGGCTCGACATGCCGTTGAAGATCAGCGAACCGACGACCAGGTCGCCGAGCAGGGAGTTGCCCCGCCATCCGGTGTAGTAACCCTGCGCCCACGGAGCGTAGGCGGGTCCGCCCTGCCAGTAGGGGACGCGGCGCGAGCCGAGCTGCACCGTGCGGATGTAGGGATCGGCGCCGGCGTCGACGCGTTCGGCGTCCGCGAGGCAGGCAGGGATGTCCCGGGCGACCCCGCCATTGGGTGCCCACTTGACGGTGCGCACCGAGGGCCCATGGGCCGGGTTGAAGAAGCACGGTGGCCGCTTCTGCGGCAGGGGTTCCCCGGCGACCCGGGCCTTCACGCAGGCGACCGCATACCGGCCGTCCCCGAGGATCTCGGTGACGTTGCTGATCTCCTCGGGACGCTGCACGGCGGCCAGCGAATCCTTCGCGTGGTCGTAGGCGTCCAGGGCCCGGGTGTAGTCCTGCTGCATGGCCTCGTCGAGGTGGTGGCCGACGACGTCGGAATCGAGATCCTGCAGCTCCTCGCCGAACCGGGTGACGTCCTCCTCGGCGGCCGATCTGGACGCGGCGAGCACCGAGGCGATCTCGGCCCGCTGTCGTTCGACGATCCGCTGCTGGGTTCTCCCGGCCCTGACGAACAGGTACCAGACGATCGCCCCCATCATGAGCAGAGGCAACAGGCTCGACAGGCTTGCAAGCGGCATGTACCCAGTGTTACTCAGGTTGCTGTGTACCCGCTGGGTGCCCTCCCTGGATGAACCCTGGACTCTCCGTGATTTCGCACAGCACCTGTCCGGCGCTCACCGCGGTGCCCACCGCGACCAGCCGCGCCAGGACGCCGTCGCGGTGGGCGACCACGGGGTTCTCCATCTTCATCGCCTCGAGCACGACGACCAACTCGCCGGCCGTGACGGCGTCACCCTCGGCCCCGGCCACCTTGACGACCGTGCCCTGCATGGGGGCGGTGAGCGCGGTGCCGGCGGGCGTGTGCACGGTGGCTCCCCCGCGGTCGCGGCGCGCCGGCCGCCGGGTCGTGGTGGCCGGTGTGCCCGCTCGGCCGCCGAACGGCAGTGCGCCCGGGAGTCGCACCTCGAGCCGGCGGCCGTCGACCTCGACGATCACCGTCTGGGGGGCGTCCCGGTCGTCGGCCTCACCGAGCAGGCCGGTATAGGCCGGCAGATCGTTGGCGAACTCGGTTTCGATCCACCTGGTGTGGACGCCGAACTCGCCGCCCGCCGCCGTGAACGCCGGGTCGTCGACGACCGCCCGATGGAACGGGATGACCGTCGGCATGCCGTCGACGACCAGCTCTCCGAGCGCCCGGCGCGCACGGGACAACGCCTGCGACCGGTCGGCGCCGGTGACGACGAGCTTGGCGATCAGCGAGTCGAAGGCGCCCGGCACGGTCATCCCCGCGTGGTATCCCTCGTCGACCCGGACGCCCGGGCCACTCGGCGCGTGCCACGAGACCAGGGTTCCCGGGGCGGGGAGGAAGCCGCGTCCGGGGTCCTCGGCGTTGATGCGGAACTCGATCGCGTGGCCGCGTAGCGGGGGATCGTCGTACCCGAGCCGTTCCCCCTCGGCGATCCGGAACATCTCCCGGACGAGGTCGAGGCCCGACACCTCCTCGCTGACCGGATGCTCGACCTGCAGCCGGGTGTTCACCTCGAGGAACGAGATCGTGCCGTCGCGTCCGACGAGGAATTCGCAGGTGCCGGCGCCGACGTAGCCGGCCTCCCGCAGGATCGCCTTGCTCGCTCCGGTGAGCGTGTCGATCTGGTCCGGCCGCAGGAAGGGCGCCGGTGCCTCCTCGACCAACTTCTGGTGGCGACGCTGCAGGGAGCAGTCGCGGGTCGAGACGACCACGACATGGCCGTACCGGTCGGCCAGGCACTGGGTCTCGACGTGCCGGGGCCGGTCGAGGTAGCGCTCGACGAAACACTCACCCCGCCCGAAGGCGGTGATCGCCTCGCGGGTGGCCGAGGCGAACAGGTCGGGGATCTCCTCCAGGGTGTGCGCGACCTTGAGTCCACGCCCGCCTCCGCCGAAGGCCGCCTTGATCGCCACCGGCAGTCCGTGCTCGGCGGCGAAGGCCACGACCTCGTCGGCGCCGGCGACGGGATCGGCGGTGCCGGGCACCAGGGGCGCCCCGACGCGCTGGGCGATGTGCCGGGCCCGCACCTTGTCGCCGAGGGCTTCGATCGCCTCCGGTGGCGGGCCGATCCACACGAGTCCCGCGGCGAGCACCGCACGGGCGAACCCGGCGTTCTCGGCGAGGAACCCGTAGCCGGGGTGCACGGCGTCGGCGCCGCTGCGGGCGGCGACGTGGAGGAGCTTGGCCACGTTGAGGTAGGTGTCGGCCGGGGTGGCGCCGTTGAGCGCGAACGCCTCGTCGGCGAGCCGCACCGCCAGCGAGTCGCGGTCGGAGTCGGCGTAGACCGCGACGCTGGCAATGCCCGCGTCTGCGGCCGCCCGCACGATCCGCACCGCGATCTCGCCGCGGTTGGCCACCAGCACCTTGTTGATCGTGGTCACAGCTCCTCCTCGAACACGCGACACCTCGGATCCTAGGCCCTCGGCCCGGGCGCCCGGTGTTCGCTGACAGCGTGGCGCCGGCGTCCCTGCTTGTCTGAGGCGCGCCGTAGTCTTGCCGCCATGCGCAGACACCGTGTCCACCCTGCCGTCGCGCGGGGCCCGGGCGCTCCGGCGGTCCGCCGATGAGCGCCACCGAGGAACTTGAGCGGCCCGGTGGCCCGGTGCGGCGTCCGGCCGCGCCCGCGGTGACGCGCAGTGGCGAACAGATCACCGAGAAGCAGGCCTGGTCGGCCCTGTGGGCGCTGCTCGTCGGATTCTTCATGATCCTGGTCGACTCGACGATCGTCACGACCGCGATCCCGGCGATCATGACCGGCCTCGATACCACCGTCAACGGCGTCGTGTGGGTGACCAGCGCCTACCTGCTCACCTACGCCGTGCCGCTGCTGGTCACCGGACGCCTCGGCGACCGGTTCGGTCCGCGCAACATCTTCATCATCGGGCTCGTCGTGTTCACCGCGTCGTCTGCCTGGTGTGGACTGTCGACCACCATCGGCATGCTCATCGCGGCCCGGGCCGTCCAGGGGATCGGCGCCGCCCTGATGACCCCCCAGTCGATGGCGGTGATCACCCGGCTGTTCCCGTACGCACGCCGCGGCGCGGCGATGGGCCTGTGGGGTTCCACCGCCGGGGTCGCGACGCTGGTCGGGCCGCTGCTCGGCGGCGTCCTCGTCGACAGCCTCGGCTGGGAATGGATCTTCTTCGTCAACGTGCCCGTCGGGATCCTCGGGATCTGGCAGGTGTGGCGCCGGGTGCCCGATCTGCCACGGGTGAGTCACCGCTTCGACTGGCTCGGCGTGGGGCTGTCGGGGATCGGCGTGTTCCTCATCGTGTTCGGCCTGCAGGAGGGCAACAGCTATAACTGGGGCACCATCACCGGGGTGCTCAGCGTTCCGCTGCTGCTCGTCGTCGGCGTGCTGGTCATGGCGGGCTTCATCTGGTGGGAGGCCAAGGGCCCCGCCGAGCCGCTGGTGCCTCTCGCACTGTTCGGCACCTGGAACTTCACGATGGGCAACATCCTCACCTTCGCCGTCGGGGCGACGGTCACCTCGATGACCTTCCCGATGATGATCTTCCTGCAGGACGCCCGCTACCTCACCCCCACCGAGGCGGCGCTGACGATGGTGCCCAATGCGGTGCTGTCGGGCGTGCTGGCCCCGGTCGTCGGCCGCGCCTTCCCCCGGCTGAACGCCCGGCTCGTCATCGCCTCGGGGCTCGGACTGTTCGCGCTCACGCTGTTCGGCTACCAGTGGCTGATCCGCGACGGTCATCCCGTGTGGCAGCTCGTGCTGCTCGCGGCGCCGATGGGGGTCGCGGGGTCGATGATCTGGGGCCCGATCTCGCTGACCACGACCCGCGATCTGCAACCGCACGAGGCGGGTGCCGGGTCGAGCGTGTTCAACACCACCCGGCAGATGGGGGCGGTGCTCGGGTCCGCGATGATCGCGATGGTGATGACCCAGCGGATCAGCGTCTGGATGACCCGATTCGCCACCGCCGACCCGGCCGCGGCGGCGTCCCTGCGGGGGTCGCAGCAGGGCGAGGGCCACGTGCCCGCCGCCATCGCCCCCTACTTCTCGCGTGCGATGGCCGACTCGATCCTGCTTCCGGCGGTGGTCGTCGCCGTCGGGGCGGTGGCGGCCCTCTGGGTGCAGAACCACCCTCACCGGGAGCAGTCCGCGTGACCCGCCCGGCCCGACGCCGCACAGCCGGCGGCGTGTGCGCGGTCCTGCTCGTCGCGGCGGGTGGATGGTGGGGAGGTGCCGAGTGGCTGCAGCGTCGGGCGTCGCGGCGTCCGCCCGGCAGGCGGGCCCGCGCCGACGGCTTGCTCGGCGCGCTGGTGCTCGGCTGTCCCAGCGAGCGGTCCGGATGTCTCACGGCCGAGCAGGCCTGGCGCTGCGACATTCTCATGCGCACGCTGGGCGCCCATCGCGGCCCGGTGCGGGTGGTGTTCAGCGGCGGCCGCACCACACCCGCGCCGTTGACGGAGGCCGCCTCGATGGCGGCCCACTGCGTCGAGCGGCTGGGGCTCGATCCCGCGGTGGTCGAACTCGAGGAGACCGCCGCAAGCACCACCGAGAACATCCGGTTCGGGCTGCCGCTGCTCGCTGACTGCGACCGGATCACGATCGTCTCGAACCCCCTGCACGCAGCCCGGGGACGCCGCGACGTGGCCACCGAGTTCCCGGATGTCGTCCCGCGGTTGGCGTTCGCCGACGACTACCGGCCGGGGGAACGGTTCTGGCACAAGCCGCGCGTCACCTGGCACGAGTCGGTCGTGGGCCTGTGGTACCGGTGGCATGACCGCGGGCGCGGCCCCGGAGCGGGTCAGGGATCCGGTCGCTCGGCTCAGTAGTCGCCGGTGGTGGGCGCCGCCTCGCCGTCGAAGCCGGCCAGCACGGCCGCCGATCCCGACAGGCCGAGGCGCGTCGCGCCCGCGGCGATCATCGCCAGCGCGGTGGCGGTGTCCCGGATGCCCCCCGACGCCTTGACCCCGAGACGCGGCGCCACCGTGGCCGACATCACTTCGACCGCGTGCACGCTGGCGCCTCCCGCCGGGTGGAACCCGGTGGAGGTCTTGACGAAGTCGGCCCCGGCGCCCTCGGCGGCCCGGCACACGCCGACGATCTGCTCATCGCTGAGCATCGCCGATTCGATGATCACCTTGAGCACGAGGCCGGGGACGGCCCGGCGCACGGCCCGGATCTCGGCCTCGGTGAGGTCGTAGCGTCCGGTGGTGGCGTGGGCGAGGTCGATCACCATGTCGATCTCGTGGGCTCCCGCGGCTGCCGCGGCAGCCGCCTCGGCAGCCTTCACCGCAGGGGTGTGAGCACCGGACGGGAACCCGCACACGACGGCCAGTTTGAGCTCGCCGGGCACGGCGACCGGCAGCCGGCTGGGGGAGACGCACACCGAATACGTGCCGAGCCGCGCGGCCTCGCCGACCAGGTCGGCGACCTGCACGTCGGTGGCCTCGGGCTTGAGCAGCGTGTGGTCGATGTAGCGCGCGAGTTCGGCGCGCGTGTGGGGGGACTCAGGCGTCATGGGGATCCTTTCGGTTCGCGCGGGGGTCAGCCGCGCTCGATCGGGCGGATGGTGAGGCTCTCGACGATCGCGTCAGCCGGGGCTCCGAGGGCGAAGACGACGGCCTCGGCCACCGACTGCGGGCGGAGGTGTTCCTCGGGCACGTACTCGCGGCCCGCCGCCGTCTGCAGGTGGACCTGCATGTCGGTGTCGACCCGGCCGGGGTGGATCGCGATCACCCGGATCCTGCCGCGTTCCTCGGCGCGCAGCGCGTCGGTGAGTGCCCGCAGGGCGAACTTGGACGCCGCGTACGGTCCGTTGCCCGGGCCGGCGGTGAACCCGGCCCCCGAGTTGATCATGACAATCTGACCGTGGGCCTGGCGCAGTAGCGGCAGCACGAGCCGGGTCAGCCCGGCGACGGCGACGACGTTGAGCTCGAGCGTGCGCCGCCACATGTCCCGGGGGGCCGAGGCGAGCGTGCCGGGGTCGGCCACACCGGCGGAGTGGACGAGCACGTCGAGACGGTCGAGGCCGGCGACCGCCGCCGCGGTGGAGTCCTCGTCGGTGAGGTCGCAGACGAAGGGCTCCGCACTGGGCAGGGCGGCCAGCACGGGTGCCACCGCGTCGACGCTGCGTCCGCCGACGACGACATGGTGGTCGGGGGCCAGGGCCTCGCAGATGGCCCGACCGATCCCGCGGCTGCCGCCCGTGACGAGCGCGACGGGGCGCTGACGGGGAGTGGCGCTCATGGGTGGACCCTATCGCCGGGTCGGGCGATCCCCGCGAGCGGGCCGGACGCCGCCGGCGTCCGGCGGTGCGGGTGCCCGGTAGAATGTCCGGGTGCTCCGCCCCGTCCGCATCACTTCCTCCCGCCGGGGCTCCCGGCGTGTCGCCGGATCGGCCGCGGCGGGACTCGCCGCGCTGCTGCTCCTGGCGGGGTGCGGGGCCACGGGATCGGCTGCCGAGGCGGCGGCCCGCACATCTGCTGCGAAGGTCCCGGCCGCCGGAGTCGTCCAGGCCGCGTCCACGCGCGGTCTGCAGGCGTACGGGTTCACCTATGCTCCCGCGGGGTTCGTGCTGCCTCAGGGACTTGACATCGTGTACGCGATCGACCAGCCGAACGTGGTCACCGCGTTCTTCCCCGCCGCCGACGGTGGTCACCTCGCCACCTGGCTCGCGGCCAACCTGCCCGCCATGGGGTATCACGTGCAGGCCTCGTCGGCCGACTCGGTGGTGTTCTCGGGCACGACGTGGTCGGGGGCCTTCACCAGCGACTCCGACATCGCCGCGCTCACCCTGCGACACCGGTGAGCGGCCCCCGTTCGCTCACTCGCTGGCGGGCGATCTCCACAGTTCGTGCCAGGCGATACCGAAGTCGATGAGCATCTGGCGCACCAGCGGCAGGCTGATGCCGACCACGTTGTGCGGGTCGCCATCGACCCGGGTGACGAAGGCGCCGCCCAACCCGTCGATGGTGAACGCACCCGCCACCCGCTGCGGTTCCCCGCTGGCCACATAGGCGCCGATCTCGGCGTCGGTGAGGTCGGCGAAGGTCACCAGGGTGCTGGCGATCCGGGTTGCGCGGCGCACCCGGTCGGGTTCGATGAGCACCAGGTGGTGACCGGTGTGCAGGGTGGCCGAGCGTCCGCGCATGCGGTACCAGCGGGACAGCGCCTCGTCGTCGGTGTGCGGTTTGCCCCACGGGTGGCCGTCGAGTTCGAGCATCGAGTCGCACGCGACGACCACGGTCGGCTCAGGTAGCGAGGTGCCGAGCAGGTCGACGACCGCCTCTCCCTTGGCCTCCGCGAGCACCGCGGTCAGCTGGTCGACGCCGCCGGCCGTGTAGCCGTCCTCATCGACCTCGGAGTAGATGACATCGGGGTACAGACCTGCCTGGTGCAGCGTGGACAGGCGGGCGGGGGACTTCGACGCGAGAACCAGGCGCATGCGCTCAGCGTACGGCTCCGCCCCGGGGGACTGGTCCACCGCCCCGGCCCCCGGCTACAGCGCGTGCCGCCAGGCGTCGCGTCCGGGCACGATCGGACGCCGCACGACCCGCCAGTAGGACTTCCAGCCGCCCGCACGGGGTCGGTCGCCGAGCCCCTCGTCCAGCGGCGGACGGGCGGCTAACTCAGACTGCAGCACCACCATCACCGCCGCCAGTTCGGCGACGTCCGGATGTCCTCCGACCACGCGGACCACGGCCACCGGTGCGTCGTCGTCGGGACGCTCGTCGGCACTCACAGCGGGATGTTCCCGTGCTTCTTGGGTGGCAGCGTCTCGCGCTTGGTTCGCAGCAGACGCAGCACCCGGATGCACTCGGCCCGGGTCTCGTGCGGGTAGATCACCTGATCGATGTAGCCCCGCTCGCTGGCCACGTACGGGTTGGCGAGCTCGTCGTTGTACTCGTCGACGAGTTCGCGACGCCGGGCCGCCGGATCGGGGTGGTCGGCGAGTTCCCGCTTGTAGAGGATGTTCACCGCGCCCTCGGCACCCATCACCGCGATCTGCGCGGTCGGCCAGGCGAGGTTGACGTCGGCGCCGAGGTGCTTGGATCCCATGACGTCATAGGCGCCTCCGTAGGCTTTGCGGGTGATCACCGTGATGAGCGGCACGGTGGCCTCGGCATAGGCGTAGAGCAGTTTCGCGCCGCGACGGATGATCCCTTGGTGCTCCTGGCCGACGCCGGGCAGGAACCCGGGCGTGTCGACGAGGGTGACGATCGGGACGTTGAAGCAGTCACAGGTGCGGATGAACCGGGCCGCCTTCTCCGAGGCTCCGATGTCGAGACAGCCGGCCAGCTGCGTGGGCTGGTTCGCCACGATCCCGACCGGTCGGCCCTCGATCCGTCCGAAGCCGCAGACGATGTTCTGCGCGTACAACTCCTGCACCTCGAGGAACTCGCCGTCGTCGAGGATCGTGTGCACGACCTCGCGCATGTCGTACGGCTGGTTGGGGGAGTCGGGGATCAGCACGTCGAGGTCGCGGTCGAGATCGGTGATCGTGGTGTCGACCCCGTCGTCGAAGATCGGCGCATCCTCCAGATTGTTCTGGGGCAGGTAGCTGAGCAGGTCGCGCACGTATTCGAGGGCGTCGGTCTCGTTGGCGGCGAGGTAGTGGGCGGTGCCGGACACGGCGTTGTGGGTGCGTCCTCCGCCGAGTTCCTCCATGGTGACGTCCTCGCCGGTGACCGTGCGGATGACGTCGGGACCGGTGATGAACATCTGCGAGGTCTGGTCGACCATGATGATGAAGTCGGTGAGCGCGGGGGAGTAGACGTGGCCGCCCGCCGCGGCGCCCATGACCAGCGAGATCTGCGGGATCACGCCCGACGCGTGGGTGTTGCGGCGGAAGATTTCACCGTAGAGCCCCAGCGAGACGACTCCCTCCTGGATCCGCGCCCCGCCTCCCTCGTTGATGCCGACGAGCGGACACCCGGTCTTGAGCGCGAAGTCGATGATCTTGCAGATCTTCTCGCCGTAGACCTGACCGAGTGATCCGCCGAAGATCGCGACGTCCTGGCTGAACACGCAGACCGGACGCCCGTTGACCGCGCCCATGCCGATGATCACCCCGTCGCCGTAGGGACGGCGCTTGTCCATCCCGAACGCGGTGGACCGGTGCCGGGAGAACTCGTCGATCTCGGTGAAGCTGCCCTCGTCGAGCAGTGCGAGCACGCGTTCGCGGGCGGTCATCTTGCCCCGCGCATGCTGCCGCTCGACCGCGGCCGGGGATGCGGCGTTGACGGCCTCGTCGATGCGGCGTCCAAGATCGGCGAGCTTGCCGGCCGTCGTGTGGATGTCCGACTCCATGGCCCGACCCTAGCGCCGCCGGTACTCTGGCGGGCATGTCGTTGCTGCCGGCGTTCGCCGACGAGCGGGCCATCCGCTCGGGGCTCGCGAGGGTCCCCCTGTGGACGTCGGTCCGCTGCATCCCCGAGACCGGGTCGACCAACGCCGACCTGGTGGCCGCCGCCCGCGGCGGCGCGGTGCCCGGGGCCGTTCTGGTCAGTGAGCACCAGACGGCCGGGCGGGGCCGGTTCGATCGCCGGTGGGAAAGCCCGCGCGGCTCGTCGATCGCGATCTCGGTGACCCTGGCGCCGGGCCGGCCGATGCACGACTGGGGGTGGCTGTCGCTGCTGGCCGGTCTCGCGGTGCGCACGGGCCTGCTCGACGCGACCGGTGCCGACGCCGCTCGCCTGGAACTCAAGTGGCCCAACGACGTGCTCATCGACGGGCGGAAGGTGTGCGGGATCCTCGCCGAGGCCGTTGACACGCCCTCCGGGCCGCAGGCGGTGATCGGTATTGGCATCAACATCGCCATGGCCGAGGGCGACCTGCCGGTGTCCACCGCCACGTCGCTGCGGATCGCCGGCCTGCCCGAGGACAGGGACGCCGTTGCCGTCGCCACCCTCACCCGGTTCGCCGATCTCGTCACCGACTGGCGTGAGGGCCTCGATGTGCGGCCGGTCTACACCCGCGACTGCGCCAGCATCGGACGCCGCGTGCGGGTGCTCGAGAGCGCGCAGGTCGCGCACGAGGGCGAGGGTGTCGACGTCGACGCCGACGGTCGTCTGGTGGTGCGGCTCGACAACGGGGTTCGCCGGGCGTTCGCGGCCGGGGACGTGCACCACCTGCGGTAGGCCGAGGGAGGTCGGCGTCGTGCGGGGAGGACGTGCCGGCTCCCCGCGGCCGCTGGGCCGATCACCACGGTCATCCGCCCGACGACCGGCGCACCTCCGACCAGCCGTGCGCGGTGCGGATGACCTGGAGCTGCGAGGCGATCTGCTCCTTCATCGCGTCGACGTGGCTGATGAGTCCGATCGCCCGGCCGCCCTGGCGCAGCGTGTCGAGCGTGAACATGGCGATCTCGAGGGTGTCGGCGTCGAGGGAGCCGAAGCCCTCGTCGATGAACAGCGTGCTCAGCTCGATGCCGCCGGACCGGGCGGTGACGACCTCGGCCAGTCCGAGGGCGAGGGCCAGGGACGCGAGGAAGGTCTCGCCGCCGCTGAGCGATCGGGGGGAGCGGGCGCGTCCGGTGTGCTCGTCGAACACCTCGATCTCGAGGCCGGCGCTCGCCCCCTGGCGCCGGTCTCCCCGCTCGGAGTACAGCAGTTCGTAGCGACCGTCGCTCATCGACCGCAGCCGCTCATTCGCCGCGTCGAGGATCGCCTCGAGTTCGGCCGCGGCCACGTAGCTGTCGAGCGGGATGCCCCGCATGTTCGGCGTGCGCCCGCGCACCGTCTCGGTCAGCCGGTGCAGCACCTCGAAGCGTCGGTCGAGATCGCCGAGGCCGGCGATCTCGTGGGCGAGGGCGCTCCGGTCGGTGACGAGGGCGGTGTGACGAGCCTCCGCCTGCGCGAGGGCACTCACCGCCTGCTCGTAGGCCTCGTGGGCGGAGCGGAGTTCGTTGAAGGCGGCGTCCGGGTCGATCCTCTCGGTGGGCAGCTTCTGGAGTTGGGGCTGTGCCAGCACGCCCTTGACCTTCGACAGCTCGTCGGCATGGGCCTCGAGCCGGGTGCGGAGCCCGGCCAGCTCGCCCTCGGCGAGCCCGGCCGCGAGTGCCGCGTCGAGCGAGGCGAAGCCTTCGCGCGCCGCGGCGTCTGCGACACGACGGGCGGCGTCGACGGACTGGCGCCCGGACTCGGCGGCCCGCCGGCGCGCGTCGCGGAGGACCGTCGCCCGGGTTCGCCACGCCGTGAGGTCGGCGATCCGACCAGCCACCGTCGGGAACCCGTCCCGGGCGGTCCCGACCTGCTCCCGGTGCTGCTCGATCCGGGCGGCGAGCATCGCTTCCCGCTCGCGGGCAGTGTCACGAGCCGTGGCGAGGTCGGCCGAGCGGGCGTCGAGACCCGGGTGCGTGTCATCGCCGGCGATCTCCTGGTCGATCCGGACGACGAGTCCCTCGGCCTCCCGGACGCGTGTCACCTGGTCGGCGGCACGCTGTCGTTCGGCGGTGAGGTCGTCGACGGTGCGGCCGCCCGTTCGGCCGTGCAGTTCACCGAACTGGGCATCGAGGGCCGCGACCCGCTCCCGTGCTGCTCGGGCTTGCGCGTCGGCGTCATCCTGGGCCGCGCGGGCACGGTCGAGGTCGGCGTCGCTGACCGCCTCGCCCGACCACCGCGCCGGGCTCGGATGCTCGAGCGACCCGCATACCGGACAGGGTTCGCCGTCGCCCAGTCGCTCGGCGAGCACCGCTGCCTGACCGTGGAGGTAGCGATCGAGCAGGTCGGCGTAGCTATGGGCCGCCTGCCCGGACGCCCGGCTCGCCCGGAGCTCGGCCTCCTGGGCCGTGACCCTCTGGGCGGCGATGGCGTGGGCCTGCCGGGCGGCGGCGAGTCGATCGGTGAGCTCGTCGATCAGCCGGCGCGCGTGCTCGCCACCCCCGGCGGCCTCGGCGGCCGTGCGCCGCTGCTCTTCGAGGTCGCGCCGGTGGTCGGCGAGCCGCTGGAGTGCCCCGGTGATCCGGGCGGCCTCGGCTCGCGCGGCTGCCAGCTCCTGGTCGTCGTCGGCGAGGCGCCGTTCGATCGGCACGAGCGGCTGCAGTTCCCCGATGATTCCCGTCAGCCGGTCGACGTCGGCCGACGGGTCGGCGGGGGCCCCCTCGGGGTAGTCGGCGTCCGCGCGGGCGACCGCCGCCCGGGCGTCGGCCAGGGCCTCCGCAGCGTCATCGGCCGCGTCGGCGAGTGGGCGGACGCGGGCGGCGTGCTCGGCCTCCTCGACGCGGAGCTTCCACGCGGCGATCTCCCCGGAGCGGGCCTCCAATTCGGCGAGCCGTGCCTCGGCACTGGCGAGGTCACGCTGCCGCTGGGCCGTCTCGTGCCGGGTGCGGGCGGCATCCTCGCGGTCGGACGCCTCGTCGCGGCGCGCCCGGTGCCGACCGGTGTCGGCGTCCGCGCCGGTGATCAAGGCGTCGAGCCAGGCGAGTTCGTCGCCCGGCTCGGGACGCTCGGCGTCGCCGGGGGCGAGTGCGGTGATGCGGGCGTCGACGGCGGCCCTGGCGGTGCTGCGCCGGGTGCCCAGGTCGCGGCGGCGTTCGTCGAGCAGCCTGCCGTAGTCGGTGAACCGCCCGATGTCGAACAAGGTGGTGAGCAGGTCGAGCCTGGCGTCACTGCGGGCGAGCAGGAACTCCTGGAATCGTCCCTGCGCGAGCAGGATCACCTGGAGGAACTCGTCGGCCTTGAGCTGCACGAGTTCCTGCACGTGGTGGGCGACCTCCTGCGGCCCGACGGCGATCGCCGCGCCGCCGCCGCGCGGCTCGAGCAC
>JAJXWF010000150.1 GCA_021781735.1 Actinomycetes bacterium
TCTGAGGTGGACGCCTCGCAGCTCACCGGCCGCGACGAACGGACGCAGCCGCTCGAGCTGGGCGTGCACCTCGTCAACCGGTGCGGTGACGGTCGACGCGAACAACGTCGTGCTGCCGTGGGAGCGGTGGAGGTCGATCGCCCGCTGCACGGCCACGGCGTCGGGGTCGACGAAGGCGGCACCTGCGGCACCGTGCGTGTGGGTATCGACGAACCCGGGCACGAGGGTCGCGTCGAGGAGCCGCGCGCCCGGTTCGATACCCTCGCGCACCTCGCGGATCACGCCGTCGGAGATGACGATGGTGAGGGCCCGGGCCGGTTCGGCGTGCCCCGAGGGATCGAAGGTTCCAGTGACGACGCGGCGGGAGGCGATGCGGGATTCCATGGCGGCTCAGCTCACTTCCATCGTGATGGGTTCGAGGTGAGGCCACCGGCGGCAGCCGCCCGGCGTCCGACCCCTTCGACGATGACTCTACTGAGGCGGCGAGGGCGGATCGCTGATCCGGACAGGCACCATGCGCATCCGGACCACGACATCGCGCAGCACGGCCAGCCTCGGATCGGGAACCGGCAGCACCGGATGCCTCGTGCGTCGCGCGGCCAACGGGGCCAGCCGACGGTCGGCGAGCACGATGTCGACCGCACGCGTGTCGCCGCCGCAGACGAGCGCATCGATCCGGTCGGCGATCGGCAGCAGGACGCGGACCGCGTCGTCGGCGGCCGAGCCCAGGGCGTGGTCGGACTGGTTGTCGCGGCGCCGGGCGTAGCGCTGTTGCGACCAGCCACCGGCCTTCGTGCGGCCCTGCACGTAGTGCGTGTCGACGTGGTGCACCGGCAGCTCGGCTCCGACGGCGAGCCCCACGGCATGGGCGGAGCGGCGCACGAGCAGGAGTGCCACCCGACGGTCCCTGCGCTGACCGGCGATCCAGGCCGTGGCGTCGGGGGCGGCCCCGCCACCCCACCGGTCGACGAGTCGGACCCGCGCCCCGTCGGGGAACTCGACCACGAGGTCGTCCCCGTCGGCCCGCTCGATGCCCTCCCCGTGCGCCGCACCGAACCGACCGAGCCATCCGGAGAGTCGCTCGGGGGACACCTCGACCACCCGATCGGGTGGACCAACAGCCGTCGCCGTCGCGTCGTTCACGGGTTCAGCCGTTGGATCAGCCAGCCGCCGCCCGCCCGGGCGTAGCGCACCCGGTCGTGCAGCCGACGGGGCTGGCCCTGCCAGAACTCGACGGTGGAGGGGCGCAGCAGATATCCGCTCCAGGCGGGCGGGCAGTCGACGTCGCGGTCGGCGAATTGGTCGGCGAACCGCTCGTAGTCGTCGTGCAGTGACTGGATCGACCGCACGGGCCGGGATTGACGGGTCGCCCACGCACCCAGCCGGGTGGTTCGGGGCCAGGACGCGAAATAGCGCTCGCTCTCGGCCCGGGACAGCCGTTCGACGACGCCCTCGGCGCGCACCTGCCGGGCGTGCACGGGCCACCAGAACAGCAGGCTCGCGTGCGGGTTGTCGTTCAGTTCGGCCCCCTTGTCGGACTCCTCGCTGGTGAGGAACCCGAACCCCTCCGCCGTGTATTCGCGCAGGTGCACCATGCGACTCCGGGGGTACCACGTCCCGTCACCGGCCCGGGACACGGTGCTGAGCGCCATCGCGGTGGGTTCGCGGAGCAACCCGTGCCGGGAGGCGTGCAGCGCCGCACCGAGCCAGTTCGCGAACAGGTCGATCGGGTCGGCCGGCAGGTCGGCATCGAGCAGATGCTCGCCACGCGGGTGGCGCCGCTCGTCTCGATGGTCGGGGCTCATGCAGCCATCCTGCCAGCCGCGGGCTGAAACACCCTGCCGTGCACCGGGGACGCCGCCCGCCCGGCAGCCTCGACGATGAGCCCGGGGCTCAGCGCTTGACCGCCGCGACGACGCCGGCCAGGACGGCCACGCCGAGGGCGATCGCCAGTGCCGTCAGGGTTCCCCTGTTCGACGACGCCGCGCCGGTCGTGGTTCCCTGAGCGCTCGCGGCGGTCGATGCCGACGGGCCGGCGCTCACCGACGGACTCGCGGTCGGCGAGGAGGACGCCGCCGGCGCCACGGACGGGGCCGGAGAGAGCTGGGCCAGCCTGGTCGGCACCGCGACGTCATCGGCCGTGCTGCTTCCGAGGGCGACGAGCGTGGTGGTGGATCCGAGGCCGGTGGTGAGGGCCTGGCCGTCGACCTGGGCGGGAAGTTCCGCCGCGGCGATCGTGGCCCAGGTGAACGCGTTCAGCACGTAGACGGAGGTGAAGGTGCGCAGGGCCACTCTGCTGTCGTCGAGGAACGTGCCGTCGGTGACCCAGCTGGGGGCTCCCGCCACCCTGACCAGCGTGTTGACGCTCGAGGTCGAGGGGACGGCGGGGGCCCGATAGACGGCCGCGGAGGCACCTCTGGTGACGATGTAGATGTTGCCCCGCGGCGACACCATCAGCGTCGCGGCGTCGTGGGGACCGTCGGGATAGGCGAAGTCCCAGGCGTGATAGCTGGGCGACTGGCCGTAGCTGAGCGAGTTGAGCCGGTACACGGTGATGTGGCTGCGGGATGCGGTGGCGTCGCCGATGTCGCCGATGTACAGGTGCCCGGCGTGGAATTGCAGAGCCTCGATGTCGGTGGGCGTGAACGGGAGGGGCACGCTGCCGACCACCGTGCCGGTGGGTCCCACCGCATAGACCTTCGCCGCCCGGGCGTCGGCGACCCAGTATGTCTGTGAGGCGGCGTCGCTCGCGATGCCGCGGGGCGCGCTGGGTCCGGACGCGCCAATGGTGAAGCCCGAGGGCACGGCCAGCGCAGGCTCCGGTGCGGCGCCCACGACCAGTCCGGCCGTCACGACCACCGTCGCCGTGGCCGCCACGACGAGCCGGCGCATTGTCCGTCCCACCAGTCCCCTCATCTCACCGGCTCGTCGGCCATCATCGGATCAGCGTTCCGACGAGCACCAGGACGACCAGGGCCACCAGGACGCCGGTGACGATGAACCGTCTCGAGCGTGGACTCACTCGGCCAACCCTAGTCTCAGACCCGCCCCCGCGCCCCTACCGAGTCCGTCGCGGGGATCTGGCCACGACGGGATGCCCGTCGCACTACGGTTGGGCCATGGTGGAGGTCCGGCTCTACGCCATCGGGATCGATGAGGTGCGCGACTGGTTCGGGTCCGGGCCCGCGGGCGCAGCGTCACTGCGGGGGGTCGCGGCGCAACGCTTCCGGGTTCCCGCCGCCGAGCAGCGGTCCAGCGGGCTGCTGGCGAAACTCGGCCCGTTGTTCCGGCGTGACCCTTGGGCCCCCCACATCCCGGTCGACCTGCCCACCCCGGCCGACGTCGAGATGCTCATCAACGCGCGCTTCGTCCCCCCTGAGCGGCTCGACGCGGCGTGGACCGTGGTCCGGGCCTGGCTCGACGAGTTGTCGTGGGGGCACGTCGTCACCGTGCTCGGCGACACCGAGTGGCGTGACCTGGAATTCGATCTGGCGCGCGCCGGCGTCCCGAGCCAGTTCGCGATCTCGAAGCTGTGGAACCTCGACCCGGCGCTCCCCCTGCGTCCGGTTCCCGGCACCGAGGTGGGTTACGCGAGGCACCATCACGCCGTGGCCACCCGCGACGCCCTCGACGGCGCGTGGCAGCGGGTCGCGGACCCGTCGCGCGAGCCGCTGCACGACATCCTCGGGTTCCTGCGGGGCCTCGATGCCTGGACCGCCATGGCCTCCGCGGCCGGCAGACCCGCCCCCGATGTGGTGGGGGTCTGCCGCGCCTGAGGCCCTGGCCTACTTCACCACCGCGATGAGATCTCCACCCTCGACCGGACGCGTCTCGATGAACGCCACCCGGTCGATCACCCCGGCCACCGGTGAGTTGATCGCCGCCTCCATCTTCATCGCCTCGATGGTGGCGATCGTCTGACCGATCTCGATCGTGTCGCCAGGTCGGACCTTCACGGTGACAGCCCCCGAGAACGGAGCCGCGATGTGCCGCGGGTTCGACGAGTCGGCACGTTCGGCGGTGTCGGCCTGAACCTTGATCGAGCGGTCACGCACGCGGATCGGGCGGATCTGCCCGTTCAGCGTGCACATGACCGTGCGCATGCCCTTGTTGTCGGGCTCGCCGATGGCATCCAACCCGAACAGCAGGGTGACTCCGCTGCGCAGTTCGACCGCCTGCTCGGCGTCGTGACGCAGGCCGTACAGGTATGGCAGCGTCGGCATCGGCGTCAGGTCGCCGTACTCCTCGCGGTAGGCCGCGAACTCGCGGGTCGGTCCCGGGAACAGCAGCCGGTTCAGCGTGCCCTGCCGGGTCCTCCCCGGGACGGCCAGCAGGGCGAGGTCGTCGGCGGCCACCTCGGTGATGCGCGCCGGTGTCCGCCGCCCCGCGAGGGCCTTGCTGCGGAACGGTTCGGGCCAGCCCCCGGCAGGGGCCCCGAGTTCGCCGTTGAGGAACCCGATGACCGAGTCGGGGATGTCGAACTTCTGCGGGTCGGCCTCGAACTCCGCCGGGTCCGCACCCACCGCCACCAGGTGCAGCGCGAGGTCGCCGACCACCTTCGAACTCGGCGTGACCTTGACCGGGCGTCCGAGGATCTTGTCGGCGGCCGTGTACATGGCCTCGATCTGCTCGAACTTGTCGCCGAGGCCCAGCGCGATGGCCTGCTGGCGCAGGTTCGACAACTGCCCCCCCGGAATCTCGTGGCGATACACGCGTCCGGTCGGGCTGGGCAGTCCGCTCTCGAACGGCCGGTACGCCTTGCGGACGTACTCCCAGTAGGGCTCCAGGGCGGTGACCGCCTCGAAGTCGAGCTTGGTCGCCTTGTCGGTGTGCTCGAGCGCGGCAACCAGCGCCGAGGCCGAGGGCTGGCTGGTGGTCGCGGCCATCGGGGCGCTGGCCACGTCGACCGCGTCGACGCCCGCGTCGATCGCCGCGATGAGCGTGGCCAACTGGCCGCCCGCGGTGTCGTGGGTGTGCAGGTGCACCGGCAGGTCGAAGCGTTCACGCAGGGCCGTGACCAGGGTGGACGCCGCATAGGGTCGCAGCAGGCCGGCCATGTCCTTGATCGCGAGGATGTGCGCTCCGGCGTCGACGACCCTCTCGGCGAGCCGCAGATAGTAGTCGAGGGTGTAGATCGATTCCTTCGGGTCGCTGAGGTCGCCGGTGTAGCACAGCGCGACCTCGGCCACGCTCGTGCCCGTGCCCCGGACCGCCTCGATCGCGGGGCGCATCTGTTCGACGTCGTTGAGCGCGTCG
The DNA here is from genome assembly GCA_021781735.1 of Actinomycetes bacterium. Classification (GTDB taxonomy): domain Bacteria; phylum Actinomycetota; class Actinomycetes; order Propionibacteriales; family Propionibacteriaceae; genus JAJYQH01. Next base: position 5,257 of record JAJXWF010000150.1, read on the forward strand.
AAGATGCGGAAGATGTCGACACCCACCGACGTCGCCTCCTCGACGAAGGCGGCGGTCACCTCGGTCGGGTAGGGCGTGTACCCCACGGTGTTGCGACCCCGCAAGAGCATCTGCAGGCACTGGCCGGGCATCGCCTCACGCAGCTGCGCCAGCCGCTCCCAGGGATCCTCGCCGAGGAAGCGCAGCGCGACGTCGTACGTGGCGCCGCCCCAGCATTCGACCGAGAACAGGCCGGGGAGCATGCGCGCGTAGTAGGGCGCGACATGGAGGAGATCGCGCGTACGCACCCGGGTCGCGAGCAACGACTGGTGGGCGTCGCGGAACGTCGTGTCGGTGACCTCGACCTGAGCCTGGTCACGCAACTGCCGGGCGAATCCCTCGGGACCGAGCGCGATCAGCCGCTGCCGCGCGCCGTCGGGTGCGGGCACGGCGAGGTCGATGTCGGGCAGCTTGGCTCGCGGAGGAACCAACGTGACCGGCTCACCGTTGGGCTTGTTGACGGTGACGTCGGCCAGCCACTGCAGCATCTTCGTGCCACGGTCGGCCGGGCGTCGCGCGGTCAGCAGATGCGGGCGCTCCTCGATGAACGAGGTGGAGATGTCGCCGCTCCTGAAGTCCGGCTCCTCGAGCACGGCGCGCAGGAACGAGATGTTGGTCGACAGGCCGCGGATGCGGAACTCCTCCAACGCTCGTTCCGCGCGCGCGATCGCCGCGGGGAAGTCGCGACCACGGGCCGTCAGCTTAACGAGAAGCGAGTCGAAGTGCGGACTGATCTCGACACCGGTGGCCACCGTGCCGCCGTCGAGGCGGATGCCCGCACCCGACGCGGACCGGTACCCGGTGATGATCCCGGTGTCGGGACGGAAGTTGTTGAGCGGATCCTCGGTGGTGATCCGGCATTGCAGCGCGGCGCCGCGGATCCGGACCGCGTCCTGGGACAGGCCGAGGTCGGCGAGGGTCTCTCCCGCCGCGATCCGCATCTGCGACTGGACGAGGTCGACGTCGGTGATCTCCTCGGTGACCGTGTGCTCGACCTGGATGCGCGGGTTCATCTCGATGAACACGTGCTGGCCGGCCCGCTCCCCCTCGGTCTCGACGAGGAACTCCACCGTTCCGGCGCAGGAGTAGCCGATCGACCTCGCGAACGCGACGGCGTCCGCGGTGAGGGCGTCGCGCAGTTCCTGGGTGATGTTCGGCGCCGGCGCGATCTCGATCACCTTCTGGTGACGGCGCTGGATCGAGCAGTCGCGCTCGAACAGGTGCATCGTCTCGCCGGTCTGGTCGGCGAGGATCTGGACCTCGATGTGCCGTGGACGCCCGACGGCCTGCTCGATGTAGACCGTGGGGTCGCCGAAGGCGGCCTCGGCCTCGCGCATGGCGGCACCGAGGGCGGCCGGGAGTTCCGCGCTGCTGTTCACTCGGCGCATGCCGCGGCCGCCACCGCCGGCGACGGCCTTGACGAAGACCGGGAAGCCGATCCCCTCCGCGCCGGCCACCAGTTCGTCGACGTCGGTCGAGGGCGGGGTCGACTGCAGGGTCGGGATGCCGACGGCGCGCGCCGCCGCGATGGCCCGCACCTTGTTGCCGGCGAGCTCGAGCACCCGGGCCGGCGGGCCGATGAAGGTGATGC
>JAJXWF010000151.1 GCA_021781735.1 Actinomycetes bacterium
CACGAAGGAGGAGTTCCATGACACGACGCACGCTGGCGAGGACTGCCGCCGCACTGCTGGCCACCGGAGGTCTCGGCGTCTCGTCGCTCGTCGCCTCGACCGGGTTGGCCGCGGCTGCCGGACCCGGTGTCGCCCCCGCCTTCCAGGTCAACATCTCCGTGGGCGGGCAGGGCATGGCCGCCGGCCGTTCCGGGGGTGCCCTGCGGATCGCGGCCTCTCTGTACCCCGGCTCCGGTGTCGGCGGGTTCCCTGGGGGCAGCATCACGTATCAGGAGACCACCTGCGTCGGCGGCGTCCCGTGTGGCGTGAGCGGTCCGGTGCACGGCGCCGGTGACGGCGGCCACTGGTTCGACAACACGAAGCTCGGGTGGCTGGTCATCACGGGTGTGCAGACGGCGTACGGGCCGGTGACCGTCAAGGTTCCCGATCTGCTGGGGCACTACACCTATCCGAGCCTGACCAAGGAGTATCCGGCTCACCCGCTGCTCACCTCGGAAGCCGGAAACCCCGAGGTCGCCATGCTCGACACGTTGCCGGGGCAGGGCGAGGTCGCCCCGTGATCGGACGGGCCTGGCCTTGGACGGTGGGCGTTCGGCCGGTCCGACCCGCCTAGCGTCCATCGATGCCCACCCGAGGGGGTTCCGGGGGCGGATTGACCCGGGACCTCCGCCGGTCCGGCTCGGGAGTTGTCGGCCGCGGCGATCCCGGGGCGTGAGGTGCCGAAGGACGCCGATGGTGTCACCTTCCGCTTCGCCGCGCCGGACGAGCTCGTGAGACACAGCGCACCCCCACGCCACTACATTGCCGTGCCCAGTACCTGGTGATACCGTGTAACGGGTTACACCAACTAGCGGAGGATGCGTCGTGGAGGATCGGCAGACCCAGTTGCGCAAGGGTGCGCTGGAACTGGCCGTGCTCGCCATCCTCAGCGACGACGAACGCTACGGCGCCGAGATCGTCGACGTGCTGGCCTCCCTGCCCGGGTTGGACGCCGGCGCAGGCACTGTCTACCCGGTACTCGCGCGGCTCAATCGGGCCAAGCTCGTCGAGGCGTCATGGCGCGAGTCGCCCTACGGCCCGCCGCGCAAGTACTACCGGCTCAGCCGGGCGGGCGACGCCGAACTCGATCACCAGACGGCCGCCTGGCGTCAGGTGGTCCGAGCCATGGACCGGGTGCTCGGTCCGCGGGTTCGGCGCGATGCCGGGCCCTCAGGGGAAGGTTCCTGACCATGCAGACCACCACCCGGATCGACTCCTACGCCGACGAGGTGGCCCGGCTGCTCCGCCTCCCCCGGAGGGCCCGCGCGGCCGCGCTGGCCGACCTGCGCGGCGGCCTGCGCGCCGCGGCGCTCGACCTCGGCGCCGAGGGGGCGGTCCACAGCTTCGGCCCGCCTCCGGCCACGGCCGAGCGGCTCGAGGCCGAATACGGCGACCCGTTCCGGCGGTCGTGGCTGCCGTTCGGATTGTCCCCCGGCACGGTGGGTGCGCGGGCCCGGGCGGCAATCGATCCCACGGGCCCATGGTTCGTGCCGCGGGTCGTCGGTATCGGCTGGGACCTCAACCTCGGACGCCTCGCCCGCGCCCTCGGGCTGGTCGGCTTCGACGACCTCGACGGCGACGTCGCCGCGGCCATCAGCGCCTCAACCTGGCGGTGGGCGCTGGCCGCCGTCTCGGTGCCGGCCGGGCTCGCCGTCGTCGTGGCCACGTCCGGGATGTCGACGATGACGGCCGCCCCCGCCCACCGGCCGCTGTTCGGGCCGGCGGACCGGTGGGCATCGCCGAGCGAGGCGTTCGCTCCCGCGGTCCTGTTCGCCGTGGCCGCACAGGGGCTGGCGCTGACGGCCCTGTGGCCGCGGTTCGACCTGCCCCTCAAGCTGGCCCTCGTCGGCTTCGGCTCCGCGGGGGCGGCGATGGCCCTGTCCGCTGCGATCATGACGAGGTGGTTCGGCCACGCGCCCGGCATCTGGTCGCTTCTCGCTCTGGCAGCCGGCGCCGTCGGGGCCGCGTACCTGATCGGTGCGATCGTTCGGACCGGGCGGGACCGCGTCCTCGACTGCTGACGCCGCAGCCGCACCCCAGCTCCACCATCGGATCGCGATCACAGGAGACGTCATGGGATCCAGCGGAACACTGTCCAACCTCCCCGGCTGGTTGCTCGGCGTCATCATCGTCATGTCGGTGATCGAACTGGCACTGCTCGTCGTGGCGCTGATCGTGCTGGTGCGCACTCCGTCGCCGCGGCTCACCCTGCCGGTGTGGGCGTGGCTCCTGATCATCGTGCTGATCAGCACGTTCGGGCCGATCGCGTTCCTCGTGGCCGGACGCCGCCCGCGCGAGACGCCCGACGCGCCGCGCCGTGGCGGCCCGGGCGGGCGGACCTCGGCCGCCGACCTGCTCTACGGGTCGCCCACCGATCCCGACGAGCGCGAGTCCCGGTGACGGAGGGCGGGGCACCCGCGGTCGAGATCCGGGGGCTGGCCAAGCACTACGGCCCGGTGCGCGCGCTCGACGGCATCGACCTCACCGTCGAGCGCGGCTCGGTGTTCGGGTTCGTCGGGCCCAACGGCGCCGGCAAGACCACGACGCTGCGGGTGCTGCTCGGGCTGGCGCGGTCCGACGCCGGAAGTGTCCGGGTGTTCGGCGGTGAACCGGGCACGATGCGGCGGCGCATCGGATTCCTTCCCGACGTTCCCGGCTACTACTCGTGGATGCGCGCCGACGAGTTCCTCCGCTTCGCGGGATCGCTGTTCTCCCTCGACTCCGACACGCTCGAGGCGCGCATCCGGGCGCTGCTCGACATGTCGGGGCTCGGGGGAGTGAGCACCCGCATCGGTGGCTACTCGCGCGGTATGCGCCAGCGACTCGGCATCGCACAGGCGCTGATCAACGCCCCCGACCTGCTGCTGCTCGACGAGCCGACCTCGGCGCTCGACCCCATCGGCCGCAAGGACGTGCTTGACATGATCGCCGAACTGCGCGGCCGCACCACGGTGCTGTTCTCCACCCACATCCTCGGCGACGTCGAGCGGGTCTGCGACCATGTCGCGGTGCTCGATCACGGCCTGGTGCGAGCGGCCGGGCCGCTCGACGAGGTCATGTCTCGGCACGCCGGCGCGCAGCGAGTGGTCGTGCAACTCGACGGCGACGCGGATGTCCTCGCCGAGCGGCTCGCGGGCGAGACCTGGGTCGATGCGATCACGCGGTCCGAACCGCCGGCGTCTGACGGGGGCGACGTGATCGAGATCGCCACCGACGACATCCCCCGCGCTCGGCGCCGGGTGCCGGCGCTCGTCGCCGAGTTGGACGCCGGCCTGGTGCGCTTCGAGGTGCGCCAACCGAGCCTCGAGGACGTGTTCGTGTCCCTCGTCGCCCCCGATCCCGGCCGCGCGGAACGGCGTCCGGCCGAGTCCGAGGGGAACGCACGATGAGGGGGTCGATCGGGATGTTCGCGGGCTTCGGCACGCTGCTGCACAAGGAACTCACCGAGATCCGCCGCACCTGGCGCTGGCTGGTGCTCCCCGGACTGCTGCTGTTCTTCGCGGTCACCGGGCCGGTGGGGGCGCGGTTGAGCCCCGAACTGCTGCGTTCGGTGCTCGGCACCGACGCCAATCTGCCGACGCCCACCTACCTCGACAGCTGGGCCCAGTGGACCAAGAACCTCACCCAACTCGGCGTGTTCGTACTCCTCGGCACGCTCGGGGGGACCGTGTCGGGCGAGGTCCGCCAGGGCACGGCCCTGCTCGTGCTCACCAAACCGGTGTCGCGCACCGCGTTCCTGCTCGCGAAGGCCGTCGCGAACGCGGTGCTGGTGCTGGTGGCCGTGCTCGTCGGGACCCTCGTCACCTGGGCCCTCACGATCGCCCTGTTCCACCCGGTCGAAGCGGGCCCGCTGATGCGCGCCACCGCCGCCTGGCTGGTGCTGGCCGGCCTGGTGATCTGCCTGATGGTGGCCCTGTCCGCGCGCTTCTCCGCCCTCGGCTCGGTGGGTTACGGCTTCGGCGTCATCATCGTGCTCTCGCTGCTCGCGCTGTGGGGACCCGCCACGCGGTGGACGCCGGCGGGGCTGATGGCGACCGTCGTGCATCTGGGGGCCGGCCAGTCGGCTCCGGTCCTGTGGCCGGTACTCACCACGGTCGTGCTGATGGCCGTCTGCCTGGTTCTCGGCGTCCGGACGCTGGCGCGCCGCGAGTTGTGAGCCGTCCGGCGTGCGACCCGGCCGGCGGAGAACGAGCGGTCGGCCATGTCGTACGCCCCGCCCGACACGTCCTGCGCCGCACTCCGGTGTCCGACCCGGTCGGGCCGGCGGTTCCGCCGCTCAGGCCAGCAGCGCCGCGGCGGCCACCCGCAGGGACGCCTGGAAGTTCGTCTCCCGCTCCTCCGCGGACATGTCACCTCCACCGTTCTTCAGGTGGTCACTCACGGTCAGCACCGCGAGGGCCTCCGCGCCGTCGATCGCGGCGCACGCGTACAGCGCCGCGGCCTCCATCTCGACGCCGAGGGTGCCCACCTTCTCGAGCCCCGCGACGACGTCGGCGCGGTCGAGGTAGAAGAAATCCGAGCTGAACACCGGGCCCACATGCACGGGCCGGTCCATGGTGCGGGCCGCATCGACGGCGGCCCGGAGCATGTCGAACGACGGTGCGAGCGACAATGTCACATCGGGGACGAACAGCCTCGCCACGTTGGAGTTCGTGTGGGCGGCGTTGGCGATGATGACGTCCCGCACCGCGACCCGGTCGCTGATGCCGCCGCAGGTGCCCACCCGGCAGATCCGGCGGACGCCGTAGAAGCGGAACAACTCGGTCGCGTAGATCGAGATCGACGGGATCCCCATCCCCGAGGCCATAACGCTCATCGGCGTCCCCCGGTAGCTGCCCGTGTAGGCGCCGATACCCCGCACCTCGCTCACCTGCACGGCGTCCTCGAGGAACTCGTCGGCGATCCTCGCGGCGCGCCGGGGATCTCCGGGCATGAGGACGAGCGGGGCGATGTCACCGGGCTGGGCGGTGTTGTGCGGTGTGGGCATGGGGATCCTTTCGGGCTGTGCGTCACCCTATCCGGGCCGCTCCGTCGGAGTATCCGCGGACGCCCCGGCCGGGCATACGGAGCCGATTTGAGGCCACGGCCGCCGAACCTGTATGTTTGTGCGGCGGCTGGCCCCTATAGCTCAGTAGGCAGAGCGTCTCCATGGTAAGGAGAAGGTCTGCGGTTCGATTCCGCATGGGGGCTCTGATCGTTCGTGAATCCGCACACCGCGCGGAACTACGGGACACCGTCGCGACCGAACATGGCGGGATAGCTCAGGCGGTAGAGCAAGCGGCTCATAATCGCTGTGTCGCGGGTTCGAGTCCCGCTCCCGCTACCGATTATCATTGGCACTTCACCCAGCACGGAGGACACCATGGCCAAGAAGGCGCAGGACATTCGTCCGAAGATCACCCTGGCGTGCACGGAGTGCAAGCACCGCAACTACATCACGAAGAAGAACCGTCGCAACGATCCTGATCGTCTGGAGCTGCAGAAGTTCTGCCCGAACTGCACCAAGCACACCGCGCACCGCGAGACCCGCTGACCGGGTCAGCACACGTCCGCCTCGGGCCGCCACGCAAGTGGCGGCCCGAGGCATGTCCGGGCCCAGGATTCCTCTCCCCCCCGGCCGGAGTCCCCGGCCCATGGACGCCGGGCCCTGCGGAGCGGTGGCCGGTAGCCTGGGGCCATGCCCATCACTTCCGAGCATGCCGGGCGCCGTTACCCGCCGACACGCCCCTACCGGGTGAGCGCGGAGAAGATCGCCGAGTTCGCCGGCGCCCTCGGCGGCGTCGACGGGGGCGATCCCAACCCCGCCTATGGGGGGGAGCGTCCGATCGCGCCCCCCACGTTCGCGGCGGTCATCGCGTCCCGGGCGTGGGATGCCCTGTTCGACGACCCGGACCTGGGCCTGGCGCTGCGCCGCACGATCCACGCCGACCAGAGGTTCACCTGGCAGCGTCCCCTGTGCGACGGCGACACCGTCCTGGCCACGCTGACGATCGACTCGGTGCGCACCCGTGGCCGACTCGACTGGGTGGGCGTGCGGGTCGACCTCGACACCACCGACGGTGAGCACGTCTGCACGGCCACCTCGACCCTGCTGCACACCCGTCCCGAGGAGGACGCCGCATGAGCGGGGAAACCGAGCCCGCCCGCACCTTCGTGGCCTCGGCCGTCACGGTGGGCGACGATCTTCCCGCGATGGTCGTCCGGCTGACCCGGCCCGACGTCGTGCGCTATTCGGGCGCGTCGACCGACCTCAACCCCATTCACTACAGCGATCGGCATGCCCTGGCCATCGGACTCGACGGTGTCATCGCCCATGGCATGTGGACCATGGGTACCGCTCTGCGCGTGGTCACCGACTGGTGCGTCGATCCCGCGCGGGTCGTCGGCTACGGGGTGCGGTTCACCCGGCCTGTGCGCGTCCCCGACACCGACGAGGGTGTCGAGGTGCGGTTCGCCGGCCAGGTCACGGCGGTGGCCGATGGTGTCGCGACCGTGACGCTCGAGGCCACCTGCGGTGACGACAAGGTGCTCGGTGCGGCTCGGGCGGAGGTCCGCCTTGACTGACTCCGCCCCCGGCCTGCGTCCACTGATCGGCGACCCGGGCGCGCTCTCCCCGCTGGACGCCGCGACCTGCGAGGTCACCCGGATCGACACGGTCGCGAGCGGCGACGTGCCCCCGCCCGCCTCGACCCTGCTGCGCGACCACACCACCCTGCACGTCGGCGGGCCGGCGCGACGATTCGTCGTCGCCCGTTCGGAGGCGGAGGTCATCGAGACCGTGCTGGCGGCCGACCGTGCCGGAGGACCGCTGCTGATCCTCGGCGGCGGT
>JAJXWF010000152.1 GCA_021781735.1 Actinomycetes bacterium
AAGTCTTGTCGACGGCGCGCTCGCGGAAGGCCTGCTTGAGCACGGTGTATGCGGTTTCGCTCTTCGCGACCACCATCAGCCCGCTCGTGCCCACGTCGAGGCGCTGGACGATGCCCTGCCGCTCGGCCGCCCCACTCGTGGAGATCCGGAAACCGGCCCCGGCCAGGTGCTCCACGACGCTGGGACCGTCCCACCCGAGCGACGGATGCGCCGCGACGCCCGCCGGCTTGTCGACCACGACGATGTCGCGGTCGTCGTGCACGATCCGGACGCCCTCGACCTGCTGGGGGACGATGCTGACCGGGGCCCGGTCGAGGTCGCCGGTGATGTCGAGCATCTGGCCGGGCCGCACCGGCGTGCTGGCCTTGGTCACCTGGGCCCCGTCGAGCCACACGGCGCCCGACGCGATGAGCTCGGCCACCCGCGAGCGGGCGATGCCGGTCATCCGGGCCGCCGCAACATCGATCCGGTCGCCGGCCAGCCCGTCGGGCACGAACAGCACCGTCACGACGCGACCGGCCCCGGCCGACGCAGCGACGCGATGATCAGCAGTCCCGCGGTGAAGGTGATGCACATGTCGGCGACGTTGAAGATCGCGAAGTGCGGCAGCGCGATGAAGTCGACCACCTGGCCGCGCAGCACACCCGGCGGGCGGATGAGCCGGTCGGTGAGGTTGCCGGCGATGCCGGCCAGCGCCAGGCCCGTGGCCACCGCCGCCAACCAGGTGCGCACCCGCGGCACGACCACGAACAGCACGGCGAGGAACGCGACGATCGCCAGGATCGAGATCGCCACCGTCGCCGACGACCCGAGACTGAACGCGGCCCCGGCATTGGTGATCAGCCGGAACTTCACCAGGCCGCCGAGGTAACTGGGCGGATCGGCCGGGTCGAGCCGACTGAGGGCGAGGTACTTCGTCCACCGGTCGAGCCCGTAGAGGACCACGGCGATGACGGCGATCACGATGCGGCGCCGACGCAACCCGCGGGTCCCGTCCGAGGAACCCGCCGCCGCGTCGGCGCCGTGCATCGGATGCGCCTGGCCGGCGCCTATCGTCGTTCCTCCCGCTGCTTACAGGTCACGCACATCGTGGCCCGGGGGAACGCCTGGAGGCGTCCCTTGCCGATCGGCAGGCCGCAACTCTCGCAGTAGCCGTACTCGCCACGGTCGAACAGGGCCAGGGCGAGCTTCACCTGCTCGAGCATCTCGCGCGAGTTGTGAGCCAGTGACATCTCCTGGTCGCGCTCGAAGTTGGATGAGCCGACGTCGGCGGGATCGCGACCCGCCCCGTCGGAACCCTCACGCAACAAACCGGACAGTTCGGCCTCGGCGTCGGCGATCGTCTGCTCCATCCGGTCGACCTCGTCGAGCAGCTCTGCCCGAACCTCGGCCACCTCTTCGGAGGTCCACGGATCTTCGCCATCGCGCACCGGCAGCAGCGCCGCGGTGTCGGCCACGGCCTTCTTAGTGCTTGCCATGTTGCCCTCCTCGGGAAGTGACTGGGGATCAAGATACACCGGGTGTCAACCCGTGGTCCCGCCGGAAATGCCGACGGCTCCCGGGCCTCGCCCGGGAGCCGTCACGCGATGTGCTGGGGTGCGGTGACCGCTCAGTTGCCCTCGGCCAGCAGCGCGTCGAGACGCGGGGTGCTGGAACCACGCTGGGTGAGCAGTTCGGGCACCTCGCCCGGTGCGAACTGGTTGTTGGTGAGTGCGTCGATCGACTGCTGGAAGTGCACGGTGAGGTTCTGCCGGTAGGTCGACTCGAACGAGCGCAGGTGGTCGACGTTGGCGGCCAGGCGGTCGCGCTCGGCCTCCAAGTGGGCGAACAACTCGCGCCGACGGTTGTCGGCGTCGTAGTTGACCCGATCGGCGTTCGCCTGGGCCTCGGTGCGCACCTTGTCGGCGTGCTGCTGGGCCTCGGTGCGCGCCCGCTCGGCCTCCTGCCGGGCCTCGGTGGTCATCTGCTCGGCGTTGACGCGGGCCTCGGACTGGGTGCGCTCGGCCCGGGTCTGGGCGTCGAGGGTGATCTGGTGGGCCTGGTCGTTGGCCTCGTCGACGGTCTGCTTGGCCTGGGCGTTGGCCTCGGCAACGGTCTGCTTGGCCTGCGCGTTGGCGTCGGCGATGGTGTGCTGGGCCTGCTCGTTGGCCTCGGCCACCACGGATTCCGCCTGCTCGGTGGCCAGCTGCACGAGCCGGGTGACCGCCGTGCTGGCCTCGACCGACGTGGTGACCACCAAGTGGGTGATGGGGCCCGACTCGGTCTGGGCGGCCACGGCGGCGCGGGATGAGTCGGCGGCGGCACGAGCCTGCTCGGCCTCGACGCGGGCCTGCTGGGCCGCCTGCTCGGCCTCGACGCGGGCCTGCTCGGCGGCCTGCTGGGCCTCGACGCGGGCCTGCTCAGCATCCGAGCGCGCCTGCTCTGCGGCCTGCTGGGCCGTGGCCAGTTCGCTGCGCAGCCCGGCGTTCTCGTTGCGGAGACGCTCGAGTTCGGCGCCGGCATCGCCGGTCGCGGCGACATGGCTCTCGTTCGCACGCTGCAGGTCGGCGACCTGACCCTTGAGTCCCTCGTTCTCGGCACGCAACTGGGCGACCTGCGCCTGAAGATCGCTGAGCTGGTGGTTCAGGCCCTCGGCGTGGGCGCGCGCACGATCCAGTTCGGCGGCGTCGACCCCTCCGGTACCGTCGCCGAGCGAATCGAGCTGCGCCTTCAGGCGGGAGTTCTCATCGAGCAGGGAACTGAAGGTCGCGTCCACCTGGTCGAGGAACGCGTCGACCTCAATGGCCCGGTAGCCTTCGCCGTTCTTCTTGGCGATCGGGAACCGAACGTTCTTGAGATCATCGAGGGTCAGACTCATGGTCACTCCATCAGGTGCGCTGGGGTTAGCAAACTACCGAGCTTGGTCAAAATTACCCCAAGTGCCCCACCCGCACCAAGAATGACCGGCGCAGATTCGAGCGAAGCTTCAGACCACCGGGTCAGCGGAGCAGAACGGCCGCGTTCACCTGCATCGCGATGACGATCGACAGCATCGCGGCCAGGAAACCCAGCGAGAACGAGATGCCCGCGGTGTTGACGTTCGGCAGGTAGCGGGAGAAGAACCGGATCGGGGGGTCGGTGAGGGTGTAGATGGCTTCGAGGACCACCAGCACGACCCCGCGGGGCGTGAAGTTGGGGGCCAGCACGGTGACCCACGACAACACCATGCGCACGATCATCAACAGGAAATAGATCTGCAGCAGGGCCCCGATGATCATCCCGGCGGCGTACATGTCAGCGCTCCATCCTCACCATGACGGCTCCTCAGCTCTGGTTGAAGAAGGAGCCGGACGCGATCCGCTCCCGATCCTCGGTGCTGACGCTGACGTTCTGGGGCGACAGCAGGAACACCTTGCTGGTGACCCGCTCGATCCGCCCGTTGAGTCCGAAGATCAGTCCCGACGCGAAGTCGACCAGCCGCTTGGCGTCGGCCTCCTCCATGTCGCTGAGGTTCATGATCACCGGGATGCTCTCGCGGAAGTGCTCGCCGATGGTGCGCGCCTCGTTGTAGGTGCGCGGATGCACGGTGACGACACGCTGCTCGGCCACCACGGGCGCGACACCGGTGGACGGCACGGGGCGCACCGGACGCGGGCGCTCGGCGCTGCGCTCGACGGGACGCCGGTCGACCAGCGAGGTGATGGTCGACGGCTCGTACTCGACGACCTCGTCGGTGTAGACCTCGGACGTCAGCTCTTCATCACCCTGGTCGTCGTAGTCCCACTTGGGGTCTTCGATGAACCCGAGCCAGCGTGCGGCTCGCTTGATGTTGCTGTCAGCCATGTACGGCTCTCCGTTTCGTCACGTGGCTCACCCACCGAAGCCCTCGGGAGCCGTCAACCGCCCGGCCGACCGAGTTCATCGGAGTACTCCTGTCGCCTGACAGGTTACCCCGTGGCACCCAGGACTCCGGGCAGAAGACGACCCGACACGCACTCAGGAATCGGCGGGCCCGGCGGAAGCCCCGCCGGGGACCATGAGCCACGCGATGGCCGCCTGGCGTCCGGCCGCGGCACCGTCACGGCGGTGGCTGAACAGGTCGGCGTCCTCACGGGTGCACCCGGGGATCACCTCGACCTCGACGCCGGCATCGGCGAGCTGTCCGAGCGCGACGCCGAGCAGGTCGAGTGCCGGGGTTCCCCACCTGGTCGTGGCGCGGGCCAGGGGGTGGCGGGCGACGAACTCGTCGGCGAGCGGCGCGTCGACCTCGTAGCACTGGGCGCAGATGCCCGGGCCGATCCACGCCCGCAGGCGGCGGGCACCGAGGCCGCGCATCACCGAGACCGTGCGGGCAAGCACCCCGACGTCGAGGCCGCGGCGTCCCGCGTGGGCCACCCCGACGACCCCGGCGTGCGGGTCGGCGAGGGCGACCGGAAGGCAGTCGGCCGTGCGGATCACCAGGCCGACGCCGGGGAGCCTGCTGACCAGGGCATCCGCCCGGGGAAGTTCCGAGACGCCGTCGGCGATCAACCGCTCGTCGACCACGACGACGGCGTCACCGTGCACCTGGTCGACCCCCACGACCTCGTGGAATCCGAGGCCCCGCCAGCGCGCGACCCCGAGGTCGGCCCGGGCATCGACCCGCAGCCACCCGGAGCTCTCGCGCACCAGGTCGGACGCCGAGGCGGTGGGCAGGGCGCCGTCACGGTCGGTGAACGCGACGCCCACACCGCCGGTGGCGGCGGGGTCGATCAGTGCCCTGAACACCATGGACCGGACGCCCCGACCCTCACTTGAGGAAGTCGGGCACGTCGAGTTCGTCGTCGGGAATGCGGGGGCTCGGGTGGGGGGCCTGGCGCGGGGTCACGTCGACGACCGGGGACGCCGAAACGTACGGCTCGGGCGCCGGACGGGTCTGCGGGGGCTGGGGCGGCTGCTGACGCGGGATGGAGGGCTGGCGCTGGATGCCCGGCTGACGCTTGGGCGGCTGGCCCCCATCGAACCCGGCGGCGATCACCGTGACCCGCACCTCGTCGCCGAGGGCGTCGTCGATGACCGTGCCGAAGATGATGTTCGCCTCGTCGTGGGCGGCCTCCTCGATGAGGTTGGCCGCGGCCGACACCTCGAACAGGCCCAGGTCGGAGCCGCCCGCAATCGACAGCAGCACCCCGTGGGCACCGTCGATGCTGGCCTCGAGCAACGGCGAGCTGATCGCCATCTCGGCGGCGGCCCGGGCGCGGTCCTCGCCGCGGGCCGAGCCGATGCCCATGAGCGCCGACCCGGCGTTGCTCATGATCGATTTGACGTCGGCGAAGTCGAGGTTGATCAGGCCGGGGGTGGTGATGAGGTCGGTGATGCCCGACACGCCCTGCAGCAGCACCTGGTCGGCCTGGCGGAAGGCCTCGAGGATCGCGACCTGGTGATCGGTCATCGCCAGCAACTTGTCATTGGGGATGACGATGAGGGTGTCGACCTCTTCGCGCAACGCCTCGATGCCGGCCTCGGCCTGCGCCGCGCGCCTCTTGCCCTCGAAGCTGAACGGGCGGGTGACCACGCCGATGGTCAGCGCGCCGAGTGAGCGGGCGATCTTCGCCACGACCGGGGCGCCGCCGGTGCCGGTGCCGCCGCCCTCGCCCGCGGTGACGAACACCATGTCGGAGCCCTTGAGGGTGGCCTCGATCTCGTCGGCGTGATCCTCGGCCGCTTGGCGTCCCTTGTCGGGGTCGGCGCCGGCACCCAGCCCGCGGGTCAGTTCCTTGCCGACGTCGAGCTTGACGTCGGCGTCGCTCATCAGTAGCGCCTGCGCGTCGGTGTTGATGGCGACGAACTCGACCCCCTTGAGCTCGGCCTCGATCATCCGGTTGACGGCGTTCACACCGCCGCCGCCGACTCCAACAACCTTGATCTGGGCCAAATAGTTCTGGGACGCGCTTGCCACGACCGCCGCCTCGTTTCTGTCGTGAAGACTGCTGTGGATTCCCGCCGTCAGGACGACGCGGGAATCCTGGTGTTCGAACACTCAGGCTATGAGAGCCGAAAAACAGTGTCCAACGTCCACCCCTGTCGTTCAGCGAGTCTCAACCTGCCCTTGAGGCTGGTGCGGACGCCCCGAACCGGCGGCTCACCGCGTGGTCGGGTTGGCCGGGGACGAGACGTTGTAGACACTGGCCCGGACGTGCAGCAGCGCGAGCGCGACCTGGGACTTGAGCACCGACGAATCGGCGCTCCCCCACACGATCCGGCGGCGTCCGTCCTTGAGCGTCAGGACGATGCTGTCGCGGGTCGCGGCGTCGATGCTGCCGACCTGGTCGAGCAGCGCGGCGGGCATCGAGGTCACCACCGTGGCGACGTCGGCGAGCAGCAGGTTGTCGACCCCCGCGGTGGTGACGAGCGGCAGGCGCGACGACGGGGACGACGTCTCGTGGAAGATCACGCCCTGGGAGTCGACCCACTGGTAGCGGCCCGCCACGGCCCGCTGGTAGACGGGCGTGCGCTCGGTGACCGTGACCACCACGGTGTGCGGCCACTGGCGCGACACCTCCGCGTGCGACACGGCAGTCAGGCCGGCGACCCTCCGGGCGACCTGCCCGGTGTCGACCACTGCCAGCGGGACGCCGATGCTCACCCCGGCCCGGGCGCGAACCTGGGCCGCGGTGACGAGCTTCGCGCCCCGGACCTCGACGGCGGTCACGTCGAACGCGGAGCTGAAGCGGATCACCCAGGCGAGGAACGCCACGACGACCAGGAGGGCGAGCGCCATGAACAGCGGCCGCCTCCCGCGTCCCCGGG
>JAJXWF010000153.1 GCA_021781735.1 Actinomycetes bacterium
GGATGCGCTCGTCGCGGGCCTTGCGGGGGGCCAACGAGCGTCCGAGCATTGCGAGCGACGTCAACAGGGCGAGCAGCCCGACGCCGCCGAGTGCGAGGTGCGGGCCCGAGGTGAGCGGTCCACTGGTGAGGCTGACGCCGTCGGCCTTGGCGGGCAGCGGCGTCGCCGGGTCCGAGGGTTGCGCGTCGCCGGGGCCGCTGTCGGTGATCGCCCGCGCCGGCGCGGTGGCCGGCCCCGAGGGCGTGGGCGACGGTGAGGGGCCGATCCTGTCCGTCACGGTCACCACGACCGATGTCGACGACGCCTTCCCCGACGCGTCACCGTCGAAGCGCACCGGGATGTGCTGCTGTCCGGGGCCTTCGTGCACGTCGTAGTCGATGACGAACCGGCCGTCGTCACCGGTGACACCGGTGGTGAGGGTGCCCGCCGCGTCGGGGGTTCCGACCATGATGGTCGCCGCCGCCACCGGGCGCCCCGCCCCGCTCACGAGGCGACCGGACACGGTGAGCACCTGATGTTGCTCGACCCGCGTGGACGACGGAGTGGCGGACAGGCGGGTGGAGGTGAGCGAGCCCTTCTGCACGGTCGCCGACGCGCTCACCCCGCCGTTGGTGGTCCCGTCGAGAAACAGCGCGACCACCTGATGCTGGCCCGAGGGAAAGGTGTCGGGGAGGCTGATCCGGGCGGACCAGCGTCCGTCGGAGCCGGTCGTCGCGTGCCCCATCAACTGGTCGTCGACGGTGATGCTCACCACCCCGTCAGGCATCGGC
Source organism: Actinomycetes bacterium (assembly GCA_021781735.1). Classification (GTDB taxonomy): domain Bacteria; phylum Actinomycetota; class Actinomycetes; order Propionibacteriales; family Propionibacteriaceae; genus JAJYQH01. The sequence goes on from JAJXWF010000153.1 coordinate 771, forward strand.
GTTCCGCTGGGTGAGACGAGCGCACCCGACACGGACAGAACGGTGAGGCCCTCGAGGCTCGCGGTCATGGTCAGCGCGGTGCTGCCGGTGAAGGTGCTGGACGCCGACGGCACCGGGGTCGCGAGTGGATCGGCCCAGGCGCTGGGTGCCACGACCACCGGCACCGCCACAAGCACCACGGATGCGGCTCCCGCAAGCCAGGACACGGCGAGGCGCGCGGCGTGGCCGGCGCCCGGCCGGGTGCCGGGCTGGTGCGCACGAGGCATCGGACACCTCACGGGGAAGGGGTTGTCGGGTGACGTCGACAGGCTAGTCCGCACGAGGCTGATGTCGGCGGAGACAGGCCGCACCGCCGAACCTGAGAAAAGGCTCTCAGGGTTTGGGTTTGTGAGTCGAATACCTTGGGGCTGGGACCGGAGGGGTTTCTGATTTCGCTGAACGGGCCAGTGTCGGGGGTTTTGCCATGGTGAGAATGTCGCTGGAGGAGAGGCGTCGCCGTCTGATCGAGGGGGCGATCGACATCGTGGGCGAGTCGGGTGTCAGTGCGGCGAGCACCCGCGCCATCTCGGCCCGCGCCGACATGCCCCTCGCCGCGTTCCACTACGCCTTCACCTCCCAGCAGGAGCTCATGATGGCGGTGCTGCACACCCTGGTCGAGCGCGAGATCGCCGATCACGGAGAATTCGAATTGGTGGGCGACAGCCAACTCGAGGTGGTGCTGGCGGCCCTGCTCCGCCACGTCGACGACGTCGAACGCCGGATGAACGACTACCGGGCGCTCCAGGAACTCGGCCTGTACGCGCAGCACATCCCCGGATTCGAGGGCCTGCCCGCGGTGTTCCGGCAGCGACGCATCACCCGGCTTCGCGACAAGCTGCTGGCGTTCCAGCAGGCCACCGGCGTCGCCTTCGACCGGACGGCTCTCGACCTCGCCAAGACGCTGGTGCTGCTCGCGGATGGCATCACGATCAGCCTGATCACCAGCCGTCATCCTGCCGAACTGCGCGCATCGCTCGACCGACAGATCCGGATCGGCTGGCCGTTCGGGCTCGGGTCGTCGGCGGAGGAGCCCGATGCCGGGTGACCGGTCGACCGGCTCCTGTCGTGGCCGTGCGCACTAGTCTGAGGGGCATGACCACTCCCGTTGATGCCACGACCACCGCCGCGTGGGCCGAGCTGCGGCGACTGCACGACACCCTGCGTCCCAACCTGCGCACCTGGTTCGCCGACAACCCTGGGCGCGCGGCCCAGTTCAGCTTCACCGCCGGCGACCTGTTCGTCGACCTGTCGAAGAACTGGCTCACCCCGGATATCTTCGACGCGCTGCTCGAGCTGGCCGAGCAGGTCGGGGTCGCGGAGCGGCGCGACGCGATGTTCCGGGGCGATCGCATCAACGTCACCGAGAACCGTGCGGTGCTGCACACCGCGCTCCGGCTGCCGCGTGACGCGCAGCTCGTGGTCGACGGGCAGGACTGCGTCGCCGACGTGCACGCCACCCTCGACAAGATGTACGCCTTCGCCGACCGGGTTCGCTCCGGCGCGTGGACCGGAGTCACGGGCAAGCGGATCAGCACGGTGGTCAATATCGGCATCGGTGGATCCGACCTCGGTCCGGTGATGGTCTACGAGGCGCTGCTGCCCTACGCGCAGGTCGGCCTCGAGTGCCGGTTCGTGTCGAACATCGACCCCACCGACATGGCGGTGAAGACCCGCGACCTCGACCCCGAGACCACCCTGTTCATCGTCGCGTCCAAGACGTTCACGACCCTCGAGACGATCACCAACGCCCGGCTCGCCCGCGAGTGGCTGCTGGCCGGGCTGACGGCGTCCGGGGCGATCGACGGCGGCGATCAGCGGAAGAAGGAGGCGATCGAGAAGCACTTCGTCGCCGTGTCGACCGCCCTCGACAAGGTCGCCGAGTTCGGCATCGACCCCGAGAACGCGTTCGGGTTCTGGAACTGGGTCGGGGGACGCTACTCGGTCGACTCGGCCGTGGGCACGGCCGTCGCCGTGGCGATCGGGCCCGAGAACTTCGCCGACTTCCTCGCCGGATTCCACCTCATCGACGAGCACTTCCGCACCGCGTCACCGGCGCGGAATGTGCCGCTGCTCATGGGCCTGCTCAACGTGTTCTACGTGAACTTCTGCGGCGCCGAGAGCCACGCGGTGCTGCCGTACGCGCAGTACCTGCACCGCTTCCCCGCCTATCTCCAGCAGCTGACGATGGAGTCCAACGGCAAGTCGGTGCGCTGGGACGGCTCGCACGTCACCACCGGCACCGGTGAGATCTTCTGGGGTGAGCCCGGCACGAACGGCCAGCACGCCTTCTACCAGCTGATCCACCAGGGCACCCGGCTGATCCCGGCCGACTTCATCGCGGTCGCGACCCCGCACAACCCGCTCGCCGACGGTGACGTCGACGTGCACGAGCTCTTCCTGTCGAACTTCTTCGCCCAGACCGCGGCCCTCGCGTTCGGCAAAACGGCCGATGAGGTGCGGGCCGAGGGGACCGACGAGGCGATCGTCCCGGCCCGGGTGTTCGCCGGCAACAAGCCGACCACCTCGATCATGGCTCCCGCGCTCACCCCGAGCGTCGTCGGACAGCTCATCGCCCTCTACGAGCACATCACATTCGTCGAGGGAGTCGTGTGGGGCATTGACTCGTTCGATCAGTGGGGCGTCGAACTCGGCAAGAAGCTCGCGATGGAGATCGCCCCGGCCGTGCAGGGCGACGCCGACGTCCTCGCCGCCCAGGACTCATCCACCCGCCAGCTCGTCACCTACTACCGCGAGCACCGCCGCTGAGGTCGGCCCGACGCGGTTGCGTACCGCTACTCACCGGCCCTCACGGGCCATTTGCCGCCAGACGGATGCCCGGGGGAGGTGGTGCACCGCGGCGGGGTGACACGCACGGCGCCCCGCGTGTGGTCGCGGCCGCACCAGGGAGCCGCTCGGGCGACGCCCAGGGTGTCGCGGAGAGGAACACCACCAGCGCTCGGGCTTCGAGCCTAGGCGCGGCGATGCGCAACTGGGCCGGGAGGGCGATTCATTCGATCCTCGAACGGATCGGCGTCGTGCGTCCGCATACCCCATCACAGTGCTGAACCGATTCAGACTTCAGTGGTCTTCGCCGCCCACTGACTAGGCTCGCAGTCCTCCGGTGGATCCATTCACGGATCACCGCGAATGAGTCGAACCTGAGCGTCGTTGGCCACTCATCTTCTCGTGTCGATGACGACCCTTGTCAAACGGATTCAATCAGTCTGGTTCCCGAACTAAATCGGCCCGCGCGGTCACTCTCGTCGCGTCGGCCCTCCACCCAGTACCCACCCACCGTCGCAAAGTGCCCCTTGACGGCGGGGCGCTGACCCCGATATCTTCCAATGAAGCGTTTCAAGCCGCACCTCGACGACGAGGGAGCTGCGGGCGCACAAAATACAGGGAGGTATTTGATGTTGTCTCGTAGGGCGACGAAGGTCGTCGCCAGCTTCAGCGGCGCGGCGCTCCTCGGCGCCGCGCTCGTCGCCTGTGGTTCCTCGAACGGATCCTCGGGCAGTTCGTCGGGGTCCACAACTATTTCGCTCCTGGCGGGCGGCAACGACCCGGCCGCCACCAAATTCGCCAACGACATGGCGACGGCCTTCGAGAAGGCGAACCCGACCATCACCGTCAAGGTCGAAACCCGTCCGGGTGGCACCGATGGCGACAACCTGATCAAGACGAGGTTGTCCACGGGCTCGATGAACGACGTGTTCCTCTACAACTCCGGCTCGCTGCTTCAGGCACTCCACCCGGATCAGACGCTGCAACCGCTGACGAATGAGCCCTGGGCGAAGGACATCACCGCTGACTTCAAGCAGTCGGTGAGCACCTCCCAGGGCCTGTACGGGGCGCCGGTGGGCACAACGTTCGACGGCGGAGTCATGTACAACAAGAAGGTCTACCAGAAACTGGGGCTGAGCGTCCCGAAGACCTGGGCCCAGTTCATCAGCAACAGCGAGAAGATCAAGGCGGCCGGGATCACGCCGGTCCTGGTGTCCTACGGCGACACCTGGACCAGCCAGCTCTTCGTCCTCGCCGACTTCGCCAATGTGAGTGCTCAGGATCCCAACTGGGCCACCGATTACACCAATAACAAGGCGAAGTACTCGAATCCGCCGGCATTGGCGGGATTCACCCACACGCAGGAGATCTACGACAAGAAGTTGATGAACAAGGACTTCGCGTCGCTCACCAACGTCAACGCGCTCAAGGAGCTGGCAACCGGCCAGGGCGCCCAATACCCCATGATCACCGTGACGATCAGCAACGTGCTTCAGAGCAACCCCACTCAGGTGAACGACATCGGCTACTTCGCCATGCCCACCGAATCGGGTGATCCGCACGCAACCGTCTGGGAGGCCAACGGGGCCTACATTCCCAAGACGACCACCGGGGCCAAGTTGGACGCCGCGAAGAAGTTCATTCAGTTCATGTATACGCCGGAAGGCTGTTCCATCCAGAACAGCGCGGGTGTCCCGGCGGGGCCTTACGCCATCAGTGACTGCACGGTGCCGGCCAACGCCCCGGCCTTGGTGCAGGATGAGCTGAAGTACCAGCAGGCGGGTAAGACGGGGCTTGCCTTGGAGTTCCTGTCGCCCATCAAGGGGCCGAACCTGGAGAAGATCCTGGTGCAGGTGGGTTCTGGAATCTCCACCGCGGCCCAGGGCGCCGCCCTCTACGACCAGGATGTCAAGGCTCAGGCGCAGCAGCTCGGTCTGCCGGGCTGGTGATCCTCCGCCCGGGCCGGCCATCGACGGTCGGCCCGGGCGCCATCCCTTGTACAAGTGCCTCAGGATGGTCCCGCTCCAGGGAATGTCCGGAGAAGAACTGAGGAGGAGCAGACAATGTCGGCTGCCAAGATCACGGCCGCGGACGCGGTCCCCTCGATCGCCGCTTCGGTCGAGTCAAACGTCGCAGAGTCCCGACGGCGGAGGATACGATCCCCCTACCCGACCTGGTTCTTCGTGCCGACGATCGCCCTGTACGTCGTATTCTTCGCCATTCCCACCGTGTTCTCCTTCTACTTCTCGCTGACGCGGTGGTCACTGTTCGACTCGCACTTCATAGGTTTCGCGAACTATGTCCAGTTCTTCCAGGATCCTCAGCTCTACACAAGCTTCATCCACACGCTGATCTACGCTTTCCTCACATCGGGCTCGAAGGTCGTCCTCGGCTTCCTGCTTGCACTTCTGCTCACTTCCCCCGTCATTGGGAGGGGCTACCTGCGAGCCGTCGTGTTCTTTCCCGTGCTGTTGTCGACCATCGGTGTCGGGATCCTGTGGAAGTCGCTGCTGGACCCGTTCCACGGCATGGTCAACGCAGTCCTGGGCTGGTTCCACTTGCCCCAGCCAGGCTGGTTCACCAACCCCAGCCTGGCGCTGTACTCGATCGCCGGCGTCGACATCTGGAAGGGCGTCGGCATCGCCACCCTGATCTTCATGGCCGGGATCGTCGCCATTCCCCACGAATATTTCGAGGCGGCCCGGATGGACGGCGCCGGGGCGTGGCGCATGCTGCGTGAAATCACCATCCCCCTGACCCGCGGGGCGACCGCGACCGTGATCATTCTGTCGCTGATCGGTGGTCTTCGGTCATTCGACATCATCTGGGCGACCACCGGGGGTGGCCCGGGATTCACGAGCGATGTCATCGCCTCGGTGATCTACAAGCAGTACCAGGCCGGGTTCTACGGTCTGTCGACGGCGGGCAACGTGATCCTGTTCCTGGTGGTCACGGTGATCATGGTTCCGCTCTCATACGTTCTCAACAGAAGGAGTGTGGACCTGTGAGGCGCCAACAGATCCAGTCCTGGGTGGTGGGCGTGATCGCAATCATTGTGTCCGTCGTGGTGTTCCTGGTCCCCTTCT
>JAJXWF010000154.1 GCA_021781735.1 Actinomycetes bacterium
TGATCGTCGAACGCTTCAGCCTCGAGGTCTCGGCCGGGGAGGCCGTCGCTCTCACCGGACGCAACGGCGCCGGCAAGTCCACGATCCTGCGCTGCATCGTCGGCGCCGACAAGCCCACCGAGGGCATGGTCGAGGTGCTCGGCGAGAAGATGCGTGAATCGAACCCCGAGATGCGTCGTGCCGTGGCCACCGTCATCGACGACCTCGACTTCTTCCCCGATCTCAGCGTGGTCGAGCACCTCGACCTGCTCGCCCGCGCGCACGGCCTTGAGGACGCCGACGCGCTGGTCGACGAGGTGCTCGAGCAGGTGCAACTGGTGCCGCAGTCGGGTCAGCTCCCCGGAACCCTGTCCTCGGGCCAGCGCCGCCGGCTCGCCCTGGCCACCGCGTTCGTGCGTCCCCGCCAACTCCTGGTGCTCGACGAGCCCGAGCAGCGGCTCGACACCGAGGGTCTCGCCTGGCTCGGGCGACGGCTCAAGGAGGAGAAGGACGCCGGTCTCGCCATCGTCATGGCCAGCCACGAGCCGAGCCTGGTCGAGGCCGTCGGCGCGCGCATCGTGCACGTGGGAGCCGACCACTCATGACCTCCCACACCGGCGGCGAATTCACGACCCGGCAGGTCGATGAGCGCCAGCTCATGCTCCTGATGCGGGACTGGCGCCAGGGGCGCGCCACCCGCAACATCCGGCAGGCGATCAGCGACGGCTATGTCACCGTGTTCAGCGCGGCGATGATCACCGCGATGGTCGTCAACGTCATCGTCCACGCCCAGCGGTCGGTGTCCGACTGCTCGGCGGCCGCCTGCACCTCCGGACGCAGCCTGCTGCCGTGGGCCGGCCTGTCGGGCGTCCTCACCATGACCTTCGCGGCCAGCCGCATGTTCGGCCCCGTGCTCGCCTCCGCCGCCGAGGGCTTCTGGCTGATGGACGCTCCGCTGCGCCGGTCCCGGTTGCTGATGCGGCGCCTGGTCATGGCCCTGGTCACCTCGTTCGCGATCGGTGCCGGCGTCGGAGCGCTGGTCGCCGCCCTCACCGGATCGCCGGGCCGCAGCATCGTCATCTGGACGCTCGCGACCGGTGCCGCCGCCCTCGGAGCGACCGCGTTCGCGGCGTCCGAGCAGACCTTCGAGCGCACCTGGACGCTGCGCCTGCTGCAGGGCGTGGTCGCGCTGGCCGGCGTGGCCGTGCTCGGCATGGTCATCGCCACCGCCGCCGGCCGCGCCACCTTCACCATCACCGACACGCTCGGACAGACGATCGCCCTCGGCGTCGCCGGAGTCGGGCTCGTGGTGGGGGCGGTCGGCATGCTGACGGCCCGAACGCGGCTCGACCTCATCCGCCGCGCCCGGCTCACCAGCGGCGGATCGCTGATGTCGGGCATGCAGGGCGCCATGTTCGCCCTCGACTTCGGGCTGATGCGCGACATCGTCGTCGAACGGGAGGCTGTCGCCCGCGGCAGGGTGCGTCCCACCCGGGGCCGCAGCAGCGGCCTGCGTGCGCTCGTATGGCGGGACGTGCAGCGACTGTTCCGGTTCCCGCGGCCGTTGGCCACCCTCGCCGTCTCGGTCGTCGTCCCTTACGCGGTGCAGGCCCTCGGGCTGGGATCGCTCAACGTGGCGATCTCGGCGCTGGTTCTGATGGCCGCGCTCATCCCGTTCTTCAATTCGCTGCGGGTGCTCGCCCGCACCTCGGGCCTGGCCCGCTGCCTGCCGTTCACCACCAGCGAGATCCGTACGGCGGCGTCCGTGGTGCCCGCGATCCTCACCCTCATCTGGGCGATCCTCGCGGCTCCCGCGTTCATCGGCATGTGGTTCAGCGGCACTCAGCGGACGCCGACCGAGGGCATTCTCGTGTCGATCACCAGCGCCGCGGCCGGCCTGATCGGGGCCATCCGCTGGGTCAGCGCACGCAGCCCCAACTATTCGGGCCCGATGATCGCGACATCGGCGGGCGCGATGCCCCCGGGCATGATGATGAACCTCTTCCGCGGCTTCGACATGGTCGCCCTGATCAGCCTCCCGGTGGTGTTCGGCGCGCCGACCTGGCTCTCGCTCGCGTTCGCCGTCATCGCGTTCGCGTTCCTGCGTTCCGGGGGGATCAACCAGGACCAGCTCCTCGAGATGCAGGAGGAGAACAAGCGCAAGCTCGACGAGACCAAGACCAGGACCGGCGCGTCCAAGGAGAAGATCCGGATCGAACGCCACAAGTGACCGGCGTCCGGCGTCACCCGTCCGGATGTGACGGGGCCTGGTTGATCCGAGATCGGGCCGATCCGGGGTCCCGGGGCTCCCGTCAGGGTCCCAGGGGCGGCCACGTGTCGGGGAGATCGGGCGTCCCGGGCTTGGGGGGTGGGGGACTCGCCCCGGACCCTCGACGTCGGCGTACGAGTGGGTGTGCGGCGTAGGGGTTGTCGGGCCGTTTCGGCCCGGGTCGTACGCCGCGCTGACCTGGTCGTACGCGGCCGGTCGGTCGAGCGGGCCCCCGGGTCAGGAGAGCGCGTCCCGCATGGGGATGAGTTTGGCGACCGACTCGAGCAGTTCCTCCCCGGGATCGGAGTCGGCGACGATGCCGCACCCGGCGAAGACGCGGATCTCGTGCGAGTCGATCGGGCTGAGCTGGCCGCCGCGCAGGGCGACCGCCCACTGTCCGTCACCGGTCATGTCGATCCAGCCGACCGGGCCGGCGTAGCGTCCACGATCCATCGACTCGAGTTCGGCGATGAGGAGGCGGGCGGACTCCCGGGGTGTCCCGCAGACCGCGGCGGTCGGGTGGATCGCCTGGGCGAGAAAGAGCGACGAGATGTCCTGATCGGCGACGGCGGTGATGTCGGTCGCCAGATGCAGGACGTTGGGCAGTTCGAGCACGTACGGGGCCGGCGGCACGTTCATGGCGGTGACGTACGGCTGCAGCGATTCGGCGACCGACTGCGCGGCGTAGGCGTGCTCACGGAGATCCTTGTCGGACGCGATCAGTCGCGCACTCAACTGGGCAGCCGTGTCGTCGCCGCTGTCGCGGCGGATGGTGCCGGCCAGGACGCGGGACGTGATCAGGCCCTTGCGCCGTTCGACCAGCAGTTCGGGAGTTGCGCCCACCATGCCGTCGACGAGGTAGGTCCAGGTTTGGGGGTACTCGGTGCGCAACCGGCGGACCAGGTAGGCGGGGTCGATCGGATCGCCGGCGCGCACGAGCATGTCCCGGGCGAGCACGACCTTCTCGACAGCGCCGCGGCGGATGTATTCGACCGCCTCGCCGACCATCGTCTCCCAGACCGGGCCGGGCAACGCGCCGTCGGCCCAGGAGATCATCCCGGGACCGGGAGCTGCGGGCGCGGGCTCCGGCACTTCGACGTTCGGCAGGTTGCCGATGCCGATGGTGGTCATCCAGCTGACGTTCTTGCGGCGTCCGATCACCATGCGGGGGACAATGAGCGCCGACTGCTCCTCCGAGCTGTCGGGGTCGAACAGGAACGTCCCGAACGCGATCGGGCCCACGCCCGGAAGATCGGGTAATTCGGTCTCGTGTTCGAGGCTGGCGCAGAACTCCTGCCACCAGATGTCGGCGGCGTCGAGGCTGTCCGTTTCAAAACGAGCCAGTTCGCCGAGCCCGATCAGCCCCTGGCTTGCGGTGACGAAGGCGGAGTCGTTGGCCGAACTCAGATACCGGTCGAGGGGCCCGGGGTCGTCGATACGGACGGTTCTGGCCAGCCGACGCGTCTCCCCAGGATTCACCAGCACCCCGGCATGCTATCCGTCCGGCGCGCCGGATCACCACATACCTCCGAACTGGTCGGGTGCGATCCCCTCCCGGGACTGGCCGACGCCCGGTTGGGGAGTGCGGCGCAGATGGGCCTAGACTCGGGCGAGCCAGACCACTGATCGCCGGGAGACCCCCTGTCCGGGGGGGATCTTTCCACGGGCCCGATCAGTCCCTACCTGACTTTCCCGGGAGAGCTTGCATGCCAGACGCCGACGTGATCGTCGTGGGTGCTGGTCCCGGTGGTGCTGCCACCGCCGCCCACGCCGCGCGGCGCGGGCTATCGGTGATCCTGCTCGAGAAGTCCACCTTCCCGCGCGACAAGATCTGTGGTGACGGGCTCACCCCCCGGGCGGTGCGCGCGCTCACGAAGCTCGGCGTCGACCTGACCCCCGAGAACGGGTTCCATCGCAACGAGGGCCTCAAGGTCACCGGAGGGGGCACGACCGACCTCGTGATGCCCTGGCCCGATCTCACCGACTTCCCGAACTTCGGGCTCACCTGCGCCCGCATGCAACTCGACGAACTGCTGGCCCGGCATGCTCAGACGTGCGGAGCCACCCTCGTCGAAGGGGCGAATGTCGTCGCGCCGATCCTCGAGGGCGAGCGGATCGTCGGCGTGCGCACCCGGTCGGGTGAGGAGTACCGCGCCTCGATCGTCGTGGCCGCCGACGGCGTCTCGTCCCGGCTCGGTGTGGCCATGGGCGTGCAGAAGCTCGACAAGCGGCCGATGGGCGTGGCTGTGCGCGCCTATTACCGCAGTCCCCGCGGCGACGACCACTACATGGAATCGTGGCTCGAACTGTGGGACGGCGAGCCGGGCAGGTCGAACGTGCTGCCCGGTTACGGCTGGATCTTCCCGATGGGCGGGGGCATCGTCAACGTCGGGCTGGGAATCCTCAACACGTCGGGCGCCTTCGGCAAGACCGACTACCGCGACATGCTGCGCCGGTGGCTGGCCGCAACCCCGCCCGAGTGGGGACTCACCGACGACAACCGGATCGGCGACATCCGTGGTGCGGCACTGCCCATGGGATTCGACCGCAAGCCCGCCTACGGCCGGGGCCTGCTGCTTGTCGGGGACGCCGGCGGCATGGTCAACCCGTTCAACGGCGAGGGCATCGACTACGCGCTCGAGGCGGCCGAGATGGCGGCCGACGCGCTCGCCGAGGCACACTCCCGCGGTATCGGGACGCCGGCTGCCGAGCGGGCGCTGGAGGGCTACGCCACGCACCTCACGAGCGAGTTCGGCGGGTACTTCCGGCTGGGGCACATGTTCGCCCGGCTGATCGGCAATCCGACGATCATGCGTGTCTGCGTCAAGTACGGCCTGCCCCGGCGCACGCTTATGCAACTGGTGCACAAGCTGCTCGCCAATTTGACCGACAGGCGTGGCGGTGACTGGATGGATACGTCCATCAACACCCTGACCAGAATCGTGCCGCCCGCATGACGGCCATGGTTGAGGGGACAACAATGGGGAACAACGACCCGGGCAACGAAACCCGTATCCGGAAGGGCGGTTCGGTGTGAGCAACGCCTACATCCCCATCGTGGGGATGATCATCCTGTCGGCTCTGTTCATCGTCGTGTCGGTGGCCCTGAGCCTCAACGTCGGACCCAAGCGATACAACAGGGCCAAGTACGACAAGTACGAGTGCGGCATCCAGCCGACACCACAGCCGGTGGGCGGCGGCCGCTTCCCGGTGAAGTACTACATCACGGCGATGCTGTTCATCGTCTTCGACATTGAGATCGTCTTCCTCATCCCGTGGGCGGTGAGCTTCAACAAGCTGGGTGCGTTCGCCCTGGTCGAGATGGTGCTCTTCGTCGCCACTGTGTTCGTCGCCTACGTATACGTGCTGAAGCGCGGCGGACTCGACTGGGACTGACGGGACCGAGCGGAAGGACTGACGAATATGGGAATCGAAGAGAAGATCCCGACAGGGGTACTGCTCACCACCGTCGAGGGGATCGTCGGGTGGATGCGCCAGGCGTCGTTCTGGCCCGCCACGATGGGCCTCGCGTGCTGCGCCATCGAGATGATGGCCTACGGTGCCCCGCGGTTCGACGCCGGACGCTGGGGCCAGGAGGTGTTCCGTGCCTCGCCGCGCCAGGCCGACCTCATGATCGTGTCGGGCCGGGTGAGCCAGAAGATGGCGCCCGTGGTGCGTCAGGTGTACGACCAGATGCCCAACCCGAAGTTCGTCATCGCCATGGGCGTGTGCGCGAGCAGCGGCGGCATGTTCAACAACTATGCGGTGGTGCAGGGTTGCGACCACTTCCTGCCGGTCGACATGTACATCCCCGGCTGCCCGCCGCGTCCCGACATGCTGATCGACGCCATGTTCAAGTTGCGCCAGCAGATCCAGCACATGCCGATCGGGGCGAACATGAAGCGGGTTCAGGAGGAGGCGGAGCAGGTGGCCCTCGTGGCGCCCGCGACCCACGAGATGAAGGGCCTCATGCGATGAGTGATCAGGCGTCGGGTGCCGGGCCGAAGCCCGGACAGACAGACGTGAGCAATGAGGAGAAGACCGTCTCGGATCGGGTCGCCGACCCCGAGGCGGCTCCCAAGGCCGGCGTCGAGCGCGAGGATGCCCAGACGTCGGGAGAACTCGCTCCGCTCGGCACCGACACCACTCCGGAGGTCATCGGACGCCGCGACGGCATGTGGAGCCGTGGCACCGGCGACACCTCCGGCTACGGCGGAGTGCGACGCACGGTGGAGATGCCGGCCGGCAGCCAGCCCCCGTTCGGCGGATGGTTCGACCTGGTGGCCGCGCGCATGGGCGAACTGGTTCCCGACTTCAGCACCGGCCGGATCGTGATCGACCGCGGCGAGATCACCTTCCACGTGCGTCGCGAGGAACTGCCGGAACTGGTCAAGCAGTTGCGCGACGATCCGCAGCTG